>NZ_BAAGSM010000018.1:0-519107 GCF_054782435.1 Nocardia thraciensis
CCGGATTGCCCTCGACCTTCCAGCCCGCCTTGGCCACCCAGCCGAGATGGGTTTCCAGGATCTGTCCGATGTTCATACGACGCGGCACACCATGGGTGTTCAAAATAATGTCCACCGGCGTGCCGTCGGGCATGAACGGCATGTCCTCCTTGGGGAGGATCTTGCCGATGACGCCCTTGTTGCCGTGCCGACCGGCGAGCTTGTCACCATCCTGGATCTTGCGCTTCTGCGCCACATACACACGCACCAACTCGTTGACGCCCGGCGGCAGATCGTCGTCGTCCTCACGGGAGAACACGCGGATACCGATGACCTTGCCCGACTCACCGTGGGGCACCTTCAGGGAGGTGTCGCGCACCTCGCGCGCCTTCTCACCGAAGATCGCGCGCAACAACCGCTCCTCCGGCGTCAGCTCGGTCTCACCCTTCGGAGTGACCTTGCCGACCAGGATGTCACCGTCACGGACCTCCGCACCGATACGCACGATGCCCCGCTCATCGAGGTCGGCGAGGACCTCGTCGGACACGTTCGGGATATCCCGGGTGATCTCCTCGGCACCGAGCTTCGTATCGCGAGCATCGATCTCGTGCTCCTCGATATGGATCGAGGTCAGCACATCCTCCTCCACGAGACGCTGCGACAGAATGATCGCGTCCTCGTAGTTGTGACCCTCCCACGGCATCACCGCGACGAGCAGGTTCTTACCGAGGGCCATCTCACCGTTGTCGGTGGACGGACCATCGGCCAACACCTGACCGACCTCGACCCGCTGCCCCTCATCCACGATCGGACGCTGGTTGGCACAGGTGCCCTGATTGGAACGCGAGAACTTACGCATCCGATAAGACTTACGAGTACCATCATCGTGCATCACAGTGATGTAGTCAGCCGAAACCTCCTCCACCACACCAGCTTTCTCGTTCACCACCATATCGCCCGCATCCACCGCCGCACGCAGCTCCATACCCGTACCGACCAACGGCGACTCCGCGCGGATCAGCGGCACCGCCTGCTTCTGCATATTCGCACCCATCAGGGCACGGTTGGCATCATCGTGCTCCAGGAACGGGATCATGGCCGTCGCCGCCGACACCATCTGGCGCGGCGACACATCCATGTAGTCCACCCGGACGGGGTCGACCAGCTCTACCTCGGATCCCTTGCGGCGCACCGGGATTCGCGATGCGATGAAACGCCCTGCGGTATCGAGTGACTCGTTCGCCTGCGCCACGACATGCCGGTCTTCCTCGTCGGCGGTCAGGTAGACGACCTCGTCGGTCACCTTGCCATCGACCACTTTTCGGTACGGCGTCTCGATGAAGCCGAACGGATTCACCCGCGCGTACACCGACAGGTAGCCGATCAGGCCGATGTTCGGGCCCTCGGGCGTCTCGATCGGGCACATCCGGCCGTAGTGGCTGTAATGCACGTCGCGAACGTCGAGCCCGGCGCGTTCGCGGGTCAGGCCGCCCGGCCCCAGCGCCGACAGGCGGCGCTTCTGGGTCAGGCTGGCGAGCGGATTGCGCTGGTCCAGGAACACCGACATCTGCGACGTGCCGAAGAACTCCTTGATCCCGGCGACGACGGGACGAATATTCATCAGCGACTGCGGCGTGATGGCCTCGGCATCCTGGGTCGTCATCCGTTCGCGGACCACGCGCTCCATGCGCGACAGCCCCACCCGGAACTGGTTCTGGATCAGCTCGCCGACACTGCGCAGCCGGCGATTGCCGAAGTGGTCGATGTCGTCGACCTCGACCGGCACCTCGACTCCGCCCGGCGCGGTCATCACCCGATCACCCGCGTGCAGGTGCAGCAGGTACTCGATGATCGTGACGAGATCCTCCTCGGTGAGGACCCGCGAACCGCCGCTGTGGATGCCCAGCTTCTTGTCGACCTTGTAGCGCCCGACCTTGGCCAGGTCATAACGCTTCTCCTTGAAGAACAGGTTCTCCAGCAGGGTCTGCGCCGACTCCTTCGTCGGCGGCTCGCCCGGACGCAACTTGCGATGGATATCGAGCAGCGCCTCGTCGGTGTTGGCGGTGTTGTCCTTCTCCAGCGACGTCAGCATGATCTCGGAGAAGCCGAAGCGCTCGGCGATCCGCTCGCTGGTCCAGCCGAGCGCCTTGAGCAGCACCGTCACGGGCTGGCGGCGCTTGCGGTCGATGCGCACACCCACGGTGTCGCGCTTGTCGATATCGAACTCCAGCCACGCGCCCCGGCTCGGGATCACCCGGACGCTGTGCAGCACCTTCTCCGTGCCCTTGTCGACCGACTCGTCGAAATACACACCCGGCGAACGCACGAGTTGCGAGACCACCACGCGCTCCGTGCCGTTGATGACGAAGGTGCCCACTTCGGTCATCATCGGGAAATCGCCCATGAAGACCGTCTGAGACTTGATCTCACCGGTGTTGTTGTTGATGAACTCCGCGGTCACGAACAACGGCGCCGCGTAGGTCATGTCCTTGTCCCGGCACTCCTCGATGGAGGCCTTGACCTCCTCGAAGCGCGGGTCGGACAGCGACAGCGACATGGTCCCGGCGAAGTCCTCGATCGGGCTGATCTCCTCGAGCACCTCCGCCAACCCGCCCGCGGGCGCGCCGATCAACCACTCGAAGGACTCGGTTTGGATATCCAGCAGGCCCGGAACATCCAGGGGCTCGCGGAGTGTGGCGAACGAGACCCGCCGCGGCGCGCCAGGAACCCCGGTATCGGCGGAAAATTCGGCATTGGTCCGATTCGAGATTGCCAAGATGCGTCCTTCCAGGCTGTATCGATATTGCGCACCGCGGCGGGCGCCGCCCGAACCTCGACTCGACAGCAACGGGTAGAAAACGGTGCACGGACAGCACCGCTTTCTACGGTCGATACATTTCGAGAGTCGGACAGCGCACACCCCGGCGCGAAGAATCAAATTACACCCGGAATCGACTGATGTCGAGGGCACAAAGAAAAATAGACACTCGAATCTTCGGTGCCTTCCCCTTTAATAATGGCATCCGAATATGCCGTCCGTCAACCCAATTGGCTTTCGGCCCGCACCCGCGGCGGCGAACGGCGTGGACAGCCGGTAGAGAACCACGGTGCGCGGAGTCTCCGTCGTTGCGCGGGGTGCCAGGCGATGGCGACCTCGATCGCGGGAGATCCGGCCGACTTCGCCTGGGGCATAGTGCAATCATGTCGCTGGTATCGCAGTTCGAACTCCAGGCCCGGGCCTGCGCCAAGCTGGGCTCCCCGCTGTATTCCACGCTGCTGACCGCAGTAGCGCGAGACATCGAGGACGGCGGGCCGTGTACCGGGGCACTCGCCGACTACACGGACGCGCCGCTCGTCGACGCCGTTCCGCTGCGGTTCATGGGAGCCGTGCACGCGCTGGTCCTGACGGGCGAGGCACCGGAACTGTCGGCCTACTACCCGAGCGCCACGCCGACGGCTCGCTCCGAATCCGGTGTCCGGGAGGCGTTTCGGGAGGTCGTCGCGTCTCATCCCGAATGGATTCGGGACTGGCTGACCCGGCCGCCCCAGACCAATGAGGTGGGCCGTGCCGTACCGCTGCTGGCCGGGCTGCTGGCGGCCGTCGACGCGATCCCGCTGCCGGTGCGGCTGCTCGAGCTGGGCAGCAGCGCGGGGCTGAATCTGCGTGCCGATAAATACCACTGGTACACAGACGATTTCGACTGGGGGCCGGCGGATTCCCCGGTCTCGCTGGGCAACGCATGGACCGGCCCGGTACCCGACTGGCTGACCGCCGCCGCACGACGCCATCGGCGGCTCACCGTCGTCGAGCGCCGCGGCTGCGACCCGTCGCCCCTGGACCCGCTCTCGCCGCGCGGCGCGCTGGCGCTGCGGTCGTACGTGTGGCCGGATCAGCGCGAGCGCGCCGCACGCTTGGACGGCGCCCTTCGCGTCGCCGCGCAGGTGCCCGCGACGGTGGCCGCCGTCGGCGCCGCCGAATTCCTGGCGACGGTCGAACCGGCGCCGGGCACCCTCACCGTCGTATGGCATTCGGTGATGCGCCAATATGTTCCGCGGGATCAGTGGGTACTGGTGGAGGCCGAATTGGACCGGCTCGCCGCGGCGAGCGGCCCCGAGGCCGGATTCGCCCACATCGCGTTCGAGCCGGTGGCGCGGAGCGGCAGCGGATTCCCGCTCACCGTTCGGATCGGTGCCGGTCCGGCCGTGCGGCTGGCGCGCGCGAATCCGCACGGCATCCCGGCGTACGCCGATAACGCATAGTCGTTGCGGCGCAACGATTCTCGCGACCGCAACGGATTCACGCCCGCTCGTGCAGCAACAGCAGCGAATACGCGGCGAGCGTGCCGGAATCGGTGATCTCGCCCGTGCGGATCATCTGCTCCAGCGCCGCGCGGTCGAACCAGTCCGACCGCATGTCCTGCTCCTCCGGCTCGCGCTCGGGTTCGCCGGGTGTCAGCTCGGTCGCGAGATAGACGCGCCCGCGCTGGCGCAGCGTGGCGGGCGCGGCGTCGACCGGGCCCAGATAGGTCAGCCGCCCCGCCCGCAGTCCGGTCTCCTCGCGCAGCTCACGGTGGGCCAGGTCGACCGGTTCGCCGACCGCGCGGTCGGGCAGCGTGCCCGCGGGGAACTCCCAACACCGGTGTCCCAGTGGATATCTGAATTGCTCGACGAGGTGGAAGCGGTCGCCGTCCAGCGGCACGACCAGGACGAAATCGGGCCGGTCCACGAACCCGTAGATGCCGGTGGAGCCGTCGGAGCGGCGAATGGTGTCCTCGTGCACCTCCATCCAGCGATTGCTGTAGACAGTCTGCGATCCGAGCGTCTCCATACCCGGATTGTGCCGCAGCCGCGCGCCTGCTAGCCCGCGGACGACAGGAACTTGACCGTCGGCGGCGTGGCATACCCCATCCGGCGCAGGAACCACCGGGTCAGCGTCAGCCCCCGGCCCTCCGGCGGGACCCCGCCCATCGTGTCCATGATGCGGTTGATGGTGTGGAACGCCACGCTGATCCGCACCGCCTCCTGCAGCGCCGCATCGGTCACCCCGGCGACGCGCACCCGCTCCACATCGGCCGGTTTCACATCGTCGGGAGCGTCGGCCAGCTTCGCCAGAAAGTCCAGTACCACAACGATTTCGATGCGCTGCCCGGAGTCGGCGGGCCGCTCCAGCGCGCGGATCACCAGATCCGGCGTCTGGTAGCTCTCGGCGACGGTCTGGTGACAGGTGCGGCAGAAGTCGCACTGGTTGCGGGCGGAGGTGTAGGCGGCGAACAGTTCGCGCTCGCCGACGCTCCACGCCGACGGGCCGCGCATCAGGTCCTGCAGCAGGTCGCCGAAGGGGGTGCTGAAGTAGCGGTGCCGGTAGAACAGCACCTTGATCACGTCGGGGACCTCGGTACGGCCGAGTACGCGCATGGCGCGCAGCGTCCACCGCCCCGGAAGGTCGTGCCCGTGGTCGACGACGTCGAGTCTCATGTCCGGTCCTCCATCGCTCGCAGGGCCGCCCGCAGCCGGTGGTCGGCCGCACCGGCCGCGGCGACCACCGTGGTCTCGAACACCTCGTCCTGGGATCGCCCCGCCGTCAGCGCGGCTACCTGTTCGTCGGTGACGCGGTAGGCGTGGCGGGCCACGGTGTCGACGAACGGCGCCAGATCCTCCGGCAATGTCGACACATCCCCCTCGGACGCGGCTTCGAATATCGAGCGCCGGAGATCGGCCGGTAGGGCGGCGGGGGCCGTTCGGAGGTGCTCGACGAAGGTGTCCCAGCGGTCTGCTCTCGATCCCATCCGCCCATGATGCCTGATCTTCGTGGAGCGCGAACTGTATTACAGCAGAACGTTTTTCGCTCGAACAGTCAACTACCCTGGCCGACGATTCCGATAACACCGTAATAGCGCAGGCCGTCGGCCGCGGCCGCCGGGAGCATGTCGGACCGGATCCGTAGACTCGCGGCCGTGACGGGAGTAGAGGATGTGGCGCGGACCCGAGCGGCGTACGACGAGGTGGCCGAGCTGTACGCCGAGATCAGCGCGGGGGTCATGGCGGCCCAGCCGCTGGATCGCGCCATGTTCGGCGTCTTCGCCGAGTTGGCGCACGGGCGCGGCGCCGTCGCCGATATCGGCTGCGGGCCGGGGCGGGTCACCATTCACCTGCACGACCTGGGCCTGGATGTCTTCGGCCTGGATCTGTCGCCGGAGATGATCCGACTGGCCCGGGCCGCGCATCCGAACCTGCGATTCGAGATCGGATCGATGGAGCGGCTCGATCTGCCCGATGCCTCGCTCGGCGCGATCGTGGCCTGGTACAGCATGATTCACACGCCACCGGAACGGGTGCCGGGCATCGTCGCCGAATTCGGCCGGGTGCTGACCGCGGGGGCTCCGCTGCTGCTGGGCTTCCAGGCCGCCGACGACGAGTTCCACGACATCCAGCCGTACGACCACAAGGTGGCGCCGGTATACCGCTGGTCGCTGCGCCGGATGGCGGAGGTGCTGGGCGAGGGCGGTTTCGAGACCGTGGCGCAACTGCGCCGCGCGCCCGATCCGGACGAGCGGTGCCCGCACGCGTACCTGCTGGCGAGGAAGTCGGCGACACCGGCCCGTTGAGCGGCCCGGCGGGCCGGATTTCGTGATATCCAGGCCAGATGCAGCCGACACGCGCGTCCTACGACGTCGTCATCGTCGGCGGCGGCCACAACGGACTGGTGGCGGCCGCCTACCTGGCCCGGGCCGGGCGCTCGGTGCTGGTACTGGAGCGCCGCGACCACACCGGCGGCGCGGCGGTGTCCGAGCGCGTCTTCGCGGGCGTGGACGCGCGGCTGTCGCGGTATTCGTATCTGGTGAGCCTGCTGCCCCGGGCGATCGTGCGGGATCTGGACCTGCGATTCGAGACGCGGCGCCGCCGGATCTCGTCGTACACGCCGGTCGGCGAGACCGGCCTGCTGATCGACTCGGCCGATGAATACCGCACGCGCGCAAGCTTTCTCCGTGTGACCGGCGGCGAGGCCGACCACCGGGCGTGGGAGAAGTTCTACGGGATGACCGGCCGCCTCGCCGAGCGGATCTTCCCCACGCTGACCGATCCGCTGCCCACGCGCGCCGAATTGCAGCGCCTGGTCGACGATTCCGCCGCCTGGGAGGCGATCTTCGAACGCCCGCTGGGCGAGACGATCGAGGCGCGCTTCGCCAACGATACGGTGCGCGGAGTCGTGTTCACCGACGCGCTGATCGGCACCTTCACCCACGCCCACGATCCGGCGCTGCGCCAGAACCGCTGCTTCCTGTACCACGTGATCGGCGGCGGCACGGGCGACTGGGATGTGCCGATCGGCGGCATGGGCGCGCTGACCGACGCGCTGGCGTCGGCCGCCCGCGCCGCCGGAGCCGAACTGCTCACCGGCCGCGCGGTCACCGCCGTCGAAACCGACGGCGGCACAGCCGAAGTCCGCTATCCGGGCGGTGCCGTGGGCGCGCGGCACGTGCTGGTGAACGCCGCGCCGGAGGAGATGTCACGGCTGCTCGGCACGGATGCGCCGGAGCGCGCCGAGGGCGCCCAACTCAAGATCAATATGCTGCTGCGCAGGCTGCCCCGACTGCGGGATTCGGTCGATCCCGGCGACGCGTTCGCGGGCACCTTCCACGTCGCCGAGGGCTACGCGCAGCTCGAGCGGGCCTACCGCGAGGCCGCGGCCGGAAGCTTCCCGACCGTCCCGCCGTCGGAGATCTACTGCCACACCCTCACCGATCCCTCGATCCTCGGCGCAGAGCTGTCCGAGCGCGGCGCGCACACCCTCACCCTGTTCGGGTTACACACTCCGGCAAGGCTTTTCACCACCGATCCCGATACCGCCAAAACCGAGATCGTCGACTCGACACTGGCACAGCTGGATTCGGTGCTCGCCGAACCGATCCGCGACTGCCTGGCGGTCGATGGCGACGGCCGCCCCTGCCTCGAGGCCAAGAGCCCGGTGGACCTCGAACGGGAGCTGGGTCTGCCCGGCGGGCACATCTTCCACCGCGATCTCGCATTCCCGTTCCGCGCGGACGACGACGCCGACGACGCCGCCGCCCGCTGGGGCGTGGGCACCGCACACCGCAATGTGTTCCGCTGCGGCGCCGGGGCGGTGCGCGGTGGTGGCGTGAGCGGCATCGGCGGACACAACGCGGCCATGGCGGTCCTACAGACGCGCTGACCTCAGCGCAGCACGGCGCGAATGACCAAGGTGCGCAACGGCAGATCGAACTCTCCGGCCCGCGTCTCCGGCTGCCCGCGCAGATACTCCGTGATACGGCCGAGAACCGCGGCCCGCTCCTGCGGCGATACTACGAGGACATGCGAGTGGGTGCCGATCGTCTCCGCGAGACTCTCGGCGGTGCGCCGGTGGGCGTGTGGAAAATAGGACCGCTCGAACGGCCGGAACAGCGGATGCGACGGCTCCGGATCCTGGGCGCGACGCTGGAACGACACCTCCGACCGGGACAGCCGGTCCAGCTCCGCCACCCACTCGACCGACGAGTCGTGCATGTTCCAGAAGGCCGCCAGCACCCCGCCGGGCCGCAGCACCCGCGCGAACTCCGGGAAGGCCCGCGGCAGATCGAACCAGTGGAAGGCCTGCCCGGCCACCAGCGCGTGTACCGAATTGTCCGGCAGCGGAATACTTTCCGCGCTCCCGTCCAGAACGGCGACGCCGGGGTGACGCCGCGTGAACTCGGCCCGCATGGCCGCGTCCGGTTCCACCGCCGTTACCCGCGCACCGGTGTCCACGAGGCCCGCGGTGAGCTTTCCGGTGCCCGCGCCGAGATCGACGACCTCGGGCGCGGCGATGTGGCCGAGCGGTTCCAGTGCCCACCGGATCCCCGCCGGTGGATAGTCGGGGCGGTGGGTGGCGTAGGCAGCGGCCTCCGCGCCGAACGAACTCGCTCGCCGCGCGTGCAATTCGGCCTCGTCCGTCCGCGATTCACCGGTCTCGCCCATCCGGTCCATGCTATCCGCCGGGCGGTCAGTCGAAACTCGGCCGCACCCCGGAGCAGCAGCGCATCGGCCTCGTGGTAACCAATCGGTGAACCGCCATCCTCCCCTCTTCGTCGATCGCGACGGGGGTGTCACCGGACGGCGGGCAGTCCTGACCCGGGTTCGGACAGCCACAGCAGCCAGTGCGGCACGATGAGCGCGGCGAATTCCTCGTACCCGTCGGCGCTGGGGTGGTAGCCGTCTTCGGCGGCGACCTCCCGCATCCAGGTCCCGCTCTGCCGCAGCGGCTGATGCACCCGCACGTACGAAACGCCTTCGGCATCACAGACATCGGAGAATTCCGCATCCAATTTCTCGGTGCGGCTGTTGTGTTCGTCGTCGTCGACCGGTGGCGGCGCGACCATCAGTGTCGGCCAGCCGAGTTCGCGGGTACGACGCAGCATCGCGGCCAGGTTCGCCACCGACCGGTCCGTCGCAACCCAGGCCCGGCCGTCCTCGGACATGGTGTCGTTGACCCCGAAGGAGAACACCACGCGGCCGTCGACGCCGACCGGTAACCGCAACGCGCACTCCCGCTCCCAGCGCTCCGCGATCTCGGCGGAGGTCTGGCCGCGGACACCGAGGTTGTAGTAGGTCAGCGGTTGCCCGGCCCCGGCCGCCCGCGCCGCGAGACGACCCGCCCAGCCCAGGCACTGCCGATCCCCCAATCCGGCAACCAGCGAATCCCCCACGAAGCAGATACGGACGTCACGAACCACAGAGTGATCGTTGCACGCTCAACGCTCATTGTCGGGACAAAGGCCGGAATCCACCCACAACGTGCACGCAATAGGATCACGGTGAATTGTCCGGGAGGGAGTACGCATGGCAACGGAGGCGCCGCTACCGCGGTGGTTCACCGATCTACTGGCGCACCGCCGCTGGATCCGCCGGGCTCGGCCGTTTCCGCACGTGTACGTCCGCGACGTGTTCGTGGCGGCGTTCTATCGGCGGCTGGCCGAGGAATTCGAGCGCGTGCATCGGGAGCAGGGTCGGTTCACGCCGGTCGCCGAGGGCTACAGCGCGACCGGGGTGAGCCTGGCCGCGGTGCGCGACGGTCCGATGGAGGTGTTCCTGTCGCGCGCCTGGCACGACCTGATCGAGCGCGTCGCGGGGGTGCGCGCCAGCGGAGACGTGGAGGGGTCGCTGCATCATCACGAACCGGACAGTCCGCGGGGCTGGCCGCACCACGACCTGACCCCGGCCTGGTTTCCCGCGGCGCCGCCGGAACCCGGCGAGGTCGGACTGCCCGACGCCACCATCGATCTGCGCACCGGCGAGCGGCCCGCGGGGACGGGCGCGCGCGAGCTGGTGCGGGCGGTCGCGGTGCTGTTCTATCTGAACAACGAGGAGTGGCGGACGGGCGACGGCGGGGAGACCGCGTTGTTCGCGCATGCGGGCGGCTCCGACGTCGGCGCGCCGGGGTCGACGGTATCGGTTCCGCCGCTGAACAATTCGATGGTGGTATTCGAGTGCACGCCGCGGTCGTGGCACACCTTCGTCGGCGCCAACGCCGCCGCCCGCAACTGCGTGGTGATGTGGCTGCACCGGCCCAAGAGCGAGGCGGCGCGCCGCTGGGGAGGAGATCGCATTGCCGACTGGTGACGACCGCCGCGTCTGCCTGCTGACCGGAGCGGGCGGCACGCTGGGCGACGCTTTCTGCCGCGCCTTCTACACCCGCTACGACATCCTCGCGGTGTGCCGCACCCGGGTGCCCGCGGCCCCGTCGCAAGACGAGTGGTTCATCGATCCGCTGGAGCCGTCGACGCCGCTGCCGGAGAACGCCTCGCGCATCCACGTGGTGCGTGCCGACCTGACCCGCGAGGGTGAGGTGGAGCGGGTGGTCGACCTGGCGCTGGCGAAGTTCGGGACCGTGGATCTGCTGGTGAACAATGCCGCGCACGCCCGCTGGCAGCCACACGGCATCGTCGACGGCGACGCCGCGCTGGACGAGTTCAAACCGCACTTCGCGACGAATGTCGGTGTGCCGCTGCGCCTGGCGGCTCGGCTCGCGCAGCGGTGCTGGCTGCACGACGATATCGAGAATCGCCGCCGCAATCGCAATATCGTGAACGTGTCGAGCATCTCCGGCTCCGAGGTCTATCCGGGCGGGCAGGCGATGTATTCGGCCTCGAAGGCCGCGCTGAACCAGCTCACCCGGCACCTGGCCGCCGAGTTCGCCGAATTCGGCGTGCGCGCGAATGCCATCGCCCCCAACACCTTTCCCGCACTGGTGTCCACCGAGCAGGTGGCCGCGTCCATCGCGGAACTCGACGCGGGCACGATGACCGGCGGCATCTACAGCGTGGGCGTGCCCGAGGGGTCGCCCTCCGGTAACGGGGCCGCGGGCGGCGGAACGGTCGCCGGGGCGTCGGCACCACTCGGTCCCGCAGCGCAGGGCGGGCCGCTGCCGACGGATAGCAGGGCCATGACCGCAACCGCGGCACCCCCGACCGGCGGCGGGCGGCATGCCCGGCCCGAGCCGCCGGTGTGAGCCCGCGCGGCCATGACGATCGGCGCTCCCGCGATCGGGACCGTCGCGATTCGGCGGCGGCCGACGACGCCCGGGCCGGGCAGTTGCGGCACGATAACCGGCCGCAATCGGCACCGGCGCGCTGGCAGCGGCGTGTTGTCACCGGTCGCCTCGCGGCACTGCTGCATACTCACACGCGAGCCGACCCCGGGACCGACGCCGCTCCCTCGATCCGAAAGATCCGATACGACATGCGAGTCGACGGGCGGGAAATTCCCGTCTCCGGCAGCCTGCTGCAGCCACGGATCCGGCGCACCAGCGATATCCTCCGCGTGGTGCTGTCGGCTCTGCTGGTGGCGCTCGTCGTCGCCGGATCGCTGATCACCCGGTCGCGGTGGGAGGCGCTGGAGCGCTCCGTCTCCGATATCGTCGGCATCCTCACGCCGGACCAGTCGAACCTCGTCTATCTGTGCTACGGCGTCGCCATCGTGGCGCTGCCCTTCGCGATCCTGGTCCGGCTGATCTTCCGATGGCAGTGGACGCTGCTGTTCGGCTACCTGACGGCCGGTCTGATCGCGGTGGTGCTGCTGTCGATCACCGGCACCGGGCTCTCGGCGCCGCAATGGCATCTGGCCGTGCCCAAGCAGCTGAACACCTTCCTGTCTCAATTCCTCGACGACCCGCGCTGGATCGCGATGCTCACCGCCATGCTGACCGTGGCCAGCCCGTGGCTGCCCGCGTCGTGGCGACGCTGGTGGTGGGCGCTGCTGCTGGCATTCGTGCCGCTGCATCTGTTCGTGAGCCTGGTGGTGCCGTCGCGGGCGATGTTCGGCCTGGCCGTCGGCTGGTGCGTCGGCGCGGTGATCGTGCTGCTGGTCGGCACGCCCGCGCTCGAGGTGCCGCTCGACGCCGCCGTGCGGGTGCTGGCCAAACGCGGCTACACGGTCACCGGATTCACGGTGCTGCGCCCCGCCGGACCCGGACCACTGCTGCTGTCGGCGGAGACCGGGCCCGCACACCGACTGACCGTGGAGCTGTACGGCCAGAACCAACGCAGCTGGGGCATGCTGCGGCAGCTGCGCCGCTGGGCGACCTTCCGCAGCAGCGAGCGGGCCCCGGCCTTCGCCTCGCTGCGCCGCGCGGTCGAGCATCGCGCACTGCTGGGCATCGCGATCGGGGACGTGGGCCTGGCCAGCAACAAGCCGCTGACCGTCGCCGCGCTGGAGCGCGGGTGGACGCTGTACGCGCACACGGTGCCGCGCGGCACGGCGCTGTTGGCGTCGGACGGCGAGGCCGTGCTCACCAATGTGTGGCACGCCCTGCAGAACATGCACCGCGCGCAGATCTCGCACGGCGACCTGCGGGCAGAGGAGATCCGCGTGGTCGAGGGGCGAGTGCTGTTCGGCGGCTTCATGTCCGCCGAGTTCGGCGCCAACGAGCCGCGATTCTCCTCCGACAGGGCGCAGCTGCTGCTGTCGACGAGCGCGCTGTTCGGGGTGGAACCGGTGGTGCGCACCGCGATTCACGTCTGCGGCGAGCAGGCGGTGCTCAATGCCTCACGGCGGCTGACGAAGTCGGCGCTGCCCGCGCCCGTGCGCAAGTCCGTGCCCGATCCGGGCGCTCTGATGAAGAAGGTGCGGGCGGAGGTCCAGCAGCAGACCGGCGAGGACCGCATCGAGGCCGCGCGCATCACCCGGTACTCGCGCGGCCAGATCATCCAGTTGGTCCTGCTCATAGGCCTGGTCTATGTCGCGTATCCCTACATCAGCCAGGTGCCGACCTTCGTCACCGAACTGCGCACAGCCAACTGGTGGTGGGCGCTGCTCGGGCTCGCGGTGTCGATGGGCACCTATCTCGGCGCGGCCATGGCGCTGTGGGGCTGCACGTCGGAGTCGGTGAACTTCCCAAAACTGCTGCTCGCCCAGGTGGCCAACACCTTCGCCGCCACCACCACGCCCGCCGGAGTCGGCGGTCTCGCGCTGAACGTGCGGTTCCTGCAGCAGAACGGCCTGGGCACGGTGCGGGCCACCGCGGCCGTGGCGCTGCAACAGTCGATGCAGGTGATCACGCACGTGGTGCTGCTGCTGTTCTTCAGTGTGGCGGCGGGGGTTTCGGCGAACCTGGCGCATTTCGTCCCGGACGCGACGGTGCTGTATCTGGTGGCGGGCGCGCTGCTCGGCCTGCTCGGCGCGACCATGTTCGTCCCGACGGTGCGGCGCTGGCTGCGCACCGAGGTCCGCCCCCAGCTGACCGAGGTGGTGCACGAACTGCGCGATCTCGCGCACAGCCCGTCGCGGCTGGCGATGATCGTGGGCGGCTGTGCCGCAATCACTCTCGGCATGGCCGGGGCGCTGTGGGCCAGCATCGAGGCGTTCGGCGGCAGTGCCACGTTCGTCACCGTCACGGTGGTCACCATGATCGGCGGCACGCTGGCCTCGGCCGCGCCGACTCCCGGCGGCGTCGGCGCGGTGGAGGCCGCGCTCATCGGTGGCCTCGCCGCGTTCGGGGTGCCCGCCTCGATCGGGGTTCCGGCGGTACTGCTCTACCGGGTGTTGACCTGCTGGCTGCCGGTTTTCTGCGGGTGGCCGATCATGCGATGGCTCACTTCGAACAAATTGGTCTGAACTCCGCTGTGCCACAACCCTTCTCAGGGTTGTGGCTCGTTACACGCCCAGCTCTTCGATCGCCTCCTCCGCCGACAGGCGGCCCGCGGTGGTCAGGTCGAGGTTCGCCAGCGACGCCTCGTGCGCCTCCGGGGCGGCGGCGGCCACGCAGTCCGCGATCGGGTGCACGGTGAAACCGAGGTCGGTGCCGTGCCGGGCCGTCTGCTCCACGGTGAGATTCGTTGCGACACCAGTGATCAGCAGCGTGTCGACGCCGCGGGCGGCCAGCCAGTCCGGCAGCGCGCTACCGGACAGGCCGGACAGCTTCTGATTGTCGAACACCGTGCCCTGCGCCGCCTGCTCGGCCATCGCCGCGATGATCGGCGAACCCTTCGCGTCCGGGCGGAACTCGGTCTGCGCGGAGGCCACCGACCGCATGAATCCGGTGTTGCGCACCAGGCCGCCCTCGCCGAGGGGGATGGTGAAGCGGGTGAAGATCAGCGGCAGTCCCGCCTCCCGCGCCGCGGCGTGGAAGGCGGTCGCGCGTTCGACCACTCCGCTCGCCGCAACCGGTTCGGCGAGCATGGGCCCGAAGAATCCCTCGGGCTCGATGACATTCACCTGCCAGTGCAGGGCGAGGACGGCGGTACGAGTTCGATCGAGTGGCATGAAACCCATACTGCCGCAGGCAATACGACTCGGCTACACCTTGCGCAGGATGCCGGTGAGGGCTCCGTCCGGTGCACCGACGCGGTAGGCGAGCGATCCGTCGGTGTGGAGCTGAATCGTCGATTCGGCGGCGCCATCGCACCCCGCGCCGTTGGTCGACCGGGCCGCCAGGGTCAGCTCGGTCTCGGTGCCCCGGACCACGCGTTCGGCCCGCTCACAGCGAGCGCCGGAGGCCTTGTCGGTGTACGACGCGGTGACGGCCTCCTCGGAATTGTCACCCCGGATCGTGACGACGACGTCGAAGCTGCCGCGGCTGTTGTCGGCCAACCCCTGCCATTCGCCCTGGAAGGCCGGTGCGATCGACGCCGCCGCATCGTCGCGCTCCGGGCTGCGCAGATACGCCACGACCGCCCACGCCACCAGCAGGATGGCGATGGGCGCGACGATCGCGAAGCGCAGTCGATTCCTGCGGCGAATCGCCTGCTGCTCGGGCGTCTCCCAGTGTTCGCGGCCCATAATGCCGAGTGTATGCCGATCGGGGTCGCCGGATACCCCATGTCCACAGCCCTTGACGCTTTTTCGAATCGCATTGCGGGACATTCGATTCCACCGTCCGGTACGCGGCGACCCGGTGTTTCGTCGGCGATATGCCCCTGTGTGGCCTGCGGGTTCGATCCGGTTCACCCCTAGTTTGTTGCCGCCGGAGAGCCACGCTGTCACGCTGATCGATGTGTCTACGCCGGAGCGGACCACCCGGGCGGGGTTCATCGAAATCACCCCGGCCTACCGACTTCTCGACATCGTGCACGATACGGCGCTCGCCCGTGCCGAGCGGCGGCTGCAGCGCGAGTTCACGATCCTGTTCGACGCCAATACGATTCACCGTTTCCTGCACGACTCCTACGCCCAGCTCGAGGAGCGGGCCGCGGTGCAGCTCTATCTGCCGCTGCTGGCCGAGCGGTTCGCCCGGCAGCAACTGCACGCCCGCGCCAAGGTGGAGGGCCGCATAGACCACGCCGTGCCCGTTGTGCTGTTCCTGTGCACGTTCAACGCCGGGCGCTCGCAGATGGCGCTGGGTTTCTTCGAACACTACGCCCAGGGCCGGGCGCTGGCCTGGTCCGGCGGGTCGGAGCCGAGCGGTGCGCTCAACGCCGCGGCGGTCGCGGCCATGGCCGAGGTGGGCATCGACATCTCCCACGAGTTCCCCAAGACCTGGACCGACGAGATCATCTTGGCCGCCGACGTCATCGTCACCATGGGGTGCGGCGACGAATGCCCGCTGCTGCCCGAGATCCGGCAGGAGGACTGGATCGTGGACGACCCCGCCGGGCTGCCGGTGGCCGAGGTGCGGCCGATCCGCGACGATATCCACCGGCGCGTGCGGGACCTGCTGGCCGATCTCGACCTCCCCGCGCCGGTACGGCGCTGATCACGACACACGATTCGCGCCGCGAGCCGTTAGATGACATGCTGCCACCACTTGTGGGAGCGTCGGCGCGACGGCGTGTACGCCGATGACCCTGGTATTTCGAAAACACCTTGTGAGAAAGGATTTCAGATGCGCGGAACGGTTGTCACGGCGGTATTCCTGGGCGTGGTCGGAGGTTGTCTGGCGGCGGCCGGACCGGCGAGCGCGGTGAGCGAGCCGGAGACCTGCGCGGCCGTCAAGACCGCGGTCAATGATTTCAGCGCCAAACACGATGCGGCCCACGGCTCCGATCCCGCCGCCATGGCGGGCTCGTCCGCACTGTGGTCCGAACTCGGCGCAAACCTCGACGGCGTCGCGGCGACGGCCGACGAGGGCAAGGTGAAGACCGCGCTCAGCGGCGCGGTCGCACAGGTGAACCGCGCGGCCGCCGCCCCGGACGGAGACCGCCAGGCGCTGCTCGACGGCCCGGAGTTCCGCAACTCCATGGCCGCGGTCGACACCGCCTGTGGGTTCTGATTATCCCGAATAGTCCTTGCGCAGCTGGACTTTCACGACCTTGCCGCTGGCGTTGCGCGGCAGCTCCGGGACGATCACCAGATCCTTGGGGTGCTTGTAGCGGGCCAGGTTCTCGTTGAGGAAGGGCGCGAGGTCCTCCAGCGTGAGGGTGTCGTCCGGATTCAGCAGGGCGACGACGGCGACCGGGACCTCGCCCCACTTCTCGTGGGCGCGGCCGATGACCGCGGCCTCGTGGATCTTCGGATGCGCGAACAGCACGTTCTCCACCTCGGCGCAGTAGATGTTCTCACCGCCGGAGATGATCATGTCCTTCTTGCGGTCCACCACGTAGACGAAGCCCTCCTCGTCGGTGCGGACCAGATCGCCGGAATGGAACCAGCCCCCCGCGAACGCCTCCGCGGTGGCCTCCGGCTTGTTCCAGTAGCCTTGCATGAGAGTCGGTCCGCGATAGACGATTTCGCCGATCTCGCCGGGCGCGACATCGTTCATCTCGTCGTCGACGATGCGGGCCTGAATGGTCGGGATGGGCTTGCCCACCGAACCGAGCTTGCGCAGCGCGTCGCGGCCCTCCAGCACGCAGGTGATCGGCGACATCTCGGTCTGGCCGAACACCGCGACATTCTGCGCGTCGGGGAAGCAGTCGGCCATCGCCTGCAGCACCGTGTTCGAGGCGGGCGCGGCGCCCCAGCTGAGCATCTCCAGCGCCAGCTTGCGCTGCTTGACCGTCGGCTCCTCGCAGATCAGCTGCCACTGCGCCGGGACGCAGAACGCCGTGGTGGCCTGCTCGGCCTCGACAGCATCGAGGAATTCCTTGGCGTCGAACGCGCCCAGCGGATGCAGCACGGTCTTGCAACCGAGCTGGAAAGCCGGTGCGAGACTGCCCAATCCGGCGATGTGGAACAGCGGGGAGGTGCAGAAGCCGACCGACTCGGGGGTGGTGTTCATGGCGCGGATACAGGTGAGCGCCTGCGCGGTCATGTTGGCGTGCGACAGGATCGCGCCCTTGGGGCTGCCGGTGGTGCCCGAGGTGTACATGATCAGACAGGGCGTGTCCTCCGGAATGTCCAGCGGCACATGCGGTTCGCCCTCCTCCGCGAGCGCATCGTCGTAGCCGGTCACACCGTCGGCACTCTGCCCGCCGATCGAGATGCAGGTCTCGAGGGCCGGGGACTGCGCCATGACACCGGTCGCCAGGGGCTGCAGCACGGCGTCGGTGACGACGGCCTTCGCGCCCGAGTCGGCGACGATGTAGGCCACCTCGGGCGGGGTCAGCCGGAAGTTCACCGGCACCGCGATCGCGCCGAGCGCGTTGATGCCGAAGACCGCCTCCAGGTACTCCGGGTGGTTCAACGCGAGGATGAGCACCCGATCACCGAACCCGACCCCTCGACGGGCGAGCGCGTCCGCGAACTTCAGCGAGCGCTCGTGCAGTTGCTTCCAGGTGGTATCCCGGCCCCGGAACCGGATCGCGACGGCGTCCGGCCGCATGAGCGCGTGCGCCGCAATCTGGTTGTTCCAGTGGTTGCGGCGCGACCGGATCGGCTCGTCGAGCGACTGGGTACCGGTGGTCATGCTGTAGTCCTCTCAGGCCTTCGGCTGAACATCTGCGAGAATAGCAACTAACTTTTCATCGTGACAAGGGTTACAGAGAAGAATCAGCACATCGCTTCTCATTCCGTCAGTTTCCAGTTCAAAGCTGGTATTTAGACCGCTTGAAGCCTCTTCTGAGGATGTCCGATTCCGGCCAGTCGTCGATAAGGTGGCAAACTGCGGCTTACATCGAGGTTGTCCCGGGCGTCGCGCCCGTGCGACTATCGACCGCGACCGCGGGTACCGCCGTCGAACACCGCAGGAGGACTACCGATGTTGCGCACCAGGTTCACCGAGGAATTCGGCATCGAACATCCGATCGTGCAGGGCGGCATGATGTGGGTCGGCCGGGCCGAGCTCGTCGCGGCCGTCGCCAACGCCGGTGGCCTCGGATTCATCACCGCGCTCACCCAGCCCACCCCCGAGGATCTGCGCAACGAGATCGCCCGCACCCGCGAACTCACCGACAAGCCGTTCGGCGTGAACGTGACGATCCTGCCCTCGATCAACCCGCCGCCGTACGAGGAGTACGTCAAGGTGATCATCGAGTCGGGCGTGAAGATCGTCGAGACAGCGGGCAGCAACCCGGAGCCCTTCCTGCCGTACTACAAGGAAGCCGGGATCAAGGTGCTGCACAAGTGCACCAGCGTCCGGCACGCGCTCAAGGCGCAGAAGATCGGCGTCGACGGCGTCTCCATCGACGGCTTCGAGTGCGCCGGGCATCCGGGCGAGGACGATGTTCCCGGCCTGATCCTGATCCCCGCCGCGGCCAAGGCGCTGCGGATCCCGATCGTCGCCTCCGGCGGTATCGCCGACGCCCGCGGCCTGGTCGCCGCGCTGGCACTGGGCGCCGACGGCGTCAACATGGGGACCCGCTTCCTGTGCACCCAGGAGTCGGCGGTGCACCAGAAGGTCAAGGAGCAGATCGTCGCCCACACCGAGCGCGACACCCAGCTCATCTTCCGCACCATGCGCAACACCGCCCGCGTGGCCGACAATGAGATCAGCCGCAAGGTCGTCGAGATCGAGGCCGCCGGGGGCACGTTCGAGGACGTCCGCGACCTGGTCGCGGGCGCCCGCGGCCGCCGGGTCTTCGAGGAGGGCGACCTCGACGCGGGCATCTGGTCCGCCGGTCAGGTCCAGGGCCTGATCGACGACATCCCCACCTGCGACGAACTGATCTCCCGCATGGTGTCCGAGGCGGAGGCCCTGATCAACTCCCGCCTGGGCTCGTTCGTCGCCTGAGCCCACGAGCCGGTTTGCGCTGACAGCCTGTGCATTATTGCCGAGAGGTAGCCATCGGCGATGCCACCACCCGGGACCGCAGCACCGCCCACGCCAGAGCCGCGGCCAGAGCAAGCAGCACGATGCTCGAACCGTACTTCGCCGCCGCGGAGACACCCGCCGGGATAGGGGTGAGGAAGCCCATGATGGTTTGACCGATGACGCCTCCCGCGGCGAAGACCCCGATCTCGTAGTCGGTCCATACCCGTGTTCGGGCCAGCCACCCGATCACGCCGGACACGGCGAGCAGCAGTGCCAGCATGGCGGCAAAACCAAGCCAGGTCGGCGGTACGAGAGCGAGAATGATCGTGGCGAGCAACGCGATCGACAACACGATCCAGGGCGAGACCCTCTGGGCGGCAGCCCGATACCGGCCTGGGCGGCCCAACGGGGTGAACGCGAGCGCGACGAGGATCGCGACAACCGCCCCGACACCCGCGATCTGCCCGAGGTTCGGCGTATAGCCAAAGATGCGCCGGCCGTCGAAATGCACCATGATCGCCGCGATCAACCACAGCGCCGAGAGCACACCGAGTCCGACGCGACCGACCAGTGGTCGACCACGCTGGCCAGGAGCCAAGACAGCCAGCAGTGCCAGCGGCGCACCGATGCTCATCGACACGTGCAGGGCCACATACATCACGGCGTTGTACATGCTGATTCCGAGCGGCTCGACGAGGGTGGGCAGCCGCAACTCGTCCCAGAAGGCGACCTCGCCGTGGTGTTCGCCGAACAACGACAGGTCCACTATTCCCGGCATTGCTACGCCGAACGCGGCAGCCAGCAGTAACGTCGCGCCCCAGCCCCTGCGGGTACGCACGACGATCTCCCGGATGAGCAACGCGGCACCGCCGTACAACGGCCCGAGGAACAGCAGCCCGGCCAACATCCGGATCGCGTCGCCGGTGAAGGACACGTAGGCGTACAGGTACTCGGCGCATACCGGCGCACCGAAGAACACACCCAATAACGGCCACACGCGGTTCCGCAACGGAAGCAAGGACCTCACCCCCCAACCTGACTCGCTAGCGAGGATATTCTTTAACTGTCTGATCAGTCAATGATAGCCTCCGGAACTGTTCGCAGTCCCTCTGCCGCTCTCAGGGGCCGGGATTTGCTTGCCGGTCAGCTCGACTGGCCGAAGGCACCGGGCTCATAGGAGCCGCCCTGTTGGCGGGCGATTACGCCGAGGCGGTTGGCGGCGTTGATCTGGGCCACCAGGGCCACCAGGGCCGCGGTTTGATCTTCGTCGTAGTGTTTGCGCACTTCGGCCCAGGTTTCGTCCGATACGCCGCCGTGCCCGTCGGCTATGCGGGTGCCCTCCTCGCCCAGGGCGAGGGCGGCCCGCTCGGCCTCGGTGAACACGGTGGACTCGCGCCAGGCGGCGACCAGGTTGACGCGTACCGCGGGTTCCCCGGCGTGCGCGAGGTCCTTGCTGTGCGCGTCGGTGCAGTAACCGCAGCCGTTGATCTGGCTGACACGCAGCATCACCAGATCCTGGGTGACCTTCGGCAGCGACGACTGCATGATCGCCAGGCTGGCATTGCCGAAACGCTTGGCGAACTTGGCGCCGATTTCGTTGTCCATCAGGTTGATACGGGGTTCCATCGCTTCGTCCTTGCTCGTTGCTGTCGATCCGAACGAACAAGAGATGCCGGTGACCCGGGCCTTGTGACAGCCAGCCTGCTGTGACGCCCGCCACATCACGCCCGTGCGAGCACCGCGTTGTAATCGTGGCTCGCGATCACTTCGACGCCCGACGGCAGCGCGTGCAGGCGCTGGATGGTTTCGAACGTCTGGTCGCGGTCGTCGTCGAAGAGCTCGCCGGGCATGGGTGCCTTCTCGCGAATCATCGTGATCTGCAGGGTGTTCCAGATCGCATCGCCCGCCAGCAGGACCCGGGTGCCGTCGTCCACCGCGAGCAGCACGCCGAGGCTGCCGGGCGTGTGGCCGGGCATGTCGACCAGAAGCACCGCACCGTCGCCGAACAGATCATGGCTGCGGGTGAAGGTGAGCACGGGCGGGCCGTCGAACTCGACGGCGCCGATGCGGCGGCCGCGCAGGGGCGCGCGCACCACGCCGTAGGGCGCGATTTCGCCGTTCATCGCCCATTCGTATTCGATTCGGGGAACCCGTAATTCGACAGATTCGGGTAGCTCCAGCAGGCCCGAGACATGGTCCCAGTGCAGATGTGTGGCCAGGGTGAAATCGATATCGTCGCCGGACAGATCCCGGCCCGCCAGCGCGTCCGCCAGGCCCAGCACCGGCTTCTCGGGCGAGACCAGCAGGCCGACCGGGAACGGCATGCCCGGCAGCACTCGCTTGTGCACGCCCGCGCAGAGCGCCGGATCCACCAGGAAACGAGCCTGCGGATGCTCGATCAGGAAGGCGCCCATCGCCAGCGGAAGCGATCGCAGGCTGCGCGTGCCCTCGGCGACGACGGCAGCCGGAGCCGACATGCGAGCCTGGGCCAAGGCGGTCAGCGCGACGGTCGTGCGAGCCGCGGGCAGCGGGGCCACCTCCAGGCCCGCGAGAAACAGCGGGTCGGGTCGGCGCGGGCGGAGCAGGCGGCGCGGTGTGGCGACCAGCGCGGCGCAGCAGTCGGTCAGCGCGTTCATGGCCCCGCGGCGCCCGGCGCTCAGATCCAGCGCGGTCGGTTCACTCACGGCGTCACCTCACCGCGGCTCGCCGTGCACGAGACACACCGTGTTGACGGTTCATTCCTCACGACGCCACGGTAGGCGATAGCCGACGCCACCCGGAAGCCTCTTCTGTGCCGGGCAAGTTCTCGGCATAATCGCCGGGGGACACCGGAGCGCCGGTGATCTCCGCCGAACGCGGGGAGGGAGCACCGACATGGGGCACCGCACGCCCGCACACCCTGCCGGGCCCGCGGCGGCGGGCCGGGAGTCGTCGGATCCACCGGGCGGCGTCTTGTTCCTGTTCTCCGGGCAGGGCGGCGAGCATGCCCGGATGGGCCGGGCGCTGGCGGCGCGGTATCCGGTGTTCGCGCAGGCGCTGGAGGCGGCGACCGATGCGGTGACCCGCGCCGGGGGACGCCGGGTATGGACTCCCCGGCACGGATTCGCCAAGAGCCTCGAGACCCCCGACGTCGCCCAGCCGGCACTGTTCGCCTACCAGCTGGCATTGTCGAAGCTGTTGCATATCTGGGGGCTTCGCGCGGATGCGGTAGCCGGTCACGGTGGAGGCGAGATCGCCGCCGCCGTGGTGAGCGAGGCGCTGACGCTGTCCGACGGCGCGCGGGTCGCGGTGGCGCACGGCAGGGCGCGGCGGCAGGCGGACGATCCGGGCGCGGCGGCCGTGCTGACGGCGACTCCGGGGGAGGTGCGGCGCCTGATAGAACCGATGCGCGGGTCGGTCGCCGTCGCGGCGGTGGACGGTCCGCGCTCGGTGGTGGTGTGCGGGGTGCCGCGCTATGTGGAGACGCTGATACGCCGCGCCCGGCGACGGGGGTTGGCGGCTCGCCGCATCGCCGCCGGTTCCGCCCTGCGACGCTCGAGGCGGAATACGGTGCCGGACTTCGCAATCGAAGTCGACGGCCTGGCTCCCACCGTTCCGCGCCTGCCGGTCTACTCGACCACCCGCCGCGCGAAGGTGATCACCACCGCCGAACTGACGGTCGACTACTGGTCCGAGAACGTCTGCGGGCCGGTGGATCTCGCGGCGGCCCTGGAAGCCGCGGCGGCCGACGGGCTCTCGACCGTGGTGGAGCTGTCCCCGCATCCGGTCCTGGCCGCCTCGGTACGCGAATACACGAACTTCCGTGACTCGACGTACCCCATGGCGGACCGAGACGGCGAGGCCGAGGCATTTCTCGGCGCCGTGGCCAGGATGTACGCCGAGGGGCGGGTCCGGCGCGCCGACGCGGACATCGCCGCGTCGACCACGCGAGAACGCACGGATAACGGCGCTGGCGATCACGAGTTCGCGGCCGGGTGTTCGACTCTCGCTACGAATCCGGCCGAACCCGACGCGGGAACCGACGACGCGACATTCGAAATACTCCGCGGCGCGGCCGTTTACGACCCCACCGTGGCGACGGCCGCCGAATGGGCGCGGTCGATACTGAGCGAAGAGTGCTGGTTCCGCATCGAAGATCCGGAACATGCGGCGGCACAGGAGAATCCACGGATCCACCGCGCGCTGGTCGTCGGCGACTCCGCCCTGGCCACCGCGCTGGAACGGCGCCTCGATCGACAGCTCCCGACACTACGCGTGGCGCGTGATCCGGCGGATGCGGGCCCGATCGTCTCCTCGATGATGGCCGATCACGCGAGCCCGACGGCGGTCACGCTGGTATGGCCCGACGCGGATCGGCCCGATTCGCCTCTGACGGGCGTCGCGGGAGTCCTCGATCTGCTGCAGCGAGTCGACGACAACGCCGCGACAGCGACGGCGACGGTGGTGCTGCGGGATCGCGCCTCCCTTACCCAGAACGCGATCGCCGGGCTGACCCGATCGCTGCAACTGGAGTCCGGCCGACCGATTCGGCTGGTCTGGACCACCGGCGACGATCCGATACCCCTCGGTGGCCTGATCCTGAATCCCGCTGGGCCGGAAGAGGTGCTGATCGACGGGCGCGCGCTCCATACCCGCCGCTTCCAGCCCGCGCCTACCTCGCCCGCCCCCGTCGGCATCCGACCCCGGGGCACGTACGTGGTGACGGGCGGACTCGGCACGCTCGGCGCGGTGGCCGTCCGCTGGCTGCTCGACGCCGGGGCCCGGGATGTCGTTGTGCTCACCCGAACCCCACGCCCGTTGCCGCGGCTGCACGAGGGCTTCAGCGACCGCATCGTCGTGGTCCGCTGCGATGTCACCGACCGCGCCGATCTCGCCAACGCGCTGTTCGACATTCGCGCCTGCGGTTCGACGATTCGCGGGGTGGTGCACGCGGCGGGCATTCGACACCATGCCGAATTCCGTTCTGTCACACCGCGATTGCTTGCGGCGTCCTTCGAGTCGGGCATCGGCGCGGCCGCGAATCTGCTCGACCTCACCGGCAGCGACCCGATCGACTTCGTGCTGCTCTCCTCCTCGGCGAGCGGCACCCTCGGCGCACCCGGACGGGCCGCCGAGGCCGCCGCCCATGCCGCGCTGGATACGCTGGCGCACAACCGAATCGATGAGCGCGTCAGCAGCATCGGCTGGGGCGACTGGGTATCCGGCCCGGCAGCGGCCCGCGACGACGCCCCGCTCCGCCGCGCCGGAAGCACACCGTTCGACGTCGCGCGCGGCACCGCCGTGCTGTCGGTCGTCCTGGGCCACCGGGCGCCGTCGATATTGGCCGTCGACTACGCACCCACCGACGACGCCTCGCCGATGTCCGCTCGTCTTCGCGGCGTACTGCCGGGGCGAGCCACCCCGCCGCCGGTGGCGCCGACGGCTCTCGGGCTCACCACGGCCCTGACCGACGGCCTGCACCGCGGTCTCTCCCGGCCCTCCACTCGGGCGCAGTAGCAACTGGTTTCAGAATGTCCGCGCACGATGCTGACAGCAGATTCACCGAGGTGGCGACGTAACCGACTGCGGGTCGACTCAATTACCCCGAAAGCCTTCCCTTGATAGCAAATGTCGGGTTATTGTCGACTCGCAGCGCGTCAAGCCGGTTTCGCACCCACCGACAAACGCCTTATCCGGCCAAGCGCGCCCATGACCCCATCTGCCCCGAGCGGGCGAGGCATCGCTGCGCGCTGCACCCAAATTTCATCCCGTACCGTCGCGAGGACGCCGACGGTCAATCCGGAGTGCGGCCGAGTAGCCGGTCCGTTTCGCGCCGTTCGCGTTTGGTGGGGCGGCCGGTGCCGCGATCGCGGCGGGGCATGGAGGCGACGATTTCAGGGGCAGGCGGGGGCGGAGACTTATCGATCAGGCATTGGACGGCGATAGCCGCGCCTACCCGTTTGAGAATGATTCGCTCCACGACGACTATGCGCTCGACTCCGTTGACACGGACGCGAACCTCGTCGCCGGGCTTGATCTGATGTGCGGGTTTGACCGCGACGCCGTTGACGCGGACATGCCCACCCCGACAGGCGGCAGCGGCCGCCGAGCGGGTCTTGAACAAACGCACGGCCCACACCCAGGAATCGACCCGGGCCGTACCGGGCTGTGACCGTTGCTGATCCGTCTCTCCGCGCATACGTGCGAATAGGTTACGCGCGCGCCGAGCGGGACGGAACCTAGCCGACCCGGCGAGCGGTGACGATCGAGTCGGGGTTCAGGTGCGCGTACTCGACCGGGTCGCCGGCCTGGGGCGCGTGCAGGATCTGACCGTCGCCGGCGTACATGGCCACGTGGCCGCCGCCGTTCTGGATGATCAGGTCGCCGGGCTGCAGATCCTCGTAGGCGACCGGCTTACCGACGTGCGACTGCTCGAAGCTGGTGCGCGGCAGGTCGATGCCGACCTGCTTGTAGGCCCACTTCACCAGACCGGAGCAGTCGAACCCGTTCGGGCCGTTGCCGCCCCAGACATACTGGGCACCGATCTTGGTCTTGGCCGCATCGAGCGCTTCACCCGCGGGGGTGAGCTGCTGCTGCATGAAGCCGGGCGTCGACGGAGCGGCATTCGGGGCGGGCATCGCCGGCGCCGACAACGCCTGCTGGGCGCCCTTGATCTGGTCGGCATGGTCGGCGAGGGCCTGGTTGGCCTGAGCGACCTGCTGATCGAACTCCGGACCGACCGGCACATCGAAGTTGCCGAAGCCGGGGACGTTGATAGTGGCTGCCTGTGCCGAGATCGCCGGCATGGCGCCGGTGGAAGCGGCGACGGCGCCGAAAACCAGCGCACCCTTCACGGAATTCGGGAGCCGAGATTCCCGTTGCAAACTGTGTTTACCCACCGAGCTGAGTCTCCTGTTTCTTCCTGCCCACCGCCGACCGGGTTAGCTGACGGGTTCGGGCCGGGAAGATCGGCCCTACCCCATCGGCCGTGTGGCCGAAGGGGATTCACCCCACAAACATGGGTCCCCGGCTCGGCGATCGGGCTGCCCACCCGACCTCCGATTAGGCGGCGACGCGATGGGCCGCCCCGCCTGCGAAGCGACTGACTCCATCGGTCACGAAGAGATTACGACTACCCGGCTGTGTTGTCCACCCCACACGGCCGTGTCTTGATCGCCGTCCACAAATCCCCAGGACGACTCGCGATTTCGCGTGCTCACGCCGGTTGGTCACGGCGCGGTAACGACTCGGACAACGGTGTTATCGAACCGAGAAGCGCGGGCGTTACCGGACTGGACGACACAATCCGGCCGACGACTCAGTTCTCCGAACCGCCGCGCGCGTCCAACGCCTGCTCCAACTCGCTGATTCGCCGCCGGGCATCGGCCAGCCCGATCTCGAGCTCGCCCAGCGCCATCACCAGCGGGCCGACCGCGAGATCGGCGACCAGTTGGGGATCGTCGTAACCGCGCTCGATCGCCACCAGGATGTTTTTGCGGATCTGTGCCGCGACCGGAGCGTTCTCCGGCACGGTCCAGGACTCGACCACCTCGGCGACAGTGGGAATGGACTCCTCCGACATGACCCTCTCCCTGCGCTGGGACCGGTTCGCGAACAAGACAAGCGTAAAGAGTCGGGCATAGGGTGTGGTCGACTATCCCCGACCTCGCTGCCGAACGATAGTCATTTCTAGGACATTCGATAGATGTCCCCATAATCCGATTGCGACGCGCTACGGTGTACGGGCATGGACCCCGTGCGGAATCCGTATGCACCCGGAGCCGGACAGCGGCCCCCCGAACTCGCCGGTCGCGCCAAGCAGCTCGACGCCTTCGACATCGTGCTCGAACGCGTCTCGCGCGGCCGACCGGAGCGCAGCGTGATGCTGACCGGGCTGCGCGGAGTCGGAAAGACCGTGCTGCTCAACCAGCTTCGCTCGACCGCCCGCTCGCGCGGCTGGGGCACCGGCAAGATGGAGGCCCGGCCGGATCAGGAGCTGCGCCGCCCGCTGGCCTCGGCGCTGCACATGGCGGTGCGGCAGATCGCTGTGGCACATCGCAATCCGGAGATGGTCGACGACTTCCTGGGCATTCTCAAGGCCTTCGCGCTGCGCGCCACGGCCGATAAGGGCATGCGCGATCGCTGGCAGCCGGGCATCGACGTCCCGGCCGTCACCGGGCGCGCCGACTCCGGCGATATCGAGATCGATCTCGTCGAACTGCTGATGGAGGCCGGGCAGCTGGCCCACGACATCGGCGTCGGCATCGCGATCTTCATCGACGAGATGCAGGACCTGGGCCCCGCCGACATCTCCGCGATCTGCGGCGCCTGCCACGAACTGAGTCAGGAGGCCACGCCCTTGATCGTGGTCGGGGCGGGCCTGCCGCATCTGCCCGCGGTGCTGTCGGCGCAGAAGAGCTACTCGGAACGGCTGTTCGGCTACCACCGGATCGACCGGCTGGACCGCGCCTCCGCCGATCTGGCGCTGATCGCACCGGCCGAGCGGGAGCAGGTCGAGTTCACCGAGGCCGCGCTGGATGTGCTGTACCACAAGGCCGACGGCTATCCGTATTTCGTGCAGGCCTACGGCAAGGCCACCTGGGATGTCGCCGCGCAGAGCCCGATCGGCGTCGAGGACGTGGAACTCGCCGCGCCCGCCGCCGAGGAGGAGTTGGCGGTCGGCTTCTTCGGTTCCCGCTACGAGCGCGCCACCCCGGCCGAGCGAGAATACATGCGCGCCATGGCCGATCTGGCGGGCGACGACGGTCCGGTGGCCACCGCCACGGTCGCCAAGGAGCTGGGCCGCAAGCCCGCGTCACTGTCCCCGGCGCGCGACGGGCTGATCAAGAAGGGGCTGATCTACTCGGCGGAGCGCGGGACGATCGGATTCACGGTGCCGCACTTCGGACGTTACCTCCGGTCCACCCCGAGCTAACGACCCGGATCGCCAAACCGCCGAGTGCGAGTGGCGCGGGTTGCGCAGCAAGATCATCCGGATTTCGGTGCGGATCTGTCGCCTTCCAGGCCTACCGGCGAGTAACAAAGTTTCCTACACTCGGATGTGATTCTGATCACGTCCGATGGAGGGCATCATGGCGACCACCGCGAAAGTCGACGCCACCGAAGAACAGGCCCGCGCACTCGTCGAAGAATCTCGGGAAACCACCTGGGCCAAACCGTCGTTCGCGAAGGAGATGTTCCTCGGGCGGTTCCGGCTCGATCTGATCCATCCCTATCCGCGGCCGTCGGCCGAGGACACGGCCAAGACCGAGGCCTATCTGAAGCGGCTGCGCGCCTATGTGGAGACCATCGACGGCTCCGTCATCGAGGCCGAATCGAAGATTCCCGCCGATTATGTGAAGGGCCTGGCCGAACTCGGCTGCTTTGGGCTCAAGATCCCCGAAGAGTATGGCGGGCAAGGGCTTTCGCAAATCGGGTACAACAAGGCGCTGATGATCGTCGGCTCCGCCCATCCCAGCCTGGGCGTGCTGCTGTCGGCACACCAGTCGATCGGCGTGCCGGAGCCGCTGAAGCTGGCGGGCACCCCCGAGCAGAAGCGAGAGTTCCTGCCGCGCTGCGCGAAAGGCGCCGTGAGCGCGTTCCTGCTCACCGAGCCCGACGTGGGCTCCGATCCGGCCCGCATGGCCAGCACCGCCACCCCGACCGAGGACGGCGAGGCCTACCGACTCAACGGCGTGAAGCTGTGGACCACCAACGGTGTCGTGGCCGAACTGCTGGTCGTGATGGCCCGGGTGCCGCGCGGCGAGGGGCACCGCGGCGGCATCTCCGCCTTCGTGGTCGAGGCGGATTCGCCGGGCATCACCGTGGAGCGGCGCAACGCGTTCATGGGCCTGCGCGGCATCGAGAACGGCGTCACCCGCATGCATGACGTGCGGGTGCCCAGGAGCAGCCTGATCGGCCGCGAGGGCGACGGCCTCAAGATCGCGCTGACCACCCTCAACGCCGGTCGGCTGGCCATCCCCGCGCTGTGCACGGCGGCGGCCAAATGGTCGCTGAAGATCGGCCGTGAATGGAGCGCCACCCGCGTGCAGTGGGGGCGGCCCGTCGGCGAGCACGGCGCCGTCGGCTCGAAGCTGTCCTTCATCGCCGCGACGACTTTCGCACTCGAGGCGGCGCTGGACCTGTCCGGCACTATGTGCGACGAGGACCGCAACGACATCCGCATCGAGGCGGCGCTGGCGAAGCTGTGGGCCTCCGAGAGGAGTTGCGAGATCGCCGACGAACTGGTGCAGATCCGCGGCGGGCGCGGCTACGAGACCGCGGCGTCGCTGCGGGCGCGCGGCGAACGTGCCGTGAATGCCGAACAATTGCTGCGCGACCTGCGGATCAACCGGATCTTCGAGGGTTCCAGCGAGATCATGCGCCTGCTGATCGCCCGCGAGATGGCCGATGCGCACATGACGGCCGCAGGCGCGCTGGTCGACCGGAACGCCGAGTTCAAGGACAAGGCGAAGGCGGCGGTCGGGGCCACCGGCTTCTATGCCAAGTGGTTCCCGCAGCTGGCGGTCGGCCGCGGCTCGGTCCCCGCCACTTACAACGAATTCGGCCCGCTGGCAAAGCATCTGCGCTTCGTCGAGCGGATGTCGCGCAAGCAGGCGCGGGCGCTGATGTACGCGATGGGCCGCTGGCAGGCGAAACTCGAGTACCGGCAGGGCTTCCTGGGCCGAGTCGTCGATATCGGGGCCGAGCTGTTCGCGATCTCGGCGGCGTGTGTGCGCGCGCAGGCGCTGCGGGTGGAAGGCGGCCCGGAGGGCGCCGCGGCGGAGGAACTGGCCGACACCTTCTGCCGACAGGCCCGCCTGCGGGTGCAGCGGCTGTTCGACGCGCTGTGGGACAACACCGACGACGCCGACACCGCGGTCGCCCGCGGCGTACTCGACGGCCGCTACCAGTGGCTGGAGACGGGCGTGCTCGATCCCAGCGAGGGCACCGGTCCGTGGATCGCCGAATGGCAGTTCGGGCCGTCCACCGAGGAGAATCTGCTGGCCCCGTTCCTGCCGTCGACCCGCACGGAGGCGGCGCCGTAGGACTCCGGACGCCGACCGGAGGATATGAAAATCTATGGCTATCTAGCTGGATGACTAGCTAGCCGTAGATTCTCATCGCAAGCTCTATCCGTCGACGACGCCGAAGAAGGTTCGCAGGTCGGTGGCGTACGCATCGGGCCGATCCATCGCGATGAAGTGATGCCCCGCCGGATTGCCCTGCGGCCAGTGCACGATCTTCGCGGTGCGCTCGGCGAGCCTGCGGATGCTGGGGGCGTCGCCGCTGTACACGCCGGTCGGTACCGTCGCCGAACCCGTCGGCCAGGCGAATTCGCCTGTCGCGTAATAGGACCAGGCCGAGGTGCCGAACGTCTCGGTGAACCAGTAGAGGCTGGCATTGGTCAGCAGCGCATCGCGGTCGATCGCCTCGTCGAGCGCCCCGGCGGCGCTGAAGTCGTGGAACTTCTGCAACATCCAGCCCAGCGCCGCGACCGGCGAGTCGTTCCAGCCGTAGGAGAAGGTCTGCGGCGCCGAACGCAACAGCGCATGGTGGTCGACGCCGTTCATCCAGTCCGCCGACATGAGCGCCTGGTAGGTCGCGCGTTCCGCGTCGGTCAGCTCCGGCAGGTCCTGCGGCGTCGGAAAGCCCAGGCCGCCGGTGATATACAGGCCCGTCACGCGATCGGGCGCCGCCGCGGCCATCGCCGTGGCGACATAGCTGCCGAAGTCACCGCCCTGCACGCCGTAGCGGCCGTAACCGAGCCGGGCCATCAGCTCGACCCACATCCCGGCGACCCGTTCGGCGCTCCAGTCGGTATCGCGCGGCGCCGCGGAGAAGCCGTAGCCGGGCACCGACGGCACCACCACGTGAAAGGCCCGAGCCGGATCGTCGCCGTGCGCGCGGGGATCGGTCAGCCTGCCGATCAGCTCCATGAACTCCACGAACGAGTTGGGCCAGCCATGATTGAGCACCAGCGGCAACGCCTCCGGCTCGCCCGAGCGCACATGCAGGAAATGCACGTCGGTACCGTCGATTTCGGTGCGGAACTGCGGGAACTCGTTGAGCCGCGCCTCCTGCGCCCGCCAATCGAACTCGGACCGCCAGTACTGCGCCAACGCCCGCAGCTCTGCGACGGGCACGCCGCGCTCGCGCCCCACGCCGGGAAGCTGTGGCGCCCACCGCGTCTCGGCCAGCCGTCGCCGCAGGTCATCCAGATCGGTCTGCGGAATGGCGATGCGGAAGGGGCGAATCTCTGTGCTCTCGAAGCTCATGACCAGAACCCTAAGAGCCATCTAGGACCATTCATGTCCTAGATAGAACGAACTCGGCAGAATCCTCGAAACCAATAGATACCTCTATCTCGACCAAGAACTAGACTTTCCTAGATTCTGCTGACGACCTCGGAACACCCACCGCCGCTCGAAGATCGCGGAGAGACGGGCGGTTTGGCAACACCTGCATAACGCCAGGTTCGAGCGGTTAACGCGCTGGAAATCTCTATCGACAACCGGGCAAGAGCGGACTCCCGAGGGGGACGTTATGTCCACGATCGCATTTCGCGCCGCCGACTACGACGGCCACCGTGTCACCGTCAGCGCCGACGACGGCACCACACTCGCCGTGCGCGTATTCGGCTCGCCCACCGCGCCGTTGACCGTGGTGTTCGTGCACGGCCACTGCCTGCGCACCGAATCCTGGTGGTTCCTGCGCGAGCAGCTGTATCGGCAGTGGGGCGAGGACACCCGCATGGTGTTCTACGACCATCGCGGTCACGGCGAGTCGGGCGCCGCCGATCCGGCCACCTACACCATCGATCAGCTCGGGCACGATCTCGACTCCGTGCTGCGCGCCGTGGCGGCGGCGGGTCCCGTTGTGCTCGTGGGGCATTCGATGGGAGCGATGGTGGTGCTCGCCTACGCCCGTCTGTTCCCGGCGGCGATCGGAGCCCGGATCATCGGGATCGGCCTGCTCGCCGGGGCGGCAGGCGGCCTGACCACCGTCGGCCTCGCCCGTTTTCTGAACCGGCGGGCGGTCTCCTCGCTGCAGCTGGCGGTGCGGCGCGCGCCGCGGGTGATGCAGGCGTCGAAACGGCTGAGCCGCCGCATCTTCGAGCCGATCGTGCGCGACGCGGGCTTCGGAGCCCGCCGGGTGAGCCCGCGCATGGTCGCCGTCGCGACGGCGATGCTCAACGACACGCCGCTGCTGACCATGGCCAGCTTCCTGGACTCGCTGATCCGCTTCGACGAGACCCCGACGCTGCGGCTGCTGGCCGATCTGCCCGCGCTGGTGCTGGCCGGTTCGGCCGACATCATGATCCCGTTCGCGCACTCGGTGGTGCTGGCCTCGCAGCTCGGCGGGGCCGAACTGGTCCGCCTCGACGGTGCGGGCCACAGTGTCATCCTCGAACGCGCCGACGAGGTGGCGGCCGCGGTCGCCGCCCTGGTCGACCGGGCCGTCACGACCGTGAGCGGCGTAAAAGCGTACGCGGTCGCGGGCTGAGGCCGCATCCCGCCCGGCTCCACAACCCCGCGAATCCAAGGTAAATGTGCCTTTTTCGAATTCGGACGAGCCAGGTCGGAAAAGATCACGTACTGTGTTGTAGATCACGATGTGTGGTCAGTCACAGGGCTCGAGGAGGGTTTCGATGACACGCAGCGAGATTGCGGAGTTGCACTTCGCGGTCGGACAGCTCCGGCAGTGCATCGGCGCACTGCGGTCCCACTACGGCGACTCCAATTCGGTGCGGCGCCTGGAGAACGACCTCGAGCGGCTCGCCATCGACGCCGACGAGTTCGAGAAGTCGCCCCCGCCGGAGGTCGCCACGCGCCGCGCACAGGACACCATCTACGTCCCGGACAGCAAGTCCGACGAGGCCGCCTGGATGGGCGCGCAGGACGAGGGCCTGGGCTTCCACTCCCGCCCCCGCACCAAGTAGTCCACAGCTCTGTTCAGCCGCGAGCCGGGGTAGCCCAGTTCGCGGCCCGAACTCGCGGGCGCCGCAACGCCGTGCACATGCCACGGCGCGCAACCGTCGCGCATTCCCGGGGCACACTCGGATTCGGGCGTCCGCCGCGACCGCGGTCATCCGCGGGGGGAGCAGCGCACCCCAGTGTTGTTGCTGGCATGTGACGGCCCGACCGGCGCGGATGCGGCCTGAACACGCCGCTTCCGGACATGGCTCGAAGGTGCTGTGGTCCAGCACAGTTCATGAGGTTTGCTTACGGTTCACTGTCGAGCCCGCCACGCCACATGATCAGAAAATGTGTCGCAAATCATAGCTGTCGAGGCGGGGTGATATTGCCGCGACCGGGCACCGGTCATAGCAGGGGTGCCGTATGGTGCTCACCATCACATCCGATGCCGGAGGTAACGATGACGTTCCACGGGGTAGATCAGCGAGGCATCCTGCAGTGAGTGCCGCACCTACACGCACGCCCGATTCGGGCACGGGAGTATTCGGCCTCGGCCGCGCGGCCATCGCGGCGCGGACGCTACGCACCGACCGCTGGTGGCTGCCGCCGCTGATCACCGTGCTGGGGCTGTCCGCGTTCATCATCTACGCGACCGTGAGAGCCTTTGTGCGGTCGGCGTATTGGGTGGCCGACTACCACTATCTGACGCCGTTCTACTCACCCTGCGTGAGCACCTCGTGCGTGGAGGGCTCCGCGCACTTCGGCCACTGGGTGGGCGAGCTCCCGATGTGGATCCCGCTGGGGTTCCTGGTGCTGCCCTTCCTGCTGCTGTTCCGGCTGACCTGCTACTACTACCGCAAGGCCTACTACCGTGCGGTGTGGTTCTCCCCGCCCGCCTGCGCGGTGGCCGAACCGCACGCGAAATACACGGGGGAGACGCGGCTTCCGCTGATCATCCAGAACGTGCACCGCTACTTCTTCTATGTCGCGTGCATCGTCTCGGTGGTCAACACCTACGACGCGATCGTCGCCTTCCACGGCAAGTCGGGTGGCTTCGGCTTCGGCCTCGGCAACCTCGTGCTGCTGGTGAATGTGGTGCTGCTGTGGGCCTACACGCTGTCGTGTCACTCCTGTCGCCACATCGCGGGCGGTCGGCTCAAGCACTTCTCCGCGCACCCGGTCCGCTACTGGTTCTGGACCCAGGTGTCGCGGTTGAACACCCGCCACATGGCGCTGGCGTGGACTACGCTGGGCACGCTGATGCTCACCGACTTCTACGTCATGCTCGTCGCCAGCGGCGCCATCTCCGATCTGCGGTTCGTCAATTGATCCCCAGACTCCCAAACACCCCGTCCCCCAGGAGTATTCGGTTCCATGCCTGAAGTCGAACGGCACAAGTACGACGTCGTCGTGATCGGTGCCGGCGGCGCCGGACTACGCGCGGTCATCGAGGCCCGCGAGCACGGGCTGTCGGTGGCGGTGGTGTGCAAGTCGCTGTTCGGCAAGGCGCACACCGTGATGGCCGAGGGCGGCTGCGCCGCGTCCATGGGCAACGCCAACGAAAAGGACAGCTGGCAAACGCATTTCAAGGACACGATGCGGGGCGGCAAGTTCCTCAACAACTGGCGCATGGCCGAACTGCACGCCCAGGAGGCCCCGGAGCGGGTCTGGGAGCTGGAAACCTATGGGGCGCTGTTCGATCGGACCGCCGACGGCCGGATCAGCCAGCGCAACTTCGGCGGCCACACCTACCCCCGGCTGGCACACGTCGGCGACCGTACCGGTCTCGAGATCATCCGCACCATGCAGCAGAAGATCGTCTCGCTGCAGCAGGAGGACTTCGCGGAGACCGGCGACTACGAGTCGCGCATCAAGGTGTTCGCCGAGTGCACGATCACCGATCTGCTGAAGGACGGCGACCGCATCTCCGGTGCGTTCGGGTACTGGCGGGAGTCGGGCCGGTTCGTCCTGTTCGAGACCCCGGCGGTGGTGCTGGCCACGGGCGGAATCGGCAAGTCCTACAAGGTGACCTCGAACTCCTGGGAGTACACCGGCGACGGGCACGCGCTGGCGCTGCGCGCTGGGGCGACGCTGATCAATATGGAGTTCCTGCAGTTCCATCCGACCGGTATGGTCTGGCCGCCCAGCGTGAAGGGCATCCTCGTCACCGAGGGCGTGCGCGGCGACGGCGGGGTGCTGAAGAACACCGAGGGCAAGCGGTTCATGTTCGACTACATCCCCCCGGTGTTCAAGGGACAGTACGCCGAAACCGAGGACGAGGCCGATCAGTGGTTGCGCGACAACGATTCCGCGCGCCGCACACCGGATCTGCTGCCGCGCGACGAGGTGGCCCGCGCCATCAACGAAGAGGTCAAGGCGGGCCGCGGCACCCCGCACGGCGGCGTCTACCTCGATATCGCCTCCCGGATGCCCGCCGCGGAGATCATGCGGCGGCTGCCGTCCATGCACCACCAGTTCAAAGAACTCGCGGACGTGGACATCACGAAGGAGCCGATGGAGGTCGGTCCCACTTGTCACTACGTGATGGGCGGGGTGGAGGTCGATCCCGACACCGGCGCCGCCACCGTTCCCGGCCTGTTCGCGGCCGGTGAGTGTTCCGGCGGCATGCACGGGTCCAACCGGCTGGGCGGCAACTCGCTGTCGGATCTGTTGGTGTTCGGGCGGCGGGCCGGGCTCGGCGCCGCCACCTATGTCGAGCAACTCGGCGACGAGCGCCCGGCCGTTGCCGACGCGGATATCGCCGAGGCCGCGAAAACCGCTCTGGTGCCGTTCGATCCGCCGAGCAGCGGCCCGGGCGAGAATCCCTATACCCTGCACACCGATATGCAGCAGGCGATGAACGACCTGGTCGGCATCATCCGCAAGGAACACGAGCTGCGGCAGGCGATCGAGCGGCTCGCCGAACTGCGCGAGCGCTACGACAACGTCACCGTAGAGGGCCACCGGCAGTTCAACCCCGGCTGGCATCTCGCCGTGGACCTGCGCAACATGCTGCTGGTCAGTGAATGCGTGGCGCAGGCGGCGCTGCTGCGCACCGAGAGCCGGGGCGGCCACACCCGCGACGACCACCCGCAGATGGACCCCACCTGGCGACACACGCTGCTGGTGTGCCGCACGGATCCGGACGAAGTGGGCCAGACGGTGCCCGCGGTGACGGTGACACCGGCCGAGCAGGCGCCGATGCGCGCCGAACTGCTCGCCCTGTTCGATCTGAGCGAGCTCGAAAAGTATTACACCTCGGAGGAACTCGCCGGACATCCGTCGGCGACGGGCCCCTCCGCGAAAGGGGATGCGTAGCAATGGGTTACGACGCCCGGTTCCGAGTATGGCGCGGCGACACCGACGGTGGCGACCTGCAGGACTTCACTGTCGAGGTGAACGAGGGCGAGGTCGTGCTCGACATCATCCACCGCCTGCAGGCCACCCAGGCGCCCGATCTGGCGGTGCGCTGGAACTGCAAGGCCGGTAAGTGCGGATCCTGCTCGGCGGAGATCAACGGCCGCCCGCGGCTGCTGTGCATGACGCGGATGTCGACCTTCCAGGCGGACGAGGTGATCACGGTGACGCCGCTGCGCACCTTTCCGATCGTCCGCGACCTGGTGACGGACGTATCGCTGAATTACAAGAAGGCGCGCGAGATCCCCTCGTTCACGCCGCCCGCGGACCTGAAGCCGGGCGAGTACCGGATGCAGCAGCGCGACGTCGAGCGCTCGCAGGAGTTCCGCAAATGCATCGAATGTTTTCTGTGCCAGAACACCTGCCACGTGGTGCGCGATCACGAGGACAACAAGGAGGCCTTCGCGGGCCCCCGCTACCTGATGCGGATCGCGGAGCTGGAAATGCATCCCCTGGATGTGGCCGACCGCCGCGACATGGCCCAGGAGGATTTCGGCCTCGGCTATTGCAATATCACCAAGTGCTGCACCGAGGTATGCCCCGAACACATCAAGATCACCGATAACGCCCTCATCCCGATGAAGGAACGCGTAGTCGACAAGAAGTACGACCCGATCGTCTGGCTGGGCAACAAACTCTTCCGCCGCTAGTCGACAACGGGCCGAGACCCGGCACTCCGTGCCGGGTTCGAGTTGCGTGCTCGGTTCGAGTTGCGTGCCGGGTTGCGGTGCATGCCGGTTAGAGCTGTGTCACTACGCCTATGGCGACCACCGCGACCAGTATGCCGACCAGCAAGGCCGACAACACGGCCCCGGTCAACACATATACGCCCCCCGCGGACACCGCGAAGAGCAGACCTACGATCAGACGTTCCACCCAATCGCCGGGAAGCAGCTTGCGGTACCGGGGCGTGGCGTTCCTGATCCCACGGTCCACAAAATGTTGGGTACCCGTCCTTTGCGCAGGCAAACATCCGTTCGTTGCACAACGGCCACCGATTCGTGATCTTCCGCGGACAGGGTGGCGGGTCGCCCGGCCGAACGACGAAGCGACCCGCCCGCGAGATGGTCAGGCCCGGTCGACTCGACCGTCGCGCACACCCTCGACGAAACCGGTCCACTCGTTCGGGCCGAAGATCAACGCGGGACCGCCGGGGTTCTTGCTGTCGCGTACGCCGACTAGCCCACCGGCCAGGAACGCGACCTCGACGCATTCCTTACCGGCACCGCTGCGACTGCTCTTGAACCAATGGGCACCGACCAACTCACTGCTCATCCTGTGTCCTCTCGGAGCGCGACTCATGCCATGTATTCCTTAGCGACCTGCCGCAGCAGGTTCCTACTTGTCGGGACGTCCAGCGCACAGCGCAACAGACCCTCGTGCGCCCGCCGATACCGCCGCACGTCGCCTGGTCTTTCGAGATACAGATCGCCGGTGAAGCCCTCCACGTACACCACCGGCGGCTCCACCGGCTGCCCCTTGCTGTCGTTTCCGAACTCGAGAATCACGAACGGGCCGGTCGAAAGGCCCAGGGGCACACCGGCTGCGAAGGGCAGGACGCGCAGCGTGACATTGTCCCGAGTGCTCAAGTCGGCCAGGTGCCGCAGCTGCGCCGCCATCACCCTTGCACTTCCGACGACGCGACGCAAGACCGATTCACCGAGCACCACATCCACGGTCGCGGGCTGGTTCTTGCGAGTTATCAAGGCCTGGCGCTGAAGTCGCAGCTGCACGCGGCGCTCCAGTTCGGCCTCGCTGTCGTCGGGAAAGCCGAGCAGGTTCAGCGCCCGCGCGTAGTCGGCGGTCTGCAACAGGCCAGGGACCAACTCGGTCTGGGAGGCCGTCAGCCGGTGTGCCGAGGCCTCCAAACCCACGTAGACGTCGAAGTTTTCGGGGATGAGGTCGCCGTAGGCGTGCCACCAGCTCTTGACGGCGGCCTGTTGGGCCAGGCCCTTGAGGCCCTCGGCGATGTCGTCGGGGATGCCGTAGATACGGCACAGTTCCTGAATGTCTATGGTGCGGATGCGATCTGCCTGGCCCTTCTCCAGGCGCTGCAGGGTGCTGGCACCCCACTCCATCAGCCGCGCGGCCTCGGCGATGGTCAGACCCGCCTGAGTTCGCCAGTCCCGCAGGTATCTTCCGAGCTGGCGACGGGGGAGGGTCGACGACGTGTTCGCAGAACTCTCAGACACAGCGCACTCCGTTCTCTTCGGATGCCTGTCGGTTCGACTGCGACGGGTCGGGTGTCTGGCCCGCGAGCCCCCACCCCGACCCGCCCATCGCCTCGGCAGGGAGCCTTTCGTCCACTATGGAGAATCTTGCTCCCCCAGGTGGATTCGCTGCTGGAGATTCGCGCGAATTCTCTGTGGATATCCAAATCGGGCTTGGCGAACGTCCAGTTGGTGGATGCTGGAAGTGTGCTCGGAGCTGGATGCAAGGGGATGGCGCGGCCGGAGCTCGACGGTCGCATCGCAGTGCTCGACCCCTTTCTACCTCCTGAGACATCCGGGCGCCCTTCAGGAATCGCACGCAGGAACGAGGAGTCATGGCTGTACACGTCATCGGATCGTCGTTGATGACCAGCGATCTAACCCCGCACCGCGCCCGCAGCGTCGGACAGGCCGGGTGGGTGGTGTCCTATCTGCCCGGCCGCACCCTGACCTGCACGCAGGCGGTGGCCGCACTGCAGGTTGCCGAGGTGGTGCCATCCCTGCTACACGCCGTCGGCGGCCTCGCCGACGAGGTCGGCCTGACACCCATGGAAGCCGTGGGTATGGCTATTCATCAGCAGCCCTGGGAGGTGCCGGCATGCAACTGACCAGTCTGCATCTCCCGGTTGCCGGACTCCTGCGCTGCGGGAGCGATCCGGGCGTCCTGGACGCCGAACAGGCCCACGCCGCAATGCAGTTGCACATAGATTGCACGGTCGACACCTGCCGGGTGCGGCGCCGCGCACGGACCGTGCTGGTCGAGTCGGGCCGCTGCGTCCTCGACGAACGGGCGCTGCCATGACGGCCCCCGCGCACGGGCGGAAGGTGGTGCGGCTGGCGCCTCCCCGCGAGCGCACCAAGGCCCGGCACGCCGCTGGTCAGCACGGCGGCCCGGCCCGGCACGCCATCGCACCCGGGCGGCAGGCGCCGCCGCTGGTGGTGGCCCGCACCGGGCGGCCCCGGCACGCCGCACCCGTGCGGCGCAGAGGAATTCGGCGCCGTCGCGCGCATCGGGGCCTCGACCGTTACGACCGGCTACTGCTCTGGTTCGCCGGATGGCTGCTCAGCGTCCGGATCGCACTGGTCGGGGAGCGCATGATCGACGAATCGTGCAGGGCGGCGGCAGGAGTCAGCCCACTCCGGTGACCATGCCCGCCAGCGCGTCGACGAACGGCTGCCCGCCCATGATCGCGCCACCGGCCAGCGCACCGACGAGCAAGCCGATCGGTCCGGTGAGCCAGCTCAGGAAGAACATGCCGAGGACGGCCCCGATCAGGCCGCCCAGCACGCCACCGACCACCATCCCGACGACGTTCTTGTTGAGTTCGGTGACGAGCCGACCCATGGGGTCGATCGGCTGCATCTCGCCGATATCGGCGGCGGTCACCCGCGGGGTGAGCGACAGGGTGCGGCCGTCCGCGCTGATCTGCTGGGCGACGGGCAGCCGGTGTCCCTTGACGTCGAAAGTCAGTGGGACCTCGGCGATTACGGTGTCGGCGGCCGAGCGCAGGACGACCCGGGAGCCGTCGGCGACGGTCTCGAACCTGCCGTTGTCGACGACGGTGGTCAGGACGCGATCGTCCTCGGACAGTGTGGCGCGGTAGCCGACTCCCTGGTCGACTCCGGACGACGCGAGTTCTCGATCGGGGGTGGCCGGACTGGCATTCACGGTTCCCGCAGTGATCCCCACAGCGGCGACGACCATGAGGGCGGTGGCGGCGAACGTGCCGAGCTTCATCCTCTGTTATCCTTTTTATACGTTTTATTCTCCGGGCTCGGTAACGCCCGGTGGCGAGATACAGCGAACGACTCTCGTTGGCAGACCGCATGGTTGGCGAGATGCACAAAGCGTTCGTTGCAGAATCGTGACCATGCCTGCTTGCTCGAGTCGCGCGTAACGCCCACATCGTGTATGCACTACGTCGACGCAATTGCGCTCCGACGCTTCGGGTCTCGTAGTCGGTGGGAGCTGCATCCAGGAGGTTTGGTTTCGTGGGCAGACGACGTCTCCATGCCGGAGTCACCCTGACGGGCTTCGTCATCGCCGCCGCGCTGTCGACCGCGTGCCTGGCCGCCGCCGCGCTCTCGCTGATGAGCGACGACGACGATTCGACCCCCGTGCGGCCGCGCGCCGCGCAGGTCGCGACGACAACCGCCGCACCGGTTTCGGCATCGGCGGCGCCGCCGGTGGAGATCGCCGCCCCGCCGAGCGAATCCGGCCCCGAGCCCACCGCCGCGACCGCCGTGAACAAGGACGCCGCCGAGCGCAAGGATCCCGCCGCGATCGAACTGAACGTCGGCGACTGCGTGGAATTCGGCGGCGCGGCCCCCACCAAGGCCACCTGTTCGCCCGGCGGCTCGGGCTACAAGGTCACCAGCAAGGCGCCTCCGAACGGCCGCTGCCCGGGCGACGCGGATCGCTCGTTCTCGATGCCGCCGCCCGCGCATCCGGAACCGGGCCAGGCTCCGGAACAGGGCCCACTGTGCCTGGATATCAACTGGGTGGTCGGCAACTGCATGGATATGGCGAGCGACGCCCCGAAACCTGCCGACTGCACCAGGCCGCCCAGCAAAGGGGTGCGCGTCACGGAGATCAAGCAGGGCACCACCAATGTGAACGAGTGCTCGTCCGGTGATCGCGGATTCGTCTACAACCAGCGCAGATTCGTGGTGTGCGTGGCGTCGCTGTGACACGCGTGCGATCGGGTCGCTCCTCTTCCGATCAAGATCAGAGTTGTGCCCTCTGAGCTGCACAGGTTGCGGGGGCTGTGGGGGCCCCTATCCTTTCTCGGTATCGGGGCGGGTCCATCGATCGAGGTTCCTGCACGAGTGAGGTGAGAGGAACTCGGTATGGTCCGCAGGCTACCCGCGAAGCCCGGGCGCCCGGAGGCGCCGGACGATCAACGGTGGCCGGTCGCCGAATCCGACGAGGGCTGGGCGCCGCCGCCACCGCCGCCCGACGGCCGGTACGCGCCCGCGGCGGGACCCGACGAGGAACGCTGGGCGAGCGGCCCGGCCCGGCGGCCTCCGATGCCGCCGCCGGAGGAGCACTGGCAGGGCGCATCCGAGGATCGCTACACGCCAGCGGCCGATCCGGATCAGGACCGGTGGGAGGCCGCGCGGAACCGAAGACGCGCCCAGACCGCGGAACCCGAGGACGACTACTGGGAAGCCGAGCGGGGCAGGCGGCGCGCGGAACCGGTCGAGGCCGACGAGGAGCGCTGGGAGAGCACCCAGAGCCGTCGGCGCACGGGGCGGTTGCGCGTGGAGGTCCCGCCGATCGTCAACCCGTATGCCATCATCGCGCTGATCGCGGCACTGATCGGATTGTTCCCGGTGGCACTCGTATTCGGCCTCATCTCCTTCGGCCATCCCCGCGGGCGGGCCATGGCGATGTTCGCGCTGCTGATCGGGATGCTCGAGGTGGTCGTCCTCGCCGGTGTCGTCGTGCTGTCCGGAGTGACGTTGCCGCGCACGGCATTCGGCAGCGATCCGACGCCGACGGCCGCCACCACCGTCGTGACCGTCGCCGCGACACCTCCGCCGCCCGTTCCCACCGCGTCGGCCGCGCCCCCGGCCGCCGCGGGTCCGCCCGCCGTCGTCAAGGGCGAGCCGTGCAGCCAGACCCAGGCCGGACTGATCGGCGCCGCCGCCGACGGCAGCACCCTGCTGTGTCTGCGCGGCACCGGCGGGTACCGCTGGGCGGGCCCGAACACCGTATCGACGGCCGTCCATGAGGGCGGCTCGAAGTGCATTCCGGGAACCGACACCACGGCCCGCACGACCGACGGGCACGCGCTGGTCTGCGAGGGGCAGGGACGTGGCGGCACCTGGTCGCTGTGGGTGGAATGATCCGCGTAGTGTCCGGATAACTCCCGAATCGAGGACGGAGGAACTCCATGGCCGAACGAGTTGCGGTAGTTTCCGGCGCCGCGCGCGGCATCGGCGCGGCGATCGCCAAGCGGCTGGCGGCGGACGGCCTGCGGGTCGGCGTGCTGGATCTGGACGCCGCGAGCTGCGCCGACACCGTGCAGGCGATCAACGACGCCGGTGGCCAGGCGGTGGCGCTCGGTGCGGACGTCTCCGACGAGGCGTCGGTGGCGGCGGCGGTCGAGCGATTGGAGAGCGAGCTCGGCCCACCGACCGTGGTGGTCAACAACGCGGGCATTCTGCGCGACAACCTGCTGTTCAAGATGAGCGTCGACGATTGGGACGCGGTGCTGAACGTGCATCTGCGCGGCGCTTTCCTGCTCACGCGCGCGGTGCAGAAGCATATGGTCGACGCCAAGTGGGGTCGTATCGTGAACATGTCCAGCACGTCGGCGCTCGGCAATCGCGGCCAGGCCAACTATTCCGCCGCCAAGGCGGGCATGCAGGGCTTCACCAAGACGCTGGCCTTCGAGCTGGGCAAGTTCGGCATCACCGCCAATGCCATCGCCCCGGGATTCATCGTCACCGATATGACCGCGGCGACGGCGGCCCGCGTCGGCGTGGACTTCGACGACTTCCAGCAGGCCGCCGCCGCGCAGATCCCGGTGCAGCGGGTCGGCCGCCCCGAGGATATCGCCCACACCGCCTCGTTCCTGGTGAGCGAGGGCGCGGGATTCGTCTCCGGTCAGGTGGTCTACGTCGCGGGCGGGCCCAAGGACTGAGGCGCCGCCCGCGCCGGTAGCGTCGGTGATCATGAACCGACGGGCGGTTCGTCGTGCCGTGACGAGTTATGTGCTGCTGGCGCCGAGTCTGGTCGGGGTCGGCTGCTTTCTGCTGTTGCCGATCGTGGTGGTGGCGTGGTTGAGCCTGCACAGCTGGAATCTGCTGGGGCCCATGCGTTTCGTGGGGTTCGAGAACTGGCGGTCGGTGCTGGGCGACCGTAATTTCGGGCATTCGCTGCTGGTGACGCTGGCGTTGACGGCGATCGTGGTGCCGGTACAGACCGTGCTGGGTTTCGCGGTGGCGGCGCCGCTGGCCCGGCGGCGGGGCGGATCGGCGCTGCGGGTGGTCTTCGCGCTGCCCTGGATGTGCGCGCCGGTCGCGGTCGGCGTGGTGTGGCAGTGGATGTTCGCACCGACCGACGGCGCCCTGAACGCGGTGCTGGGGCGGCGGATCGAATGGCTGTCGGATCCGGCGTTGGCGCTGCCTTCGGTTGCGGCGGTGAGCATCTGGGCGAACTTCGGATATGTGGCGCTGTTCTTCGTGGCGGGGATCCGCGCGATACCGCGCGAGATCCTCGATGCCGGGGAATTGGACGGCGCGACGGGCTGGCGGCGGATCCGATGGCTGATGCTGCCGCTGCTGCGGCCCACCATGTTCTTCGTCCTGGTCACCGGCGCGCTGACCGCGTTCCAGACCTTCGACACGGTGTACGCCCTCACCAAGGGCGGACCGGGCGATCGCACGGATGTGGTGGCGATGCGCATGTTCGCCGAGGCCTTCGACGCCGCGCGGCCCGGCCGAGCCGCGGTGATGGCGATCGTGGTTTTCGCCGTCATGTTCGCCGTCACGGTGGTGCAGCACCGGTACTTCAGGGGCAAGACCACCTATGAGTACTGAGATTTTGCCGCGACGCGGTTCGCGCAGCACACTTCGCGCGGGCGGCGTCTATCTGGTGCTGAGCGCGGGGGCGCTGCTGACGGTGGCTCCCCTGGTGCTCAGCGCGATGACGGCGGTGAAGACCCCGGCGCAGTTCGCGGGCCGGTCTCCACTCGCTCTGCCGAATCCGTTGACAGGAGCCAACTTTCACGCCGTGCTGGACCAGGGCGGCATGGGACGGGCCGCGGTGGTGACGGCGCTGATGACCGTCTTCATCACCGGAGGGCAGCTCGTCACCTCGATTCTGGCGGCATACGCGTTCGCGCGCACCGAGTTTCCGGGACGCGATCTGCTGTTCTGGGTATATCTGGGCACGATGATGGTGCCGTCCATGGTGACCCTGATTCCCCTGTACCTGATGTTCGCGAAGCTGGACCTGCTCAACACGTTCTGGGCGCTGGTGCTGCCGTTCGTATTCGGCTCGCCGTACGCGATCTTCCTGCTGCGCCAGTACTTTCGCACGATTCCGGAGGAGCTGATCGGGGCCGCCCGCCTCGACGGCGCCGACACGGCCGACATCCTGGTGCACGTGGTGGCGCCGATGAGCCGACCGATCCTGGCCACGTTGTCCCTGATCACGATCGTCACGCAGTGGAACAGCTTCATGTGGCCGCTGGTCGCGAGCAGCGGCCGCACCTGGCAGGTACTGACCGTGGCGACGGCCGACCTGCAGACGCAGTACAACACGCAGTGGACGCTGGTCATGGCGGCGACGACGCTGGCCATCGTGCCGCTGGTGGTGCTGTTCCTGGTGTTCCAGCGACAGGTCGCGCGCTCGATCGCGTGGACGGGGCGGCGATGAGGACGTCGACGCGGGCGATCCTGGGTGTCGCGCTCAGCGCGGTACTGCTGATCGCGGCGGCGCTGTGGCTCGGCGATTCCGGCGACGGTTCGGGGCGCACGGTGGTGAAGCTGCGCATCTGGGACGAACTGTTCGTTCCCGCGTACCGCGCGTCGCTGGATGCCTTCCAGCGGGCGAATCCGGATCTCGAGGTCCGGATCACGGTGGTGCCGTGGGCCTCCTATCAGCAGAAGCTGCGACTGGATGTGGCGGGCGGGACGGGCGACGACCTGTTCTGGACCAACCTCTACGAGGACTACGCCGATGCGGGGCGGTTGGTCGATATCGGCGAGGCACTGGGCCCGGAGGCCGCGCGGGAGTGGGATCCATCCGCCGTCACCCAGTACACCCGCAACGGAACGCTCTGGGCCGTACCGCAATTCGTCGACGGCGGCACCGCGGTGTATTTCAACCGCGACCTGCTGGCGGCGGCCGGGGTCGATTCCGCGGAACTGGCTGCCGTCCGGTGGAGCCCCGGCGGGGGCGATACGTTCCGGCCACTGCTGCAACGTCTTTCGGCCGTCGCACCGTGGGCGTACAACGCGGCCAACGATCTGCAGTCCATCGAACTGCCGTATCTGGGTTCCGCGGGCGGCCAGTTCCAGCGCGACGGCCGCTTCGTCTTCGACAGTCCGCGGGGCGTCGAGGCATTCGACTACCTGGTGCGGCTCGTCGCCGATCGGCTCTCCCCCTCGGCCGCCGATACCAGCACCAACAGCGACTTCGCGAAAACTGCCTTCCTCCAAGGCAAGTTGGCACTGTTCCAGTCCGGGACCTACAACCTCGCACAGATCGCCGAGCAGGCGCGCTTCGGCTGGGGCATCGCGATGGTGCCGCAGGGCCCCGCGGGGCGGGTGAGCACCAACAACGCGATCGGTGTCGCGGGCAATGCCGACAGCCCGCATCCCGAGGCGGTGCGCCGGGTGCTGGCCTGGCTGGGCGGCGCCGAGGGCAATCGGTATCTCGCGCAGGACGGCGCCACCATCCCCGCCGTTGTCGCGAATCAGCCGCTGTACCGAGATCACTGGGCGGCCAAGGGAATCGACGTATCCCCGTTCTTCGACGTCCTGTCGGGTCCGCGCATCTCCTCCGGCGGTGGTCCCGGCTTCGCCGCCGCCCTGGACGCCATCGAGCCGATTCTCGGTGAGATGTTCCTCGGCCGAATCCCCGTGCCGCAGGCCCTCTCTCGAGCCTGCGCCGCCGGGGGCCGGGCAGCCCGGCAGTGACGAGCAGTCTTCAGATGCGCGTGATGTCGACCAGTGGCGTGCGCGGACCGAATTTGGGTTTGCGGGCCTGGCCGGAGATTTCGAGGAGGCGGACGGCGCGGTAGCGGTGCGGGCGCAGGGGTTCCAGGTATTCGATCATGGTGTCGTCGTCGATGGGGCGGCCGAGGAGGGTCCAGCCGAGGATGTCGGACAGGTTGTAGTCGCCGACCGATAGCGCGTCCGGGTCGCCGAACGCGCGTTGGGCCACCTCGGCGGCGGTCCACACGCCGATACCGGGCACCGTGCACAGCCGGCGCGCGGCCGCCGCGCGGTCCATGGCGGCCGCCTGTTCGAGCTTGTCGGCCATGCGCGCGGCCAGCACGATGGTCTTGGCGCGCTGGGGATCGACATTGGCGCGGTGATAGGTCCACGACGGGATGTAGCGCCAGGTCTCGGCGTCGGGCGCCAGCCGCATCGGCGCGGGCACCGGGCCCGGGGCGGGTTCACCGAACTGCCACACCAGCTTTCGCCACGAGGCTCGGGCCGAGATGGTGTGCACCCGCTGCTCCAGGATCGTCGGCACCAGCGTCTCGAACACCAGGCCGGTGCGCAGCATCCGCAGCCCGGGGTGGCGGCGGTGCGCCTCGGCGATCTTCGGATGCTCCGGCGCGAATCCGGCCACGTCCTCGTCGAGGCACAGCACGGCGGGCAGCCGTTCCAGGAATTCCGCGGCGCCGGGCCCCCACGCCCGCGCCGCCACCGCGCACGGCCCGCCCTGGACGAGCCGATAGGTGACCGGCCCGGACGGCATCCGCGACGCGTGCCAGTGCGCCCCGTCGGAGGTCGTGCGGTGGCAGGGATCCCCGGCGCCGCGCCGCAGCGGCGCGACGGTGTGCGCGAGATCGATCGGACGGTCGGCCGTCACCGTGCGCGCCGCGCCGTCGATCTTCGAAACCACCGGGACATTGTGCTCCCCGCCGGCACTAGGGCCGGACACCGGCCCGTGTGATTCAGAAGTGACGTGCGCCACACCATGTTTCGTGAGGTCCACGACTGGGAACACCTCCGGCGCCACGACCAGTAGCTTGTAACGAACGAATCGATACCGGCGATTTCAGTTTCGACTTTTACAGCTACCGACTGGTCATGTCGGCAAAGGGCTTGCATACGCCCACGGAGGTTTCCATGCTCACCAACGTTCTGAACTGGCTGCTCGGCGCCTGGGGTTCGGTCTTCGCCGGTAGCTCCGGCTACCAGATCCCGCCGGGAACCCTGCCGTTCGGTAGCTGAGCCACCAACCCGCAACCTCACCGGACCAGCAGAATCGCTCGACGAGGTGCCGTGAAAGGCCGGGCTGCTCGTGCGCGGCCCGAAGGCGCTTCCGCTGGTAGGGGATTCCCGATCAACCGATGGTGAGCACGATCTTGCCGAGCCCATGGCCGGTTTCGCTCTCGCGCTGCGCGGCGGCGGCCTCGGCCAGCGGGTACGTGCGGGCCCGGCCGGGCAGGCGGAACGCACCGGTCGCCACCAGCCGCGCCACCCGCTCGACCACATCCAGTGCGGCGCCGCCCGTGCGGGAGTAGAAGGCGACACCCTTCGCCGCCGCATCCCCGTCGGCGATGGTGACGACGCGTTCCGTACCGCCACGCAATTCGATGGCGGCGTCGAGGAATCCGTGGCCCGCGCAGTCGAATACCGCATCGACGCCGTTCGGTGCGAGCGACCGGATACGGTCGGCGACGCCGTCGCCGTAGACGGTCGGCGTCGCACCGAGGGCGCGGACCACCTCCTGGTTCGCGGCCGACGCCGTGCCGATCACCTCGGCACCCGCCTCGCGGGCCAGCTGCACGGCCATCGCGCCGACCGCACCGGACGCGCCGTTCACCACCAGTGTCTCCCCGGGCTTCAGCTCGAGCGCGCGGAGCGCGCCGTCGGCGGTGTTCGCCGCGACGGGTACGGCCACCGCGTCGGGGTAGGGCAGACCCGCCGGTTTCGCCGCCAGCTGGATGGCCAGTGCGTACTCCGCATAGCCGCCGGTCTGCGACCAGCCGATCACCTCGTCGCCGACGCGCCACGCGGCCTCGGGCCCGGCGGCCTCGACGAATCCTGCGATCTCGAATCCGGGGCGGCGCGGAAAGTCCGGCGCGCCGGGCATCAGCCCCTCGCGGAACTTCCAGTCGGCCGGGTTCACCCCGGCCGCCAGCACCGCCACCCGGACCTGTTCGCCGATCGGCTCGGGGACCGGCACCTCGACCAGCTCCAACACCTCGGGCCCGCCGACACGTTCGTACTGGATCGCCTTCATGGTTCGACCATACGTCCGCCGCGCGACGCATCGCCGGTTCCGCGGGTCGAACCGCTGGCCGACTACCCCTCATTGCCGAGCGATGTTTCCAAGTTCGGCGAGACTCGCGATTTCGTGCTCGATCGCGTTTTCCGCGATACCGCCCGCCAGGCGGTGTGCGGGGAATGTTCGACAACTTCGTAGGGCGGCGAGTGGTGATTCTCCTCGGACACAGGCGTCGCTCAGTCTCGTTTTCCACAGTCCCGCAGCAATCGTTCCGGAGTGCCCTGCGGCGGCGTGGGGCAGGTATCCGGCGGCGTCGCCGGAAACCGAAGACCATATGTAGCCGATCGGTTCGCCGTCCTTCGTGACCAGCAGATATCGGACGGCCGTGTCGGTTTCGGTGCGGTAGGTCGGTGGTGGGGGTGCGCCGACCAGTGGACCCCAGTCCTCGGAGCGGTCCAGGGGTGTGCCGTCTTCGAACATGCCGTCCTGGATGTCCGGCCCCGGTCCGAGCGGCGGGCCGGTAGGGTTGAGCTGGTTCCACAGCGCATGCAGATTCGGCGCTTCTCGTTCGCGAGTATCCGAGATCCCGCCCCCGATGGGATCCTCGGGGGCGCCGATCCACCGCCTGACCGCTTCCGGCGGTGTAAGTCCCTCCCGGTAGCAGCGCCCGAGACGTTCATCCCAGAAGAATAGGGATCCGAAATTCGGCCCGGGGGTCGGGAAGCGTCGCATAAATCCCGCAGAAATATAACGTCTCGAACCCCACAAATAGCCGATAAGATCGCCCCGCGACGACACCGGCAGGTAGATCAACGGCTTTCTGGTCCACCTCTCATATCGCTCGATTACCGGATACTCATCATCACCAGGTCCTGCTACGCTCATGACAAACCTCTGTTTTCAGATTTCCAGGACGACCCTCCTATCGTGGAAGCACTTCCCCTACAATGTTATACCCTCCTAGATAATTGGGCAGCGCCTCGTGTACCAGGTATCGCGTTTCGGACGCCAAGATCAGCTCCCGCTGATCCGGATAGACGCTCCATGTCCCGATCCAAAGACCATGACTACCCGCCGGTATATCCAAATCCAATTGGTACTTTTTCTCCTCCTTTCCAATGCCTTCGATCTCTGCTAATTCCTTGTTCGCAAATTTGGATGCATCCATATCGATACTTGCCCGATTCGCACCCAGACTCGTCGAGATGAAACGGCTTTCGGTCTGAACGACTCCACGCAACGACTCCATCAGTTCCGGAGTGATGGGGCGGGAGCCTATTCTGTTTCCGTCCGCGTCGACAAGGAAATCGATGTCTTGCAATTCGCGAGTTGCATGGACGGGATCGGGTAGAGGGCGATCCACAGCACGTTCGATCAATTTTGCATCTCGGAGCACAGCCTCAGGAGTGAGGTCGCCTTCGAAGAATTTTTCGGCTCGCCTGAAGCCGAAGGCGTCGATCCATGTTTCATCTATTTTTCCCTGCGGTTCGGGGCTATTCAATATTTCTGTTATGATTCTCCTCTGCTGGTCGGTGAGGCCGCTCCTGATGCTCAGCGAGTGCAGCAAAGCAGGGGTCGGGACGGGTCTTTCACCGGTGAGCGGAGCCAGGTGCTTGTAAACCAACTGCGCTTTCGACCATTGTTCGATCTGTTGTTCGACCCGGGCCGTCGGAGGGTCTGCATCCCGCAGGAATTTGAAGGGGTACCCCCATTCGGTGTATTTTCTCACCGCATGGAGTTGTTCGGGCGGTAAACTGTCCCGGATCGGGCCGAGAACTTCTTCACCATACCGTTCCGCTGCCGCATTTGTTTCGAAATGCAGGTACCCCCCACGGATCTGGACTTCAGGCGGAAGACTACGGCCACGGAACTGTCCGAGCGACAATTCCCCGGGGCGGTAGAGATTCCCCTCGCTTCCGATGCGCTGGACCTGTCGGGAGCCGTCCTCGTCCGCATCACCCAGTATTCTGCGTGCCGAGCGGACCTCCTCGGCCACCTCGCCCAACTTGACGTGCAAATGCGGACCGGCCCGGCGGCTGATCAGTTCGACCATGTCGTCCCGCACCCGCTGCAACAGCTGCCACTGCTGCAACCCGGGTACGCCCCTCATTCAGTCACTGGCACTCGCGCCGATACCCGCACTCCGCCGCGAGCGCGGTCAACCGGATGTCGAGCGTCTTGGCAGCCCTGCCACATGCGGTATTTCCTGTCACCTTTCGGGGATATATGGTTCCGCTGCATTCGGTGCGGACTGCACCGTCCGCCATTGCGTTCGAATCGCATACCCGGCGCTGATATGAGCCGGAAGACAGTTTGTCGCTCGAGTACCGTGCGGTCATCGGTAGGTAATAGGTACATCGGCCGATATCGAAACCGGACTTCGAGTGCGCCGATCGAGTTTCGCCCTGGGCGAATCGAGGCCCGGCGAGGGATGGCTTGCCCTCAACCATTGTTGAGGTCCTAGTGTCGGTGCCCTCGGGTTCAATAGCCCGACGACGAAGGAGCGAACAGATGAGTATCGAGTCGGAGGCGTGGAGTCAGCTCTACCGGCAGGCGCACGCGCCACAGGAACGGCGCGCGCTCAGCCGCGCCACGGCTCTGCGCATCCTGCGGTTCGCGCGGCCGCATCGTCGGGCGCTGATCGGATTCCTGGCGTTCAGCATCGTCTCGGCGGTGCTGGCGGTGGCGAATCCGGTGCTGGCCGGGCGCGTGGTCAACAATATCGTCGGGCACGCCGCGCCGAACTCGGTGGTGCTGCTGGCGCTGGTGATCGGCGCGGTCGCGGTGGCCGACGCCGGGCTCGGCGTGGTGGTCAGGTGGCTGTCCTCGCGCATCGGTGAGGGCCTGATCCTGGACCTGCGCACGGCCGTGTTCGACCACGTGCAGCGGCTGCCGATCGCCTTCTTCACCCGCACCCGCACCGGCGCCCTGGTGAGCAGGCTGAACAGCGATGTGATCGGCGCGCAGCGCGCGTTCAGCACCACCCTGTCGGGCGTGGTCACCAACGTGGTGACGCTGCTGCTCACCCTGGTGGTGATGGTGCAGCTGTCCTGGCAGATCACGCTGCTGGCGCTGGTCATGCTGCCGTTGTTCATGATTCCCGCGCGGCGCATGGGCGTGCGGGTGGCCGGGATCCAGCGCGAGGCCGCGCAGCTCAATGCCGCCATGAGCACCCAGATGACGGAGCGGTTCTCCGCGCCCGGCGCCACGCTGGTGAAGCTGTTCGGCCGCCCCCGGCAGGAGTCGGCCGAATTCGCGCTGCGGGCGAGCCGGGTTCGCGATATCGGGGTTCGCACCGCCATGTTGCAGACGGTGTTCGTGACCGCGCTGACACTGGTGTCTGCGCTGGCGGTGGCGCTGGTGTACGGCCTCGGCGGCTGGTACGCGCTGCGCGGGCAGCTGGACGCCGGTTCGGTGGTGGCGCTGTCGCTGCTGCTGACCCGCCTGTACACCCCGCTCACCGCGCTGGCCAGCGCCCGGGTCGACATCATGTCGGCGCTGGTGAGCTTCGAGCGGGTCTTCGAGGTGCTGGATCTGAAACCGCTGATCCACGATGCCCCGGGCGCGACTTCCGTTCCGGCGGGCCCGGTTTCGGTGGAGTTCGATTCCGTGCACTTCGGCTACCCCTCGGCCGACAAGGTGTCGCTGGCCTCGCTGGAGGATGTCGCGACCCTGGATACCCGCGGCGGACACGAAGTGCTGCACGGGATTTCGCTGCGCGCCGAGCCCGGGCAGATGGTCGCGCTCGTCGGATCCTCCGGGGCGGGGAAATCGACCATCGCCCAACTGGTTTCGCGGCTCTACGATGTGGATTCCGGCGCCGTGCGGATCAACGGAGTGGACGTGCGCGAGCTGACCGGACGCTCCATCCACGACACGGTCGGCCTGGTCACGCAGGACGGTCATCTGTTCCACGACACCATCCGCGCCAATCTGCTGTTGGCCCGCCCCGAGGCGACCGAGGCCGAGCTGTGGGATGCGCTGGGGCGCGCCCGCCTGCTGGATCTGGTCGGCTCGATGCCCGATGGCCTGGACACGGTGGTCGGCGAGCGCGGCTACCGGCTCTCCGGCGGTGAGCGCCAGCGCCTGACCATCGCCCGCCTGCTGCTCAAGCAGCCGCGCGTGGTGATCCTCGACGAGGCCACCGCCTCGCTGGACTCCACCTCCGAGGCGGCCGTGCAGGAGGCCCTCGCCGAGGCCCTCGAGGGCAGAACGGCCCTCGTCATCGCGCACCGCCTGTCCACCATCCGCAACGCCGACCAGATCCTGGTCCTCGAGGAGGGCCGCATCGTGGAACGCGGGACGCACGCACAACTGCTCGCCGCGGGCGGCCGCTACGCCGAGCTGTACCGCACCCAATTCGCCGACGCCAGCAGCGCGCCCGTCGCGGCGTGAGGCGCACCGACAACGGCGCGGCGGCGTCCGGTGATGCGGAGGTCGCCTCGCCGTACCGGCCCGCCCGCGTGCGTAATCTGGACGAGTGAGTGCGATCGACCTCGGCCGCAGGCGCGTGGTGGAGCGGGACTTCGCAGGTCCGTTCGCCGCGTCGCCGGCGGGTGCCGCGATGATCGGGTATCGCGACGGCGGTGGGCTGGATCTGCGCGTCGCCGGGGTGCCGGCGGTCACCCTGGTGATCGAATTCGGGGACGGCGAACTGGTCGTCGACGATGCGGACGGCAGCCGGGCACTCGGTGGATTCGTGGTAGGGCTGCCCGCCGAGGCCATGCGCATCCGTACCCAGCGGGCAGAGTGCATCGAGGTGCGCCTCTCGCCGATACAGGCGTATTCGCTGCTGGGTGTTCCCCCGGCCGAGTTGGGCCGGGCCGCCGTCGGCATGGAAGAGCTGTGGGGACGGCAGGCGCGACAGCTGCGCGAGCAACTAGCGGCCGCCACGACCTGGGAGGAACGCTTCGCACTGACGAAATCGTTTCTGACACAGCGGGTCAGACCGATGCGGGTGCCCGACCCGGAGGTTATCGCAGGGTGGCATCGCGTCCTCGCCTCGCGCGGCCAGGTGCGGGTCGCTGAACTCGCCGAATCCCTCGCGTGGAGTCGTCAACGATTGTGGGCCAGGTTCGAATCGCAGATCGGCCTGACGCCCAAGCGCGCGGCGATGCTCGTCCGGTTCCGGTATGCGGTCGACGGCCTGCTGGCGGGCCGACCAGCCGCCGACGTGGCGGCGACGTGCGGGTATACCGATCAGGCACATCTGTGCCGGGATGTGTCGATCTTCGCGAACCACACGCCGGGCGCGCTGACGGCGAACTACCTGCCCGCGATCGCCCGGGAGCGCTACCGGGCCTGGGGAACATTCTTCCAATATCAGGCGGCACCGGTCAGCCGATAGTGGTGTTCACCTCGGCCGGAGTCGGCAACGCCGACCCTCGCCCGAACACCTACGAGAGGACTGCCGTCGTGACCACCCCCCTCGAATCCGCGGCACTGGAAGCCGCCCTCGCCACAATCCACAGTGCGGGCATGCCGGGAGCATTCGCCGAAGTCCGCGAGGGCGACGAGATCTGGCGCGGGGCCGCCGGGGTCGCCGATCTCGCCACCGGCCGAGCCGTCACCCCGGACATGCGGCACCGGGTAGGCAGCATCACCAAGTCGTTCACCGCCGCGGCCGTACTGCAGTTGGTCGACACCGGCGAGACCGGCCTGGATACCCCGATCGGCCACTATCTGCCGCGATTGGTCCCCGGCGCGCGCGGCGCCGACATCACGGTCCGGATGCTGATGAACCACACCAGCGGTCTCGCCGAATACCTCCCGTACGCCTACCCGTCCCTCGCGGGGTTTCCCGTCGTGGCGAAGACGACCCCGAAAAGCCTGGACGACAACAGGTTTACGCGATTCCACCCGGCCGAGCTGATCGGAATGGGCGTCGCCGCACCCGCCGTCGGAGATCCGGGCGCGACGCCGGGGGCGTACTCCAACACCAACTACCTGCTCATGGGCCAACTCCTGGAGCAGGTGACCGGCACCGCGGCGGAGAAGTGCGTCACCCGCGACGTCATCGAGCGCGCCGGGCTCCGGGACACCGAGCTTCCGGATGGTCCGCATATCCAGGGGCCGCATTCGCTGCACTACGAGGCATGGTTCGGCATGATCGACCCGCCGCGCGACTACAGCGTCTACGACATGTCCTGGGTGAGCCCGGCGGCCTCGCTGATCTCGACCGTCGCGGATCTCAACCGCTTCTTCGGCCTGCTGCTGGCCGGGGAGATCGTCAGCCGCTCGGCGCTGACGGAGATGCAGCGCGCCGTCCCCGTCGTCTCCTTCGAGGGCAAGATCATCAATTACGGTCTCGGGCTGCACCGGTGGGAGATTCCCGGCCACGGCACATGGTGGGGTCACGACGGCTCGGCGTGGGGAAGCGGAGCGATCTCCATGACCCGCGCCGACGGCGAGCGGCAGCTGTCGGTCGCGGTGAACCTGCAGCGGTGGAACAGTCTCTCCGAGTCCGGAATGCCGCAGCCCCATCCCATCGATGCGGCGCTAGCGACCTTCCAGCTGGCGGCACAGGGCGGCTAGTGCCGGGCTCCGTAGGCCAGCGCGAAGCTGTCCTCGTAGGCGGCCTCCGCCTTCGTGCCGCGGCGGCCGATCCTTCGTGTTCTAGCGATTCGAACTCAGGCATCGACCTCGGCCAAGCGGGGCGCCACCGGTGCGACCGCGTGGCTCCGGCGTTCCAGCACCCGGGACCACGCGACGACACCCAGCGCGGCTACCCCCAGCGCCGCGCCGATCCACGCCACGGACGGATAACCCAGTCCCGCACCGATCGCGAGGCCCCCGACCCACGGGCCCACGGTGATGCCGACGTTGAAGGCCACCGTGTTACCCGCGGCGCCGAGGGTGGGCGCGGTCGGCGCCAGCGCGAAGACCCGGCTGTTGAGCAGCGGGTTGATGGCGAGAGCGAACGCGCCCAGCAGGAAGGCCAGCGGCACAACGGAAATCGCGTACTGCGCCGTAAGGGCCAGCAGGGCCAGGGTGAGGGTGAGCGCGGACACTCCGACGACCAGCGTCCGCATGGGGTAGGCGTCGGCGGTCCGGCCGCCGACGATGATGCCCCCGACCGCACCGACTCCATAGACGAGCAGCACCACCGGCACCCAGCCGTCGGACAGTCCCGTCTTCTCCGTCACCAGAGCGCCCAGGTACGCGAAGGCCGCCATCTGCGCGGACGTCGCCAGAATCGTGGTTCCGTAGAGCAGCCCGACCGGCCTGGTGGCCAGGCCGCGCAGCTCGCGGCCCACTCGTGGCGCCTCGGCGGAGCGGGCATTCGGGATCACCGCCAGTACACAGATCATCGCGACCGCCGACAGCACCGCGACCGCCCAGAAGGCGGCCCGCCAGCCCAGATGCTGGCCGATGAAGGTACCGGCGGGAAGTCCGGCGATATTGGCGACGGCGAATCCGCCCGCGACGATGCTCATCGCCTTGCCCCGCTCGTTCTCCCGGACCAGCCCGACGGCGGTCAGGGAGGCCACCGCCCAGCACCCGGCGTAGACGAACGCGGACACCACCCGGGTGGCGAGCAGTACGCGATAGTCGGAGGTCATCGCGGCCACCACGTGCGCGGCGATGAACACCGCGATGAACGACACCAGGGCGGTGCGCCGGGACCAGCGCGCGGTCACGACGGCCAGCACCGGCGCGCCCAGCAGCATCCCGATCGCGAACGCCGAAATCAGCCAACCGGCTTGGGGCACCGAAATCCCCAAGCTGCCGGACAACTCGGTGAGCAGGCCCGAGAGCATCAGCTCCGAGGTGCCCTGGGCGAAAATTGCCAGACCCAGGATGTAGACGGCGGCAGGCATAGATTTCCCTCCTGTTTTGGATCGTTCAGTCCATAATTGGCGCACACGTGGCGCACGTTCGGCGCGGCGATCACATCGCCGGATCGGTCACCGCGCGCGGCGCCTCACAGGCAAGTCAGCGCGACATTCGCGATGCCCTCCAAGGCCTTTCGCGTGGCGCCACCGCGGGCAGCCACGCGCATGCCGCCGATCGTTGCGATCACGAAATGCGCGAGATCCTTCGCGTCCCCGGCCTTGTCGATTTCACCGGCGCGCTGGGCGGCGCGGATCAGTGCGGTCAGCGCGGCCAGTCGCTCGTCCTCGTCGGCACGTAGCAGCCGGCGGATCGCCGCGTCCCGCTGACCCAGCTCGACGGTCGCGTTCACGACGAGGCAGCCCACCGGATCATCCGAGGGCGCGTCCACACTCAGCCACAGCAGCGCCCGGATCTTGTCCTTGGCCGTGCCCTCCCCGTCGAGCAGTTCGAACATGCGGGCGTTCTTCTCGGCCATGTACAGCCGCAGCGCCCGCTCGAAAAGATCGTGTTTGCTGGTGAAGGTGTTGTAGATGCTGCTACGGCCCAGGCCCGTGGCCGCGCAGAGGTCCTGCGTGGAGGTGCCTTCGTAACCGGCGGTCCAGAAGGCGCGCAGTGCCGCGTCCACCGCCCGCTCCTCGTCGAACTGCTTGGGTCGCGCCATGGGGCGACCGTAACACGTTTTGGATACTTCAGTCCAAAACTGTCAGAACTCTCCGGCGACCCCGAGCACCGTCCGGCCGGAATGGCGTCCGGCGCTGATCGCGGACAGCACCTGTTCGGCCTCGGTCACCGGGGCGTAATTCTCGTAGTCCGATAGGTGTTGCGGCTTCAAGTCTTTACCCAGGCGCGCCCACAGCTTCCGGCGCTCGTCGATCGTGAAGTGGGCCGAGTCGATCCCCAGCAGCGCGACGCCGCGCAGGATGAAGGGCATGACGGTGGTGGGCAGCGCGGTGCCGCCGGTCAGGCCGCTGACCGCGGCCGCGCCGCCGTACCGGATCGAACTCAGCACGTAGGCAAGGGATTTCCCGCCCACGCTGTCCACCGCGCCCGCCCACTGCGCCTTGCCCAGCGGGCGAATCTTGGCCTCCGGGTCCTCCGGCAGCCGCCCGATCACCGACTTCGCGCCGAGTGCGGACAGCCGCTCGCCCGCATCCGTCTTGCCGGTCGAGGCGACCACCTCGAATCCGAGACCGGCCAGAATATCCACGGCCACGGTGCCGACCCCGCCGGTCGCACCCGTCACCAGCACCGGGCCGGACGCGGGGGTCACGCCGCGCTCCAGCAGGGCCTGCACGCTCATCGCCGCAGTGAAACCGGCGGTGCCGAGGGCCGCGGCCTCGCGGGTGGTCAGGCCGTCGAGCCGCACCACCCATTCCGCCGGGACGCGGGCATATTCAGCGAATCCGCCGTTGTGCGCCACGCCGATGTCGTAGCCGTGCGCGACCACGAGGTCGCCGGGCGCGAATTCGGGATCCTCGGAACTCACCACCTCGCCGGTCAGATCGATGCCCGGGATGATCGGATAGTCGCGCACCACCCCGCCACCCGGCGTGATCGCCAGCCCGTCCTTGAAATTGGCACTGGAGAAGTGCACCTTGATCGTCACCGTGCCCGCGCCCAGGAAGTCGTCGCCGACCTCCTCGCGCGCCAGCACCACGCCGCTGTCCGTCTCGTGCGCCACCATCGCCCAGAACCGCATGCGTCCGAGCATAGGTGTGGACCGCGAGCCGAGCGCGGATTCCGAACCCGTCCGGGCCGAAGGAGCGGACCGTGGCGGCGTTCCCGGTGTGCGCGGCCGGTATCGGTTGCCGTCGTCAGCGGTCGTAAGACGCGACGCCGACCGGTCCGGCTCCGACACACAGATCCAAACCCGGTGTGCGCGAGGCGATTCGCAGCACCGATCCGCCGCCCACCACGCGCACGAACGCCGTGTGCAGGCCCGCCCGCACGGGGACGGCGACGGCACGCCCGTGCTCGAGCCCGACCACGATGCGGCCGTCACGGTCGGCGAAGTAGTTGAGCTGGGCGGTCCAGCCGCTGTCGAGCATCGGGCCGTCGAGCGGGAGCTCGACGGGCGCCTCGCCCGCGACGCGATATCCGCAACCCGGTTCGGGGCCGGGCCGGATCCCGCGGTTCCACCACACCTGCGCCGGGACGACCTCGCCGGTGTCGGTGATCATCCGCAGCCGCGGCGTCGAATCCGCGAACGCGTCCGGCGCCACGGGCGACAACACTCGCCGGGCCAGATTCTGCGGATACGCGAGCGGGGTCAGCACCCCCCACGGCACCTCCTGATCCAACAGCGGAGTCCGATCCGCGGCGAGCGCAGGCGCCACATTCGTGAGATAGGTCCGCGTCGGACTGACCGACCAGGACCGCGTATAGGAGGCGGTCGACCACAGACTGCTGACCACGAAGCAGGCCGCCAACGTGACGGCAACGGCCCGCGGTGCTCGTCGGCCAGTTCCCCGCGCCTCCCGAGCGGCCGCGGGCCCGCTGTCATCGCGCGCAGCACGCGACCGTGGTCCGTTCTGGAGAATCGACCGCACACGTGCGGGAATCGAACGCGGCACGGTCGCGCGCCGATGCGTGCGCAGGAGTAGGGCGCCCGCCGCCGTCAGCACCACCGTCACGTCGGCCAGGTACCGCAGAGACTGCATGAGTTCGGCCGCGGTGTTCGGGCCGCCCCGGATCAGCGCCACCGGTAGCTGGGCGGCGATCACGTAGGCCGCCACCAGGATCCACACGGGCGCCACCCGGGTCCGGGTCCGGATGGTCAGCACGGCCGCGGCGCTCAGCGCGAACCAGGACAGGGCGACGGCCCAGCCCGGCGGCACCGCCCAGGGCGTCGACGGCAGCCAGCGCGCCCACGCCCAGGGACCGCCCAGCAGCGCGGGCACGATGCCCAGCGAGGTCGCACTGTGCAGCAGGTTCCGGAGACCACCCGGGTCGCTGTGGACCCCGGAGGTGTCGAAGACCGTGAGGTATACAGCCGCCCAGCACATCAACACCACCGCCGAACCGGCCCACAGCGCCGCGCCGCGCCGCGCCACGGCCCGCAGCACCCCGGTGCGCCCGTCGATATGACCGACCAGTGCCGCCACCGCGAAGGCCACGAACGGGACCACGACCGACTTTTCGAAGAACAGCAGTGCGACGGCGAGCACGACGCTCCCGGACACCGCGTGGCGGCGGCGTCCGGTGCGCACCAGCAGCACCGCGTCGCCGACCACCCACGCCAGGGCGATCTGCAGCGGCAGCGCGTTCAGCGCCGCGGCCCACCAGGCGAACGACGGCAGCGTCAGCGGGCAGCACAGATAGAAGACCAGCGGCAGCAGGCTCACCCAGCGAGTGCGCCGGACACCGGCGCTCCGATCCAGCACGACGAGCATCCGGAGCACGGCCACCGATGCCGCGAGTTGCAACACCAGCATCGAGACCACCGGCCCGCCCCACACCAGCGGCGCCACCTTCGTGACGAGCCAAGCCACGGCGAAGGCCAAAGGCATGAAGTGCCCGTCGTGGTTGTACATCAACAGATCCGAGGACAGCAGCGGATACGTACCGGCCCGCCCCACCAGAATGAGGTCGTCCCAGTAGAAGTACCCGCTCCCCGCCACCCAGCCCCGAATCCCCAGCTGCACCGCGATGAGACCCGCGGCGACCACCAGCGGCGAGGGCAGTCGCACGCCGTCGCGCGACCGCCGGACAGACCCGCGCACCGGAGCGGCGACAGGGGTGGCGTTCATGGGCACCCACGGTATCGAAAACTTGCTGTGTCAATCTGTCACAGATACTGTGACCGATCTGGGTCGGGGACCACAGCGGCAGCCGAGTTGCCGTGCACGCCAGCGCACTTCGGTGCGGCAGGCGCGGCTGCCCCGACAACCGGAGAGGTGAGTGATGCCGAAACGTGTGCAGTTGACGCATGAGCTGGGCAGCCGCGACGGCAGCGCGGTGGTCGTCGCCGAGCCCAGCCGGTGGGCCGATCCGTTCCGCGCGGGGGCGCACCCCGGCGCCACCCGCGAAGTCGTCACCGAGCAGTTCCGCATGTGGCTGGTGCGCAGCGACGACGCCGACGCGGTCGCGATGCGCACGGCCCCGCACGAACTGCGGGGACGGGATTTGGCCTGCTGGTGCACCCCGGGCGACCCGTGCCACGGCGACGTCCTGCTCGATCTGGCCAACGCGGACCGGGATTCCCGCGCCGACCGCTGAGGTCAGTCGAAGGTCGGCGTGCGCTTGCCCAGGAAGGCGGCGATGCCCTCGCGCCCGTCGGCGGAATCGGCGCAGGCGGAGATGAACGCCGCCTCGCGGGCGAGCTGCTCCTCCAGATTGTGGCTGGAGCTGACCAGCAGCAGCTTCTTGACGTTCGCATTGGCGTGCCTGGGCCCGATGGCGAAGCGTTCGGCCAGTTCGTCGACGACGGCGGTGAGTTCGGCGTCGGGCACGACCCGGTGCGCCAGGCCCCAGTCCAGGGCCTCGCCCGCGGACAGCGCGCGGTTGGTGAGCATCAGGTCCTGGGTGCGGCGCAGTCCGATCAGGCGGGGCAGGTAGTAGGACGCGCCGCCGTCCGGGCTCAGCCCGGCGCGGGTGTAGGCCATCGTGAACGAGGCCGATTCACCGGCGATCACCAGGTCACCGACTACGGCGAGGCTGAAACCGGCCCCGGCGGCGATGCCGTTGACCGCGGTGATCAGCAGCGCGTCCATCCGGGCGAAGGACGAGATCGCCTCGTGCAGGTCCTCGGCCAGATGTTTGACGTAGCTGCCGGCGCCCGCCTCCTCGGCCGCCATCGCCTTCAGATCGCCGCCCGCGGAGAAGAACTTGCCCGCGCCGGTCAGCGTGACCACCTTCAGCGTCGGATCGTCGGCGCACCGGCTGGCCGCCTGCGCCAGCTCCCGGGCCAGCAGGTCATCGATGCCGTTGGCCGCGTCCGGCTTGTTCAGGGTGATCCTGGCGATGCTGCCGCTCTGCTCGAACCGCAGGGTCTGGTACTGGCTCATGCGCTGCCTTCCGTGTATTTCCTGCTATCTGATCTTGCCGCACCGTGCTGGTTCGAAACGTCCGTTCCGGTCGCCGGATTCACTGCGGCACCAGCTCGAGACGAACGCCCAGCAGCCGGACCGGCCGATCGAGTTCGAACCGGCCCAGCACCTCACGCGCGGCCTGCACGATCTCGTCGACATCGGTGGTCGGCGCCGGAAGTTTGCGCTGTTTGGTACGCGTGAAGAACGTACTGCTGCGCACCGTGACCCCCACACGCTGGGTGATTCGGCCCGCCGCGGCCATCTCCTCGGCGACCTCCGCGGCGAGGCGGGCCACCTGGGTCTCGATCTCGGCGCGGTCGGTGAGGTCGCTGGGAAAGGTCTCGGACTTGCTGCGGCCCACCGGTATTCGCGGCTCGGTCACCACGTCGGTGTCACCGCGACCGTGGCCGAGCACGCGCAGGTACGGGCCGGTATTGGGGCCGAACTCGGCGGCGAGCACGGCGCGGTCGGCGGCGGCCAGGTCCGCGATCGTCTCGATGCCGAGTTCCGCCATCCGTTTGGCGATGCGCGCACCGACGCCCCACAGGGCGGTGGTCGGGCGGTGGGCCATCAGCTCGGTCCAGTTGTCGGCGGTGAGCCGGAAGACCCCGGCTCCCGTGGACTCCGCATCGCCGCCGGAACCGCTCTTGCCCACCGCCTTGGCGAACCCCGTGGCGAGTTTGGCCCGAAGCTTGTTGTCGCCGATGCCGATCGCGCAGGTGAGGTCCAGTTCGGCGATGGCGGCGCGGATCTCGGCGGCGAGCCTTTCCGGATCGTCGGTGTCGGCGGCGAGGAACGCCTCGTCCCAGCCGAGTACCTCGACCCGGACGGGGAAGGTGCGCAGCAGATCCATGACCTCCTCGGAAGCCTCCTCGTAGGTGGTCATGTCCAGCGGCAGGAAGACACCCTCGGGGCATTTGCGGGCCGCGGTGCGCAGCGGCATACCCGCGCGCACCCCGAAGGCCCGGGCCGGATACGACGCGCAGGTCACCACCTTGCGCGGTTCGGCCGGATCCCCGTTCCCGCCCACGATGACCGGCCGACCCCGCAGGTCCGGGTGTCGGCGGAATTCCACCGCCGCCTGGAACTGGTCGAGATCGACATGCAGCAGCCACCGGGGCATGACTGACAGTCTGCCCGGTTCGAGACGTTCGCGGTGATTCGGTCCCGGACCACCCGCGATGCCACTACCGTGACGGCCGCGCAACTGGATGTGCCCGATCAGTTGCACATCACACGATTTGAACCGGAACGTTTGGGGCATGTAGACATCCGACCGAATGGATAGGTTTGGAGATCGGCAACAGGTGCGCAACAGGTCGGGGAACGAAGTGATAGCAGGTGAATGACGGAAATCTAGAGAAAGGTTCGCATCCACCCAGGTTGTCGCACCTGCGCCCGACATTGTTCGTGCTGGCCGTCACCGCCGTCGCGGCCGTGGTGTTCATCTTCACGACGGTCGATCCCTGGCTGGACAAGGCCGGGATGCTGGATGGCGGCCTCGACGCGCATATCTACCGCGACGGTGCCTGGAAGATCCTGCACGGGCATTCGCTGTACACCGAGGAGACCTACTTCGGCCTGCTGTACACCTATACGCCGTTCTCGACGCTCGCGTTCATCCCCATCGCGCTGTTTCCGTGGGGCTGGGTCACCAATACGTGGATGGCGGTCAATCTCGGTGTGCTGTTCGGCTGCGTGCTGCTGAGCTGGCGGCTGCTGGGCTATCGGATCGACCGCAAACTGGCCGCGGCCAGCGCGCTGATGGCGCTCACCTGCGTATTCATCGAGCCCGTACGCACCACCCTGTACTACGGGCAGATCAACCTCATGCTCATGGCGCTGGTGCTCTGGGACTTCTCGCGCGGGGACCGCAGCCGGCTGCGCGGGATCGGCGTGGGCGTGGCGGCGGGCATCAAGCTCGTCCCGCTCTATTTCGTCGTGCAGTTCCTCGCGATGCGGCAGTGGCGTTCGGCCGCCACCGCGGCGGGCACCTTCGTGGCCACGATCCTGCTGTCCGCGCTGGCGCTGCCCGGTGACTCCCGGCAGTACTGGGGCTCGACCTTCTTCCAGTCCAATCGGATCGGCGAGGACGCGCACCCCGCCAACCAGTCCATTCGCGGCGCGATCGCGCATCTGCTCGGTCTGCATTCGGCGCCGATGTGGCTGTGGATCCTCATCGCGGGCGCCACGACGGCGGTGAGCCTGGCCCTCACGGCCGGGTTGTACCGGCACGGGGAGCGCCTGCTGGCGGTCACCCTCGCCGGGATGACCGCCTGCGCGATCTCGCCGTTCGCCTGGGGACACCACTGGGTGTGGTTCGTGCCGCTGCTGGTCTATATCGCGCACCGGGCCCAATCCCGGCCGGGCTGGTGGGCCGCCGCCGTGGCGCTGATGCTCGCGATCGGCGCCTGGGCCTACCACTGGAGCGACACCTATGTGAGCGTCGGAATCTTCCTGCTGCCGCCGTGGTGGACGGTCGCCCCGCTGTTGATGAACGCATACGTGTTCATCTACGCCGTGGTACTGGCGGGGGCCGGAGTAATGCTGCGGCGGACACGACGCGCCGACGTCGCGCCGCCCGAGGGTGATCTCCCGCCCGCCGCCGACGACACCGCGAAGACCCTGGATGTCACAGAGAAGTCGGATGTCGCATAGGTGACAAAAGGGGCCGTGCACCGTCACGAAGGACGGCGCACGGCCCCTGTCGCGCGATCGCTCAGGCCGAGGCGGCCAGCGGCCGGTCGTAGGCCGGTTCGGCGATCGGCTCTATCGCGAAGGCCAGGATGTCGGCCACGTCGGCCACGGGCCGGACATCCAGCGCCGCGAGCACCTCGGCCGGGACCTCGTCCAGATCCGGCTCGTTGCGCGCCGGGATGAACACGGTCTTCAGGCCCGCCCGCTGCGCGGCGAGCAGCTTCTGCTTCACGCCGCCGATCGGCAGCACCCGGCCGTTCAGCGTGACCTCGCCGGTCATGCCGACGTCCCCGCGCACCTGCCGGTCCAGCGCCAGCGACACCAGGGCGGTAACCATGGTGACGCCCGCCGACGGTCCGTCCTTGGGCACCGCGCCCGCCGGGAAGTGGATGTGGATGTTGCGGTCCAGCATCTTCGGCTCGATGCCGATCTCTTCCAGGTGTGAGCGGACGTAGGTCAGGGCGATCTGCGCGGACTCCTTCATGACGTCGCCCAGCTGGCCGGTCAGGGTCAGCGAGCGCTCGCCCTCGGCGGCATTGGCCTCGATGTAGAGGACATCGCCGCCCGCGCCGGTGACCGCCAGGCCGGTGGCCACGCCGGGAACGGCGGTGCGCTCCACCGAATCCGGGGTGAACCGGGGGCGGCCCAGATAGTCGGTCAGGTCGTCCAGGCCGATGATGAGCGGATCGGAAGGTGCGGGCGCGGAACCGGTTTCGGTCTGAATCAGGGCGTCGTAGCCCAGTTCCGGGTCGTACCCCAGCGTCGGACTGTCACCGGACGACGGTCCCGATTCGGGGATCGATCCCTCCGACAGCCGGGTTGCCGCCTTGCGCAAGGCTTTTGCGATCAACCGCTCCATCTGGCGAACACCGGCCTCCCGGGTGTAGTTCGCCGCGATCTCGCGCAACGCCTCCTCGCTGATCGAAACCTCCTCCGGCGTCAGCGCATTGCGTTCCAGCTGCCGCGGCACCAGGAAGTCGCGGGCGATGGCCACCTTGTCGTCCTCGGTGTAGCCGTCGACCGTGATCAGTTCCAGGCGGTCCAGCAGCGGGCCGGGAATCGTCTCCACGACGTTCGCGGTCGCGATGAACAGCACGTCCGACAGGTCGAGGTCCAGATCCAGATAGTGGTCGCGGAAGGTGTGGTTCTGCGCGGGATCCAGCACCTCGAGCAGCGCGGCCGCCGGATCGCCCCGGAAGTCCGAGCCGACCTTGTCGATCTCGTCCAGCAGGACAACGGGATTCATCGACCCCGCCTCCTTGACCGCGCGCACGATGCGGCCGGGGAGCGCGCCGACGTAGGTGCGCCGGTGCCCGCGGATCTCCGCCTCGTCCCGCACGCCGCCCAGGGCGACGCGAACGAACTTGCGGCCCAGGGCCCGTGCCACGCTCTCACCCAGCGAGGTCTTGCCGACGCCGGGCGGACCGGCCAGCACCAGCACCGCGCCGGAGCCGCGGCCGCCGACGACCTCCAGGCCGCGCGCGGCCCGCCGGGCCCGCACCGCCAGGTACTCGACCATGCGGTCCTTCACCTCGTCCAGCCCGTGGTGATCGGCGTCCAGCACCGTACGGGCGGCCGAAATATCGGTCGAGTCCGTGGTTTTCACGCCCCACGGCAGGTCCAGCACGGTGTCCAGCCAGGTGCGGATCCAGCCCGTCTCCGGGCTCTGGTCGCTGCCGCGCTCCAGCCGGTCGACCTCGCGCAGCGCCGCGTCGCGGACGCCTTCCGGAAGATCCGCGTTCTCGACCCGGGTGCGGTAGTCGTCGGCGCCGTCGGGCTCGCCCTCGCCCAACTCCTTGCGAATCGCGTTGAGCTGCTGGCGCAGCAGGAATTCGCGCTGGGACTTTTCCATACCCTCGCGCACGTCCTCGCTGATCTTCTCGGTGACCTCGACCTCCGCGATGTAGTCGGTGGTCCACCCGATCAGCTTGGTCAGACGCGTTGTGACATCGGGGGTTTCGAGCAGTTCGCGCTTCTGCTCGTCGGACAGGTAGGGCGCGTAGCCCGCGGTATCGGCGAGCGCGGAGGGATCGGTCAGCCGGTTCACCACATCGATGACCTGCCAGGCCTCGCGGCGCTGCAGGACCGAGACGACCAGCTTCTTGTATTCGGCGGCAAGCTCCTTGGTGCGGTCGTCCGGCTCCGCGCCCTCGACCTCCTCGGCCTCGACCCACAGTGCGGCGCCGGGCCCGGTCACCCCGTGCCCGATCCGGGCGCGGCGCTCGGCCTTGAGGACCGCGGCTGGGGCGCCGCCGCGCATCCGGCCGACCTGCTCGATGGTGGCGACCACGCCGTAGGCGGCGTAACCCTCGGTCAGGCGCGGCGCGAGCAGCACCGACTCCAGGTTCGCGGCACGCGCGGCATCGATGGCGGCCTGGGCCGACTCGTCCAGCTCGATCGGGACGACCATGCCCGGCAGCACGACCGGGTCGGTCAGGAACAACACCGGTAGACGTTGTGGGGTACTCACAGATTCAGCCCCTTCCAAAGCGTGCCCTGGAACTCTTCTCATCCAAGGTTGAGCGTTACCTACTCAACCCGGCGGCTCCGGATGTTGTTCCGAACCCGGTGTTCGCCCCCGGCGAAACGGGTCTTCGGGCAGGCAGAGCGCGGCGAACCCCCTTCACCCGCAACGACAGTTCCGCCGACGCCGCCACGCCGGAGCCCCACCCGTTCGGGCCCCTCGCGGGCCCACCGCGAGACTACGATGGCGGCCGACGGGATTCGCCGGACGACGAGGAGCTGGGCCGATGCTGGCAGGACGACTGCACCTGGGATCGAACCGCCGACTACAGCTGGACGAGGTTCCGGTGCCCGAGCCCGGTCCGGAGCACGTATTGATCAAGGTCGAGGCGGCCGGGGTGTGCCTGTCGGACGTGCACCTGATCGACGGGATGCTGACGCCGCTGTTCCTGAACGGCGACGTGGTGACACTGGGCCACGAGGTGGCCGGGACGGTGCACACGCTGGGTCCGGGAGTCACCGGCGTGAAGGTGGGGGACCGGGTGTTGCTGCAGGCCGGAGAGCAGCGCAACGACCAGGTCTTCACCCGCGGCGTCGACTACGACGGCGGCTGGGCGGAGTACACGCTGGCCCGCCTCGACACCCTGGTCCCGATCCCGGACGATCTGCCCTTCGAACAGGCCTGCTTCATCCCCGACGCGGTATCCACGCCGTGGGCGGCCATCACCGCGACCGCCCAGGTCCGCCCGGCGGAACCGGTCGGCGTCTGGGGTGTCGGCGGGCTGGGCGCGCATGGCGTGCAGTTGCTGCGGCTCATCGGCGCCGCGCCGATCATCGCGGTCGACCCGCTGCCCGCGGCCCGGCAGCGCGCCCTGGAGCTTGGCGCCGACCTGGTCTTCGATCCCGCCGAGCCCGATCTGCGCCGCAAGATCTACGCCGCCACCGACGGCGCCGGTCTGGCCGCCGCATTCGATTTCGCCGGGGTCGAGGCGGTCCGCGAACAGGCCGTCGTGTGCCTGGGCCCGGCCGGTCGGCTGGTGCTGGTGGGCCTGACCGACAAGCCGATCACGATCACCGGCGGTACCGCGTTCAGCTTCTTCCAGCAGCAGCTGCGCGGGCACTACGGCTCCACCCCCGAGCACGTCGTCCAGCTGGTGCAGCTGCAGCGGCGGCACCGCATCGACTTCGCCCGCTCGGTCAGCGCCGTGCTGCCGCTGGCCGATGCGGAGAAGGCCGTGCACGCGCTGGAATCCAAGCAGGGCAACCCGATTCGGATCGTCCTGAAGCCGTAGCGTCCGACGGGGAGACGTCTCGTCGATTCCCCATCCGCCCCGCGTTGACACTTGATCGGAACCGATGAGAATGTTCTAGTCCCGACATCTCACCATCGGCTCTAGGGGGACCCGCACGATGACGACGCTGGCCGGTGGGGTGTTCATCGATTGGGAACAGCTGACCGGTCAGTCCAAGTTCGTCGTGGACCTGGTGACCTTTCCGATCTTCAGCGCGATCGCGGGCTGGCTCACCAACTGGACCGGCGTGCTGATGCTGTTCTGGCCACTGCTGTTCCGCGGCGTCCGGATTCCCGGCCTGCCACTGCTGTACCCGTACTTCCCGCGCCGGGTGCAGGTATTGCCGACATTCTCCGGTGACGGCAAGCGGCTGGGTTTCCAGGGATTCATTCCGGCGCGCGCGGAGAAGATGGCCAGCATCTGCGTCGATATGGCGATCATGCGGATCGGCAGTCCCCGGGACTTCATCCACGAACTCGATCTGGAGGGCATCGCCGACTACATCGCGGAGGTGGCGCGCAAACAGGTCCGGCCGATCGTCGACGACGTGATGTACCGCGAGAACCCGGATCTCTGGCGCGCGATTCCCCGACCGGCCCGGCAGATTCTCTATCAGCGGGTGGAGCGCGAGCTGCCGGATCTGACCCGGCGCGGTTTCGAGCGGCTGGGCGACAATGTCGATCAGCTCATCGATATCAAGAGCTTCGTGATCCGGTACCTGCAGGCCAACCCGCACATCCTCAAGGACCTCACCACCACGATAGCGGCCCCGGAGCTGCGATTCATGGTGCGCATCGGGCTGCTCGGCGCTCCCTTCGGCGTACTGCTGGCGCTGTATCTGCAGGTGCACCACAGCATTCCGGTCCTCGGCTGGATCCCGGCCTGGGTCGTCATCCTCACGGCGGCCGCGGCGATCGGCGTGATCGTCAACGTCATCGCGATCAAGATGGTGTTCGAGCCGGGCGACCCCCAGCCGCGCTACAAGTACCTGTGGAAACAGGCGCTGCTGGCCAAGCGGCAGCCGCAAGCCGCCGCCGACCTCGCCCACATTCTCGCCTACCAGGTGCTGACGCTGCCGAATCTGGCCGAGGAACTGCTGGACGGGCCCAACGGCGACAAGACCCGCCAGCTGATCGAGCACCTGATCGCGGACGAGATCCATCACCAGCTCGGCCGCACCACCTCGGTGGTGCGCGCGGCGTTCGGCCGCCGCCAGTTCGACAACCTCAAGGTGGGCGCCGCGGGGGCGGCGGTCGGCCTGGCGCCGAGCCTGGTCGAGGACGAGATGTTCGCGAAGGAACAGGCCCAGAAGATCGATGAGTTCGCCGCCCGCAAGCTCAAACAGCTCACGCCGGGCGAGTTCATGGAGATGTTCTACGCGTCCGTGGAACAGGACGCCTGGCTGCTCTACCTGCACGGCGCGGTACTGGGCCTGGCCGTCGGCGGCGTACACCTGGTGCTCTTCGGCTGGTGAACCAATAACAAGCACGCGTGCTTGCATTTTTCTGGCCCGGTTGCGATGCTGAACCGCGGGCCGATCAGCCCCGCACGGGTGCGCACAATGGCGTGCGCACCCCTCGATCGAATTCGGGCTGTACGAGTTGAGGTAGGGACAACATGGCGGACCTGGACGCGCTGCTGCGGGACTTCCTCGCGGAATGCGCGGACCTCGACGGTATCGTGGCGCCGCTGTCGCCGACGGACTGGCAGCGCGACACCCCGGCGGCAGGGTGGACCGTCGCCCATCAGATCGGCCACCTGACCTGGACCGACGAGGTCGCCACGGTATCGGCCACCGATCCGGAGGCGTTCGCCGCACTGGTGCGGGCTGCCGAACCGAAGGCGTTCACCTTCGTCGACGAGGCCGCGGAGGCGGCCGCCGCCACACCTCCGCCGGACCTGCTCGACCGGTGGCGGCGGGGCCGGGTCGCCCTGGCCGAGGCGGTGCGCGCCCTTCCGGCCGGAGTGAAACTGCCCTGGTTCGGGCCGCCGATGAGCGCGGCGTCGATGGTGAGCGCCCGGCTCATGGAGACCTGGGCGCACGGCCAGGATGTGGCGGACACGCTCGGCGTGACCCGCACTCCCACCGCGAGGTTGCGCAATATCGCGCATATCGGCGTGCGCACCCGGAATTTCGCGTACATGGTGCACGGCCGCACCGCGCCGGCCGAGGAGTTCCGGGTCGAGCTGGCCGCACCGGACGGCACGACCTGGACCTGGGGCCCGGCCGGGGCCACGCAGCGAATCACCGGTCCGGCCGTAGACTTCTGCCTGCTGGTGACGCAGCGTCGCCACCGTGACGACCTGGCGCTCACCGCGCTCGGCGACGAGGCCGCGGACTGGCTCACCATCGCGCAGGCCTTCGCGGGTCCCGCGGGCTCGGGCCGGGCCGCGGGTCAATTCGCCTGATGCCTGCTGCGATCGGCCGGAATGCACTGGTACATCGAGTGACGGAGCGTGGAGCTGGCGGGCGCCGACTTTGGGTGCGCCGTGCCTGTGCCGACCGGACGCCGTTGGCCGGAGGTTTGTCAGATGGCAGTCGAAGCAGACGCTCCGCCAGCTAAGAGACTGTTTACCCAGGTGTTGTCGACTGGAAACACCGGCAATACAAAGAATTCTGGGTTATCCCGACGATCGGGAAATTGCCTATCAGCAGCGGCGATTGCCGGATTCAGGACTGGATTTGGCACCTGGGGAACCGCTGGTGCACGGCACGCGTTGTGATCTTGACCGCAACCCGCCGGGAACGTACTCGGCGGCACAGTAACCTGGACGTGCGTACGACTTTCAACGGTGCGGGTCGACGCCGCAGGGGACCCCCAGGGGAGAGGGAAAGGAACGCACCGTGATGTCGCAACACCCGGCGACGCACCGTCGCACGGCCCAGATCTTCCAGCACACCGCCGTCGTATTCGCCGGTATGGCGAGCATCGGACTCACCGTGGCGGCAGGCACCTACATCGTCAATCAGATCGCCGATTCCACCCATCGACCCGCGCCCGGACCCGCGGCACCGATCGCCGCCGCACCGGCCGGGGACGCGATGACCGAATCGCCCAGCGCCGCAGCCATTGTCGGCGTGGTCGGGCTCCGGGCCGAATCCCGCGCGCTGCCGCCCGTCGCGCCGGTCCCCGGAGCACCGGCGCCGATCCAGCTGCTCGACCGCGCCGTGGCGCCCACCGCACCGGCGCAGAGCGCCGTGACCCCGACCGGCGTGAACGGGCGGGTGGGGCTTTTCGGCGGGACCTATGTGGGCGCGAATGTCGCCACCACCCAACCGGATTCGGTCTCGATGACGGTGGATACGAACGTGTTCGCGGCGCTGTCCCGGCGGCTGGGCGAACGCCCCGGGGGCACGCGAGACGACGTGACCCGGTTCCGCACCGACCTCGACACCAAGCACGGCGAGGTCACCGTGGCGGTCTCGGATCCGCTGCTGGGACAGCACGACGTCCAGCTGCAGCGCCACGCCCGCCCGGCTCCGGCGCCGAACCCCCTCGGGCACACCGGCGTTCCGGTCGGCACCGAATCCGGCACACCCGATACGGCCGAATCCGATCACCCCGCACCACAAGGGTCCGGCTTCACGGTGGCGTGAGGCCGACCTGCCGCGCGCCCGGCCCTGGACCGAGTAGCGACGGTCCGGCCGTGGCGGGTGGCGCGGCTGTGTGAGACTGCCTGGCGTGTACGACTACTGCGTGATCGGGGGCGGGATCGTCGGGGTGGCGACCGCACATCGGATACTGGAGTCGCGGCCCGGTGCGAGCCTGGTGCTGGTGGACAAGGCCGCGTCGCTGGCCGCGCATCAGACCGGGCACAACAGCGGGGTGATCCACTCGGGCATCTACTACGAGCCCGGCAGCCTCAAGGCCCGGTACTGCCGCCGGGGGGCGCGGTGGACCAAGGAATTCGCTGCCGCACACGACATTCCGTACCGGGTGTGCGGAAAGCTGCTGGTGGCCACGGATGCCGCCGAACACGCCCGGATGCTCACGCTGTACGAGCGTTCGGTCGCCAACGGCGTCGCGGTCGAGAAGATCGATGGGGCCGAACTGATCCGGCGCGAACCGCACGTCACCGGCGTGGGGGCGCTGTTCGTACCCGATACCGGCATCATCGACTTCACCCGCGTCACCGAGGCGCTGGCCGACCGCGTGCGCGCCGCCGGCGGCACGATAGCGCTCGGCACCGAGATCACGGCGATCGACGAGAATTCGGACGCCGTAACGATTTCCGGTCCGGCCGGGAGTTGGCGGGCCCGGCGGCTGGTCGCCTGCGCCGGACTGCAGGCGGACCGCCTGGCCCGGCTCGCCGGACTGCGGATCGACCTGCGCATCGTCCCGTTTCGCGGCGAGTACTACCAGTTGCCGCCCGGGCGCGCGGATTTGGTGCGGACGCTGATCTATCCGATCCCGGATCCCGATCTGCCGTTCCTGGGCGTACATCTGAGCCCGACCATCGACGGCGCGCTGACAGTCGGGCCGAACGCCGTGCTGGGCCTGTCCCGCGAGGGCTACCGCAAGGGCAGCATCGCGCTGCGCGACGCCCGGGAAGTGCTGGGCTACCGCGGTTTCCACCGGGTCGCGGCGGCCAACGTCCGAACCGGCCTGCGGGAACTGCGCAATTCGCTGTTCCGGCGCGGTTACCTGGCGCAGTGCCGGAAGTACTGCCCCGACCTGACGATCGACGATCTGCTGCCGCGCGAGGCGGGCATCCGCGCCCAGGCCGTGCTGCCCGACGGCACGCTGGCGCACGACTTCCTGATCGAGCGCACGCCACGCTCGGTCCACGTCCTGAACGCGCCGTCCCCGGCGGCCACCTCGGCCCTCCCGATCGCCGACCACATCGTCACGCAATTGGACAATTGATCTATTGCCGATATCCGTTCATTAAAGAGGATTTCTGTAGTACTTTTATCGGCAGCCGTGGAACAGGGAGTATGCCTATGGGCCACATCAGGTACGCGAGCGATATCGGTGCGCCGGTGGAGGTTGCTTTCGCATACGCAGGCAACCATATGTTCGTGCCGGACTGGATGTTCGGTGTCGCAGCCTTCGAGCCGGTCGGCGAGCCCGGCCACGGGCCCGGGATGCGGTTCACCGCCACGCTCCGGCTGCCGATGTGGCATCCCACGGTCGAGTGTGAGGTCACCGAGTACCGCCACCACGCGGTCATCGGATTCACGCTGCGCAGGCGCCGGCCGGGGAAGGTGGCGCCTGCGCATTCGCACCCGGGGCCACCGGATTCCGCGCTGGGCACCCTGACGCTGCGCTTCGATCCGCTCGGCTACGGCCGCTCCGCGCTCACCTCCGAGGCCGACTATCACTCACCCACCGGCTTCGCGGGGCGCCTGTGCGGCAGACTCGTCGACGCCGTGCTGCACTCGGCGGTGCGGCGCAGCGAATCGCGATTGCGCAGGGGGATCGAGGAATTCCACGACGCCGATCTTGTCGGCCGGATTGCGTAGGGTACCGACCATGATCATCGTGAGCACCGACGGATCCTGCCTCCGCAACCCGGGCGGCGCCATCGGCTGGGCCTGGGTGGGTCATCAGGGCAGCTCGGCCAGCGGCGGCGCCGCCAGCGGCACGAATCAGGTGGCCGAGCTACGCGCGGTGCTCGAGGCGATCGTCGCGCACCCCGGCGCGGAACCGCTGCTCATCGAGAGCGATTCGCTGTACGCGATCAAGTGCGCCTCGGAATGGATCTCGGGCTGGCGGCTCAACGGCTGGAAGACCTCGACCGGCGGCGCGGTGAAGAACGTCGAACTCGTCCGGCACATCGATCACCACATCGCCACCCGCCCCGGGCCGGTTCGGTTCCGCTGGGTGCGCGGGCACGTCGGCAACTATTTCAACGAGCAGGCCGACAAGCTCGCGGGCGAGGCGGCGCGGGCGGCCGCCGCGGCGACGGACGCGGTCGCCTCGGGCATCGCCGACCTGCCCCCGCTGGCCGCGACGGAGCCGATCGGCGCACCAGAACCGAAAAAGACCGCCGCACAACCGAAATCCCGCCCCAAGCCCGTGGATACGGACGCCTTCACACTCTTCTGACCCCGCCCGCTGGTCATCGGTCGGCCCCGGCGACGCTCCTCCTCGCCGGACCGAATGCGATCACGGCCGAGACCACGCACACCAGCGCGACCGATTTCGCCTACCGCATCGGATTTCCGAGTTCGCTGTGGACGAGACCGCGACGCTCGGTTACCCGATCCCGGTGCTCGGCCGAATCGCCGACGCCCTCCTCCGCGTGGCGCTGCCGATTTCGGACATGCGACGCCATGTGCGTGAGGAGGGCGCCAATCTGGCTGGATTGTTCGAACCCTAAGGTCAGCCGCCCGGCTGCGGCGCGGGGGCCTGGCCGCCCGGAGCCGGTTCGCCGCCGGGGGCGGGGATCGGGCCCATATCGTTCATCATGGGCGACTGGAAGCTCGAGGCGAGCCACTTGTCGCCCTTCTTCTCCATCGTCGCGACCACGCCGATGGTCATGTGCTGCGGCTGGGGGGTGGCCGCCTTCGACTGGTTCTGGGTGATCAGCATGATGATGGTGGCCTTGCTGTCGTCACCGGACTCCCAGGCGCAATGGATCTCATCGATGCCCGAACGCGCCTGCGCCTGCGTCGTGATGTCCTTCAGCGCGGACGAGGCGGCGTCGAACTGGGTCGCCCAGTCGCCGGTGGAGCGATCCTTCACGCGCTTGACGTAGTCGTCGAAGTTCTTCGCGTCGTAGGTGCCGACCTGCCGACCGAAGTCGCAGGCCGCCTTGGTCGATTCGTCGCGCGCGTCGAGCTGGTCGCCGCGATCGCTGGCCTGCATCCAGAACACCACCACCGCGGTGATCGCCGCGACCAGCAGCACACCCGCGGCGAAGGCGGCCGCAATCGGCAGCCAGCTCGGGCCGCCGCCGTTCGACCGGTCGGGCGCTGCCTGCGCCCCCGGCCGCGCGGTCGGCTCGGTTGTGCTTTCGGCCGTCACGTCCGCGTCTGTGCTGTCTTGCGGCCGATCGGCCTCGGCTGCCGCCTCGGTAGTCTTCTCGTCCTTGGCAGCGTCATCTTCGGACATGAACTGATCAGTCACTTTCCCGGCGTGCTCGACACACCGAATAGCCGGATCGGCCCGGACGAGGTCCGGGCCGGACGGAGTCTGTCAGCGAGTATGCCCGCATCGGCGGTGTCGCCGCCGATGCGGGCCCACGCTCATCGCACCGGCGGTGGGGTCCGGTCGTTCGGATCGGCCCCCGCCGGCATCTGTGCGCCATTGTTGGGTATATCGGGCCGCGGCGCATTCGCCGAACCGCGGATCTGCTGATCCGGCGGCGGGTTCGTGCAGTAGTTCCACTTCGGCAGTGTGCCGTCCTGGACCACGTAGGGCGCGGTGGGCGCGTTGTTGTACTGGCAGAACGGCCGCGGCCAGATATCGACAATGGTATGGAACTCGCCGTCGTGTGCCGGGACGCCCATCGCCGAACTGCCGATGACCAGCGACGGGAACAGCGCCCGCAGGGCGGGTTTGCGCAGTTGCGCCGCCTTGGTGATCGCGGAGAAGTTCGCCGCCAGGCTGGTGATCGGATCGGCCGTCTTGTCGAGCACGGCCCCCAACTGCTGCATCTGGCCGGGCGCCGAATCCAGGATCCCGCGCAGCTCCTCGTCGGCCTTGCTGAACTGATCGAACAGCGTCTGCGAATTGCTGGTCAGAGTGCTCAGATCGGGCTGCGCCAGGGCGGTGGTGGACGCGATCGTCTGCAGATTCGCGAGGAGATTGGTGGTCTGCGGAAGCAGGTTGTCCAACCCCGTGCTCACCACGCTCAACGCGTCGATCATGCTGCGCAGCTGATCGGGCCCGCCGGACAGGGCGGTGTCCAGCTCGGTCAGGACCGTGCTGTAGCGGTCGGGATCGATCTGGGCGATGAAATCGCTGGCATTGTCGAGCACCGAGTACACCGGGGTCGGGGTCGTCACCCGCTGCGCATCGAACGCGATGACCGCCCCGTCGGCCAGGAACGGCCCCTGATCGGTGTCCGGCCGGAAATCGACATACTGCTCACCGGCGCCGGACAACGCCTGCACCGCGACCCGGGTATCGACCGGAATGCGGTACTTGCTGTAGATCTCGGCTTCGGCGGCGATCCCGGCGCCGTGGTCGGTCAGCTTGATGGAGTTGACCTTCCCGACCCGATATCCGCGCAGCGTCACATCGTTGCCCGGCTGCAGGCCGCCCGAGCGATTCAGGCTCACCGTGACCGTGTAGGTGGACTGCAGCGGATTGACCCGCATCACGCTCACCAGCAGATACGACGCCCCGATCACGAAGGCGACGACCAGGCCCAGGCCCGACAGCAGCAGCTTGTGCTGCTTCAACCAGTTCATCGGTGGCCCCCCGTCACTCGGCCGTACACGATCTGCAGCACCTGGATCAGGCTGCCCACCATGTCCTGGGCGTCGCGCAGGTCGAAGAACTTGCTGTGCGCCGGATCGGTGATCAAGCCGACATCGAGATTGGTCAGGGTCGCGGCGACCGCGAGGGTGTTGCCCTTGAACGACGCGTCCACACCGGGCCGCACCTCGTGCATGGCATCCAGCAGGGGAGCGAAGTCGTTCCTCGTCTCCGCCAGGGCGCCCATCAGCTTGTGCACATTGTCGAGTAGGTCCGACAGCTGATCGGAGGTCGTGTTGGCGTAGTCGCCGAGGGCGGCGCTGGTGGTGGACACCTTGGTCAGCAGGTCACCGATCTGCCTGTTGTTCTCGGCGATGGTGCCGATCATCGACGGCAGCGTGTCGGCGACCTGGCCCAGCTCGTTGTGCCGCGACTCGATGGTGTTGGCCAGCGAACTGAAACCGTTGAGCGTGCTGTCGATCCGATCGCTGTTCGCATGCAGTGTGGTGGTCACGCTGGTCATCTGCCGGATCAGGTTGGCCAGTTGCTCCGGGCGGCCGCCGACGATCGAGTCCAGCTCCGCGGTCACCTTGGTCAGCGCCGCCAGGCCGCCGCCGTTGAACAGCGTCGAGACCGACAGCAGCAGTTCCTCGACGGTCGCACCGGCCGAGGTCTGGCTGACCGGGAGGGTGTCGCCGTCGCGCAGCATCTCGCTTCCCGGTTCCGCCTTGGGCATGGCCACCGCGACGAAGACGTCGCCGAGCGGAGTGGCCTGGCGCAGCTCGGCGGTGGAGTTCTTCGGGAGCTGAATATCCTTGCGAATGTCCAGATCGACGATGGCCTGGTAGTTCTTCGTCTCGATGTGGGTGACCACGCCGACGTCCGAACCGCCGATCTTCACCTTGGCCTGATCGGGCAGATTGAGCGCGTTGGTGAAGACCGCCTGCACCGTATAGGTGTCCCCGCCGGGGCCCGGCTTGGGCAGCGGCACCTTGTCCACGGTGAGGCCGCAGCCCGGGACCGCCAGCACGGCGGCCGCGGCCGCGAACACCACCGTGTTGCGCCGCGTTCGGCTAAACCGACTGTGCGACAAGAGTTTCGGGATCATTTCGCCATTCCCATCGATGCCGCGGTCAATTCGTCATCCCCATCAGCGCCGCGGTCAACCCGAGATCGGGTCCGAGGTCTTCGACCTTTCCGGTTCGGCAGCCGTCCGCACGCATCTGGATCCGCTCGCAGAACAAGCTGACGATCTCGCCCGACAGCGAGGTGCCGAGCACGCCACGCAGCCGGACGAAGCGGCGGTTCCGGTCCATCACCCGATCCAGGTTCTGCAGCAGCAGCGGAGCGACATCGACGACCTCCGTGACGCCGGCGGCGTTGGCGCGCAGCTGATCGGTGACCGCCGTCAGGCCGGTCAGGCTGGACGCCAACTGATCCTGGTATTCGTTGAACACACCGCTGGTGTTGTTCAGGAAGTCGTTCATCTGGGTCAGCGTCGCCTGCAGGCCCGGCGCCTGCTCGGCCAGCAGCGAGGTCATCTGGGTGACCTGATCGCTGAAGTCCCGCACCGACTGGTCGTTCTCCGCCAGCATCGTCGTCAGCTCGTTCAGCTTGACGATGATGGTGGCCACCGCGTCCTTGTTGTCGACGCCCACCTTCAACGCGCCCGACAGCGCGTTCAGGGTGTCGCGGATCTTTTCGCCCTGCCCGTTGACCATGTCGTACAGCAGGGTGCCCGACATCGGGCCCTCTTTCTGGCCGGGCGGGGGCTTCAGCGCCTCGGCGAACTGATCGATGGTCTTGATCACCGTGTCCAGCTCGACCGGGGTGCGGGTCTGCTCGACGGTCAGGTGCGCGTCGTCCGGCAATTCCGGCCCGCCGGTGTAGGGCGGGCTCAGCTCGATATGCCGGTCGGTCACAACGGATTTCGTCATCAGCGATGCGGTCACGTTCTTCGGCAGCTTGACATCGCCGTCGATGGTCATGAAGACCTCGGCGTACAGACCCTTGGGCACGATCTTGTCGACCTTGCCCACCTGCAGCCCGAGCACCATGACCGGGTTGTTCTCGTACATGCCCGCGATATTGCGGAAGTCGGCGGTGATGTGGGTGGTCGCGCCGACCGCGTCCTGGACGTCGGTGGGCACGAGCGAGCAACTGCCCACCGCCAGCGCGACGACGCCGATCGCGGCCGCCTTCGCGGCGCGCAGCCGGGGCTTGGTCATTCTCATCCCTGGCACCCCTCGACGATTCGGGCGAAGCACAACCAGTTGTCGGGGAACAGCCACGGGAGGCCGACCTCGCCGTAGGGGCCGTTGCCGAAGGCATTGTTGAACTGCCGCAACGACACCGGCATGATCTGCAGCATTCGGTCCAGATTGTCCTTGTTCTTCTGCAGGCCCTCGGCCATGGTGTTGAGCTGCTCGATCGTCGGGCCGAGCTGCCCCTCGTTCTCCGCGCCGATCTCCTGCAACTGCCTGGTCAGCCCCGCGACGTTGTCGAGCAGCTGGCGCAGCAGCGCCTGCCGCTCCATCACGCGGCCCGCGATCGCCTGGCCCTGGGTGATCACCAGCAACACGCTGTTGCGGTTGTCACCCAGGATCCGGGTGACGCGATCCAGATCCTTCAGCAACTGGTCGACCTGGTCGCGGCGGTCGTTGATGGTCTTGGCGAGAGCGCCGACGCTGTCGAGCGCCTGGGCGGTCAGCTGCGGCGCGCCGTTCATCTGATCGCCGATCACCTTGAACGACTCGACCAGCTTCTCGGTGTCCAGGCCCTCGAGCTTCGGCGTGCCGGTCCCCAGCACGTCGTACGGAACCACCGTGTTGCTCTTGGGGATCCGCTCGATCTCCGGGCCGGAGCCGTCGCCCGGCTCCAGGGCGATGTAGCGGTTGCCGAGCAGAGTCGACAGTTTGATCGAGGCCTTGGCGTCGGAACTCAGCTTCACATCGCTGTTGATCTGCAGGGTCATCAGGACGTGGTCGCCCTCGATCTTGGCGGCGGAGACCTCGCCGACCGGAACCCCGGACACATCGACCTTGTCACCGACCCTGAGACCCGCCGCCTGCGCGAACTCGGCCTTCACGTCGTGGGTGCCGACACCGAGTTTCTTGTAGCCGGTGGAGACGATCAGCAGCACGACGATCAGCGCCGCACCGATGATGCCGAGCCAGAAGTAGCGGTTGTTGTCGAAGCGGTTCTTGATTGTCGTCATGGTCGGCACACCGCCGAGTGCGAGTGCCCGCCGATCTGCGTGAGCAGGCCGCGGGGGAGCAGGACGTTGTACAGCGAGACGTCCAGGCTGCACACATAGGCGTCGGCGTACGCGCCGTTCTGCGTGAACCTGCCGATATCGGCGAGGATGGACGGGAAGTCGACGGCCGCCTGATCGAGCCTGGCGCCGTTGTCGAGCAGCAGCGTGAGCGCGTCCCGGGTGGACCGTTGCGCGGTCGCCAGCTTCGGCTGCACGTTACCGACCATATTCACCAATCCCGTTGTCGCGTCCGCGATCTGCACCGTGGACTGCTGCAGGGATTGGCCCTGCTCGTACAGCCCGCCGATCAATGCGCGGGTCTGGGTCACCAGCGTCTCCAATTCGTCGCCCCGCTTGGCCAGCCCCTGCATCGTCGCCGACAGGTTCGTGATCACGTCGGCGAGAATGGCGTCGCGGCGCTGGAAGTCCCCGGCCAGCGCCGCGGCCTGGGTGAGGAAGGTGCTCAGCGACACCCCGTCGCCCTGCATCGCCATGACGAAGGTATTGGACAGGTTGTTCACCTGCTCGGGTTGCAGCACGTCGAACAGCGGCTGGAATCCGTTGAGCAGACCCGAGATATCGAACGACGGCTCGGTCTGATCGATCGGGATCGAGCCGTTGTTCCGCAGCGGCGACGCGTCGCCCTTGGTGCCCGGCGCCAGCGCCAGATACCGCTGCCCGATCAGATTCTGGTACCGGACAAGGGCTTTGGTGTTGCCGAACACCGTCTGGTTGCGCTGCACCACGAAAGTGACCTTGGCATCGTGCTGCTTGTCGAGTTCGATTTTCTTGATCTTGCCGACTCGCACGCCGGCCATCCGGACGTCGTCGTTGACCCGCAGGCCGAGCACGTCACCGATGGTCGCGGTGTAGGTGTTGGTGGAACCGGAGACGCTGCGCGCCAACGTATTCCACACGACGACCGTCACCAGGATCGACACGATCGCGAAGATCCCGAAGCCGATCAGCGGTTTGCGAATGCTCATCGGCTCTCACCACTTTCGGTGACTTGCAAGGTTCCACCCCTCAGGATCGAGCTCAGCAGGAGATATTCGGCGGTGGTGGGTTGGCGACCGAGCAGCGCGCTGACGGCGGCGTCTCCGGTGTAGGACCCGGCCGCGATCGGACCGGCGGCAGGATGCCGCGCGGGCTGGTCGCTCGCCGCGGGGGCGGGCGGCGGCGCGGGCTGCGGAGCCGGGGCGCCGGGGAAGAACGGCGCGAACAGTCCACCCAGCGGCGTACCCGCGAACGGGTTGGCCGGGCCCGGCGCCGGGGCCGCCGCCGGAACCTCGGGCTGACCGGTGGTGGCGCCCAGGATGTCGGGCAGACCCGGCATCGGCGCCACCGGCGGCAGACCCTGTGCGGAATCCAGCGCGCGCGGCTTCATCGAATCGGGCAGCGGCGGGAGTTCGGCCACCAGCGGCGCGGTCGCACAACTGGGCGCGGCCATCTCGCCGTAGCGCGGGCAGTCCGACCGGTCGTACGGCTTGTAGGGGGTGAACGTAATGCCCATGTTCCACACCATCTGGCGCTGTGGTCCCCAGTGGAAGGTCGTGGCCAGAGCGCGGACCGAGGTGTTCAGGCTCGCGATCGCCTGCGGAATGGCCTGGGGGTTGTCGGACATCGCGCCGAACATATCGCTGGTGCCGACGGTGATCTCCTTGCCGAGATCCGGGTTGCGCGCGAACAGCGCGTTGACCTTGTCGACGGTTCCGGAGGTTCCGGCCAGCAGATCGACCAGTTGCTGCCGCTTGTCGACCACCGTCTGCGCGGTCTTCACCGAATCCGCCAGCACCTCCATCAGTTCCGGCGCCGACTGGTTGAGCGCGTGGAACGACGAGGAGAAGTCATCGAACGTCTGGTCCACATTCGGCACCGATGAGCGCACCTGGGTCAGCCAGTTGTCCAGCCGTTCCACGGTCGAACCCGGCATCCGGCCCGTACCTTCGAGCGAATAGGACAGGGTGCTCAGCACCCGGCCCAGTTGCATCGGGTCGATCTTGTTCAGGATGGTGCGGACGGTGGTCAGCGTGTCCTGCAGCGCGATGGTGCCCTGGCTGCGATCCTCGGGGATCTCCGACCCCGCGTGCAGCGACGCGGTATCGGGACCGTTGTAGAGCAGTTCGACGGCGGTGACCGCGAACAGGTTGCTCGGAATCACGCGCGCGGTGACATTGGCCGGGATGTCGCCGATGTACTCCGGCTTCATCTCGATATTCACCTGCTGCAGTTCGCCCTTGGCCGCCACCGAGACGTCCTTGACGACACCGACCAGCACGCCGCGGAACTTCACGTCGGCGTTTTCCGGCAGTCCGTCGCCGGTCGTCGTCATATTCGCGACGACATCCACCTTCGGATGCATGATCTTGCCCTGGTAGCGCGCCATCAGGAACGCCAGCACCAGAGCGAATACCACCAGCCCGCAGGCACCGGCGATGAGCAACTGCCGCATCGTCGGTCCGCGGCCACTCGGATCGATGATCATCGTCTGCCCCCTACCCCGAGATCCTGATGCCCGGGTTGATACCCCAGACGGCCAAGGTGATGAACAGGTCCGCGAAGACGACGGCGATGATGCAGTACTTGATCGCCCGCCCGGCGGCCACGCCGACACCCTCCGGACCACCGGAGGCGAAGAACCCGTAGTAGCACTGGATGAACGTCGTGATCGCCACGAACACCATGGCTTTCAGCAGCGACCAGAGCACATCCCCCGGGATGAGGAATTGGTAGAAGTAGTGCTGGAAGGTCCCGGCCGCGGTACCGCCGACCAGCTGCACGGTCAGCGAGCAGGAGATGTAGGCGAACGGCAGCGCCAGGCAGTACAGCGGGACGATCGCGATCATCGCGGCGATCATCCGGGTGCTCACCAGATACGGCAGCGGCCGGATGGCCTGCGATTCCAGCGCGTCGATCTCCTCGGAGATGCGCATGGCGCCCAGTTGCGCGGTGAACCGGCAGCCCGCCTGCGAGGCGAACGCCACCGTCGCCAGCATCGGCCCGAGTTCGCGCGTGGTAGCGAAGGCCGAGACCGCGCCGGTGATCGGCCCGAGCCCCAGTAGGTCCAGCGAGTTGTAGCCCTGAATGCCGACGGTGATACCGCCGAACGCGCTCAGGATGAGCACCACGCCGATCGTTCCGCCGCCGACGACGATATTTCCGTTTCCCCAGGTGACATCCGAGAGCAGACGCCACACTTCCTTCGGATAGTGCTTGAACGCCAACGGCATCGACCCGATCGACCGCAGGAAGAAGAACACCTGGTGCCCGATCCGCGCGAGCCAGTCGCGCGGGGCGGTGGCGGATGACCGGATCCGCTGGAAGGGCCGCAGCAGCGGCGGTACATACGTTGACGACACCGACTCAGACCATCTGTGAGGGGAACAGGGTGTTGTAGATCTGCGTGATGATCAGATTCACACCGAACAACATCACCGCGGACAGCACCACGGCGGTATTCACCGAATTGGCGACGCCACCCGGGCCGCCGCGCGTGTTGAGCCCGGAATCGCATGCGATGATCGCCGCGAGCAGGCCGAAGATCAGCGACTTCACCAGCGCGGCAAGCAGATCCGCGACAACGGCGAACGAGGAGAAGGTGCCGATGTAGGAACCGGGCGTACCGTTCTGGGCGAAGACGTTGAAGATATAGCCGGTCACGAAGCCCACGAAGACGACGAAGCCGCACAGCAGCACCGACACCAGCATGGCCGCACCCAGCCGCGGCGCGACCAGCCGGCGCAGCGGGTCGACGCCCATCACCTTCATGGCGTCGATCTCCTCGCGGATGGTGCGCGAGCCGAGATCGGCACAGATGGCCGAGCCGACCGCGCCGGCGATCATCAGCGAGGTGACCAGCGGGGCGCCCTGCTGGATGATGCCCAGGCCGTTGGCGGCGCCGATGAACGAGGTCGCGCCGACCTGTCCGGCGACCGAACCGACCTGGATCGAGACGATGACGCCGATCGGGATCGCGACCAACAGCGTGGGCGCGGCCGCGACCGAGGCCATGAAGGCGCACTGCCGGACGAACTCACCGAACGGGAAGCGCCGACGGAAGATGGCGATGAACAACTCGGCGACGGCCGCGATGCCCATGGTGATCTGGCGACCGAAGGTCTCGAGCGAACGCTTGGGATGGTCCTGCCAGTACGCCTTGGTCCAATCGACCGCCCCACTCATCCGTGACCCTGCCGGCGGACTGTTGGTGAACTGCACTGACTAACCCCTCTCGACGCCGGTTACCCGCCCCGACGACTGTTTGCCTGACGCACCTTACTACGGAGTTAGAAAAAACACACCACAATGTGTGGCCACGGTCATAGACCCAGATCACGCCCGTCATAAGGCTGTGATCGGCGACATACCGTTGGGGCAAATCACAATGACAACGTTGGCGTTCTAGAACGAGTTACAGGTTTTGAACCGGCGACCAGCTTTGCCGCTTCCGATTAATTTCCCGGATTGAATTAGTCGAAAACCGCGGTTCGATCCGCAAGTCCTCATAAGCGTATCCGCGCGGGCGCGCGCGACGGCGTCACCGCGGCCCGGGTGTCGCCCCGCCGCGACGCGCCGGTCACGAGGGGGAACCCGGGACCCGGCCGACCCGGCCGTAACGGCGCTGAGATCCACCCCGATCCGGCAAACGGGACGCCGATACGAGGCGCGCCTGGGCCCGAATACTGACAGGATGTAGTACTACAAGGCTGATATCGTGCGGGCTTCCGACGTCTGGAGGGACATGTTCAACAAACTCGCCAAGGTGGCTCAGGCCGCCTTCGCCGTCGTCCTGGGTACGGCGCTGCTCGGGACGGGCGCGGGAGTCGCGCACGCAGATCCCGGCGTCGTCATCGGGGGCGGCTCCGGAATCATCATCGACAACCAGTTCGAGTGCACCGTCACCACCATCGGACGCGACGGCGCGGGTCGGCTGGTCGGGCTCACCGCGGGGCATTGCGGCGAGGCGGGTTCGCAGGTGTGGTCCGAGCACGATCGCGGCGCGGGCGTGATCGGCCGGTTCGCCTACTCGAATCACGAACTGGACTACGCGGTCATCGAGTTCGAGCCCGGCAAGGTCGTCCCGGTCAACCGGATCGGCAACGTCACGATCACCGGCCTCGGCGCGCCCGCGCAGTTCCCGATGATCGCCTGCAAGGAGGGCCGCACCACCGGCAATACCTGCGGCATCACCTGGGGCGACATCTTCCAGACCGATGAGACCTGGACCCAGATGTGCGTCGTGGAGGGCGATTCCGGCGCGCCCGTGGTGGTCGGGAACACCCTGGTCGCCATGGTGAACGCCTACCTCGCCGTGGCCTGCTTCGGCCCGGAGGTCGGCACCAACATGACGGCCATCATGGACGATATGAACGGACGCGGCCGGGCGGGCGCGGGCTACGCCCCGATCTGACGGGCGCCCGCCGGAAGACGAACCGCGGGGCGGTGAGGACAATCCTCACCGCCCCGCGCCATGTCCAGGCCAGCTCGCGGTATCAGTTGCCCGTCGCCCGGTCGGACAGGCTGGGCTGGATCGCCGGGCCGCTGACCGCGGCGCAATTCGGCAGGCAGTCCACGCTGACCTCCGCCGCGCGCGGCCTCCGCCGCGCGCCGAGCAGCGCCGCCGCCACCACCGCGCCGACGACCAGCAGGCCCGCGCAGATCCGCATCGCCACCGTGAATCCGTGGTCGAGCGCCGCGGCGTTCTCGATCGATCCGGAGATCCCGGCCAGGCCGGGCAGCGCGGCCACCGCGAGCAGCTGCGCGGTGCGGGCCACGGCATTGTTCACTCCCGAGGCGATACCGGCCTCACCCGCGGGCACCGCGCCCAGCACCGCACCGGTCAACGGCGCGACCAGCGCGGACAGCCCCAGACCGAACACCACCACCCCGGGCAGCACATCGCGCAGATAGCCTGCGACGCCCGACGACTCGGGCCCGATGCGCAGCAGCAGCAGGACACCGGCCGCGGCCAGCAGCGGCCCGGCCGTCATCGGCAGGCGCGGGCCGTGCTCCTGCGCCCACCGCCCGGCGCGCGCCGAGAGCAGCAGCATCAGCACGGTGACCGGCAGCGTCGCCACGCCCGACAGCAGCGGGGAGTACCCGGCGACCTGCTGCAACTGCAACACCAGCAGGAAGAACACACCGCCCAGCGCCGCGTAGACCGCCAGCGTCACCAGGTTGGCCGCGGTGAAGATGCGACCCGAGCGCGGATCGCGCCGCGCCGCCGACGACGCGCCCACCGGCTTGCCGGTGAACAGCGCGGGCGGCACCAGCGGGTGGTCACTGCGCACCTCGATGACGACGAAGACCCCCAGTAGCGCCGACCCGGCGATCGTCAACAGCGGCAGCGCCTGGATCAGCCCGAACGTCAGCGCGCCCAGCGCGACCGCGACCACCAGCGCACCCGGCACGTCCAGCCGGTCGGAGGCATCGGGATCGCGGCTCTCGGGCACGTGCCGCACGGCCACCGCGACTACCACCGCGGCCAGCGGCACGTTGATGAGGAAAATGGAGCGCCAGCCCGCCACCTCGATCAGCCAGCCGCCGAGAAAGGGTCCGAGCGCACCGGCGACACCGCCGAACCCGGACCAGAGGCCGATCGCCGCGCCCTGATCGCGCTCATCGATGGAGGCCGAGATCAGCGCCAGGCTGCCGGGCGTGAGCAGGGCGCCGGCCACGCCCTGCAGGACGCGCGCCAGCACCAGCATCTCGATATTCACCGCCGCCCCGCACAGCACCGACGCGACGGCGAAACCGATTGTGCCCCAGACGAAGACCCGACGGCGGCCGAGCCGGTCGCCGAGCGAGCCGCCGAGCAGGATGAACGAGGCCAGAGTGAGGGTGTATCCGCTGAGTGTCCATTGCAGACCGGACACCCCGGTGTGCAGGGACTCACCGATGCGAGGCAGCGCGATATTGACGACCGTCGCATCCAGTGCGGCGACCGAGGAGCCGAGGACGGTGGCCAGCACGATCCACCGGCCGGTCACCGAACTCAGCCGCGGCAGCTCTGTAGTGCTCACCCGCCATACGCTACGGCGAGCCGGTCCGCGCGGCGGGATTTCGATTCGTCACATGTCTTGCACGCAGACCACGAAACGTCGCTGGTGGTAGACGAATCCGTCGCTGTGGCAGGCGTCGACGCTGTCGGTGTTCTGCAGAATGCGCAGGACCCGCACCCCCTCCACGGCCGATCCGGCACAATCCACCCGCTTGGTGTCGTTACCGGCGATATCCATGCAGCCGCCGACCACCCAATCGCGGTCCAGGCACAGGGCGCCGGTTTCCTGGCCACGCCGACTCTCGTAGTAGACGCTGTCCGCATCGGAGACGCACTGGTCGGAGGTCGGCGCCTTGCCCACGACCCGGTAGTTCGACTCGGGGCTGCCGCACACCGCCTTCTCGATGGTCGCGTCCTCGTTCGTGCCCCCCAGCGCCACGCAGTCACCTATCTCGGCCCGGAAGTCGACGCTGCCGCCGGTGGTGGTGGGGGACGGGGTGGTCGGCCGCGCCTTTCCCGAGGTCGGCGCCGAGGTGGTCGCGGTACCGGTCGCGGCCGGGCCGGTGTGGGCCGCCCGTGGGTTCCCGCTGACGGTCGAACCGCAGGCGGCGAGCCCGGCGACGGCGGCGATCGCCAACACTGGCAATACGATCCGCACCGGAATCCAAGCGTGTGCCAAGGCATCCTCCCGAGCCGTCCTGCTTCGAACTCGCGCGGAGGATTTCGAAGTCGCACCGATCGCGGGCCATGCTAACGACCCATCGATCGTACTGCGCACCGCCGCGGTGGTGTGATCCGTCACGAACGGCCGCGCGTCGACGCCGGATTCGGCGTTCCAGCAAATGATCTGAGTATGGTGAGGGTGTCGGCCTGAAGGGAGTTCTCCGTGAAGCTGATCAGCGCAATCTTGTGCTCGGCGACGGCGGTCGGAGTGTGCGCCTGCGCCGCGGGGACCGCCTCGGCAACCGACGTGCATTGCGACTCCGCCACAGGTGGGGACGTGACGATCGTCGACGGTCGGACCGCCTGCCGTGCCGCCGCGGACTCCGGCCACGCCCGTGCCGCCGGCCTCGACGGCGTCGGATACGCGCGGGCCGCCGCGGGGGCAATCGCCTTGGGGGTCGGGGCATCCGGCGGCGTCGGGGCCAGCCAGGGCGTGACCGGCGTGCCGGTGGCCATCGGTCTCGGCCCGGACGCCTACGCGCTGACGTCGATCGGCGCTGCTCCGGGCGGTGACCGGGTCGGGATCACGGTGGCGATGAGCGGCTCCCGGGCGCAGTTGGATTCGCAGGAGCACGCGGTGGTCTGCCTGGGGTCGGCGGCGCTCGCCTGGGATTCGCTCAGCGGCAACGGCTGCCTGGCGACGCCGGTGGGGCTCTGGCACACCGCGTCGTCCGCGTTACCCTGACACGCACAGGATCTGCCGCGGCGCAGCGGCGTCAGGAGGGGCGGCGAATGGTCGCGACAGTGCCGTATTCCGGGGGCGAATCCGCCCCGGCAACAGGGCAGATGGTGATCGATCCACGCTTCGTGCCCGTCGTGCACAGATTCTTCCGGATGTTCGCCCGGCCCGTGCGCGGCGGCGGCGCCTTCGCCGTCTATCTGCACGGCCGCCCCGTGGTCGACGTGTGGACCGGCTGGGCGGCGCCCGACCGGCGCTGGCAGCGCGACACCGTGGCGCTGAGCTTCTCCACCGGCAAGGGCGTGGCGGCGACGCTGCTGCATCGACTCGCCGAACGCGGCCTCATCGACTACGACGCGCCGGTGGCCGACTACTGGCCCGAATTCGCCGTGCACGGCAAGGACGCGATCACCGTGCGGGACGTGCTGGCTCATCGCGCCGGGCTGCACCGGGTGCGGGGGCTGGCCGCGGCCACCGACGGCATTCTCGACTACGACGCGATGGTGGCGGCCCTGGCCGACGCTGTCCCCGACCCGCGGCGGCCGCAGGCCTCCGGCTATCACGCGGTGACCTTCGGCTGGCTGGTCGCCGAGCTCGTGCAGCGCGTGACCGGCGACGACTTCACCGAGGTGCTGCGCCGCGAGATCGCCGAACCGCTGCGGACCGAGGAGTTCTGGTACCGGGTGCCGGAACCCGAGCGGCATCGCATCGCCCGCACCTTTCCGCGCCTGCGCGTGCCGGGAATGCGCTGGGACACCGCCTCCGCCGTGCTCGCGCGCTCCCGCGCGCTGGGCGCCGTCGCCGAGGCCGGGATGCCCGCCGGGCTGGACGCGCTGATCGTCGATCCGCGGGTGCACGACGCGGTGATGCCCGGGTTCAACGGCGTGTTCTCGGCCCGGGCGCTGGCGCGGATGTACGGCGCGCTGGCCAACGGCGGGCGGCTGGCCGCGGACGCGCCGACGCACGCCACCGACGACACGCCGCTGCTGCGGCCCGAGACGATCGCGGTGGTCAACCGGCTGCAGCGCACCGAACATCGCGATTACGTGCTCGGGGTGCCGACGCCGTTCACGCTGGGATATCACCGGCCCCCGATGTTGTCGCGCCGCCCGCCGCGAAAGGCCTTCGGCCACTACGGGGTCGGCGGTTCCGGCGCCTTCGCCGATCCGGACTCGGGCATCGCGGTCGCCTTCGTCACCAACCGGCTCGGCAATTCGCTGACCACCGTGGGCGACGGACGACTCGCGCGCCTGGCCGGCATGGCGCACGCCGCCGCGGTGCTGGGCCTGTCCTAGCCCGGGTCCGGAAGCGGCCCGGGACGTCACCGTCACCGCGGTTATCGAACCGTGCGGGCCGGCCGATCGTATTCGTCCATATGGGTGCTGGGGCAACGGACGGCCGACCGCGGGCGCCGCGGTTGACCCTGTTGCATGCGCTGGCCGCGGGAGTCGACTTCGACCGATATTTCCGGTGGCGCCGGGCACGGGAGGGAGATCCCTTCTTCGTGCGATTTCCGGGATTCGGCATGGCGCTGTTCACTGGAACAAGTTCGGGCGCAAAGGAATTGTTGCGGGCCCCGGTCGAGATCCTGGAACCTCCGCTTCCGAATCCCATTGAGCCGCTTGTCGGTTCGTCCTCGCTGATTCTGGCCCGGGGGTCCCGGCACAAGCACGATCGCACAATATTGGCGCCCGCATTTCACGGTGACCGAATTCGGCGGTACGGCACCGTTATTCGCGATTCGACCGTGGCCGAACTGCTGGGCGACGGCACCGGCGCCGCCTGGCGGGCGGGGACCCGCGTCGATGCCCGGGTGGCGGCGCGCGCTATCACGCTGCGCGTCATCCTGACCGCGGTGTTCGGCCTGCAGGACCCCGCGCGGCGCGCCGAGTACACCGGGGCCGTCGTGGCGTTCCTGAACGCCTTCACCGGACCGCTGCTGCTCGTTCCGGCCCTGCGGCACAGCGCCTTCGGGCTCGCGCCGTGGGACCGGTTCCGGTCCGCGCGGGACCGGCTCGACCAACTGATCGCCGCCGATATCGCGCGCCGCCGCGACAGTGGCGAGACCGGGCCCGACGTCCTGGGCATGCTGCTGACCAGCGGCGACGGCATACGCGACGATACCGATCTGATCGACCAGTTGCGGACGCTGCTGGTGGCCGGGCACGAAACCACCGCCACCAGCCTGGTGTGGGCGCTGTTCCGACTGCACCGGAATCCGGCGGCGCTGCGGCGGCTGCGGGCCGAACTGCACGACGCGGGCGATCGCCTCCAGCCCGACGAGACCGCCCGGCTGCCGTACCTGGACGCGGTGTGCCAGGAGACGCTGCGGCTGCATCCCCCCGTACCGATCGTGCTGCGGCGGCTGACCGGGCCGTTCACACTGTCCGGCGTGGAACTGGGCGCGGGCGACACCATGGGGATCTCCCTGCCGCTGCTGCATTCCGACCCAGGCGTCTGGGGCGAGCCGGACGCATTCCGCCCCGAGCGCTTTCTCGAGCGCCGCTTCGGGCCCTTCGAACTCGCTCCCTACGGCGGCGGCCACCGGCGTTGCGCGGGCGCGGCACTGGCGGATTACGAGCTGCGCGTGGTGCTGGCGACGGTGCTCGCCCGGGTGGAGCTGGCGCTGCCGCCACGCTCCGCGCGCGGCCGAATTCCGCTGGCAGTACCGCACAACATCGCCACCGGGCCACGCACCGGAATCACCTTCGACATCGTCTCGGAATGTCCACGATCCGCCAGTGTCGAGTGATTTGCATCACAATGATGTTTGCTGAGGTATCGGTGTTATTTTCAACCTCGGTCCGCACCGGCAAACCCGACTCGCCGATGCGAACGGCGCAGACGTCGCGCGGGGCCGGTCCGCCGCCGACCGGGTGACGCGTCGCACACCGGTTGGTTGATCTTCATAACTGCCAGAAGGCAATTGGCGCCCGACGGCGTGAGATGTAGTAATGGATGCCGGGTTGGGGCACGACATATCTTCCTGCTCGCGTGTCTGCGTGCGAAATGAGGATGGAGAGGACGAACGGCTGTGCGCACCACTACGTGTCGGAGATCCGGCCGGGAGGCGACCCGAATCATGAGAATCGGAGTCCTATCGCTGGCGGCGGCGGCCGCCGGAGCGATCGCCTTCGCCCCCGCCTCGGCCGCGCCGCTGTGGCCCGGCGGCCCCGAGGTCGGCGCCCCGGCCGCGGTTCCGCAGCCGCAGCCCGAGCCGGGCGCGGCACCACTGAAGAACCCGCCGGCGTTGCCGCCCGCCAATTTCGCCGCCCCGAACATCGGCCCCGGCGACGGTGAGGTCGTCGGCGTGGCGCAGCCGATCATCGTCAACTTCAAGGAGCCGGTCGGCGACCACGCCGCCGCCGAGAAGGCCATCCGGATCACCTCCAGCAACCCGACGCAGGGCCACTTCTACTGGTTCGGTGACAAGCAGGTGCGCTGGCGGCCGGAGAACTTCTGGCCCGCCAACTCCGACATCACCGTCGAGGCGGGCGGCACCAAGGTGGCGTACAAGATCGGCGACGAGGTCGTCGCCACCGCGGACGACACCACCCACACGATCACCGTCACCCGCAACGGCGAGGTGATCCGGGAGATGCCCACCTCGATGGGCAAGCCCAAGCACGAGACGCCGAACGGCACCTACTACGTCGGCGAGAAGAACCGGAAGATGATCATGGACTCCTCCACCTACGGGGTCCCGACCACCGATCCGGAGGGCTACAAGCTCGAGGTCGAGTACGCCACCCGCCTGTCCAACAGCGGCATCTTCGTGCACTCCGCCCCGTGGTCGGTTGCGCAGCAGGGCGTTTCGAACGTCAGCCACGGCTGCCTGAACGTCAGCCCCGCGGATGCCCAGTGGTTCTTCGAGAATGCGCAGAAGGGCGACCCGGTCGTCGTGCAGAACTCCACGGGCGACTTCAGCGCCAGCGACGGCATGGGCGACTGGAACTGATCCCGGCCAAAAGCGTGCCGGGATAGTAGATGAGAGTCCACGTGCCGGGATAGACGGCAAGGTTCGAACGGCCCACCTGTGGTGGGCCGTTCGGCATTCCGGCATGCACCGACAGTTCAGGGACCGGGCATCCTCAGTTAACCGTTCGGCTGCCCGTGGCCGTCAAGCTGCGGCCGTGCGATCTCGGCCCGAACGAGTGCTGCCGTGGCCGCGCGGCCGTGGCGTGCGGGGGCGGCCCTGGAGCGACTACGCGCTGTTCGTCGTGCTGGTGGCGCCGAATCTCGTGCTGCTCGGGCTGTTCGTCTTCCGGCCGCTGGGCGATACCGTCCGGATGTCGTTCACCGATCGGACGCTCTCCGATCCGGCGGCGAGCTATCTCGGCCTCGCGAACTACCGGGAGTGGTGGGGGCGCGACGATTCCTGGCAGATCGTCACCAACACCGTCGTTTTCACGCTGGCCGCCGTGGTCGGCAGCCTGGCACTGGGCCTGGCCCTCGCGCTGCTGCTGAATCGGAAGCTGTTCGGACGCAACGCGATCCGTTCGGCGATCTGCGCGCCGGTCGTGATCTCCGGCGCGGCCGTCGGGGTGGCGTTCCAATTCCTCTTCGATCCCGGCTTCGGCCTGGCGCAGGATCTGCTGCGGCGCCTCGGAGTGACGGATGTGCCGGACTTCTACCAGAATTCGCACTGGGCGATGGTCATGGTCTCCGTGACCTACATCTGGAAGAACCTCGGCTTCACCTTCATGCTGTATCTGGCTGCGCTGCAAGGCGTTCGGCGCGAGCTGATCGAGGCGGCCGCGATAGACGGTGCGAGCCGGTGGATTACGGTCACGCGGGTGGTGCTGCCACAGTTGCGGCCGACCACGTACTTCCTCTCGATCACGGTGACGCTGAACTCGCTGCAGGTCTTCGACCTCATCAATGTGATGACCCGCGGCGGACCGGTGGGCACCGGCACCACCACGATGGCCTACCAGCTCTACCAGGAATCCTTCCGCAACTCCCGGGCGGGCTACGGCGCCACGGTGGCCACGGTGTTGTTCGTGATGTTGCTGATCGTGACGCTGCTTCAGGTCCGCGCCATGGATCGAGGTGACCGGTGAGCACGACCATCGTCGTGGCGCACTCGGCTTCCGACGTTGTACCTCTCGCCACGCACTGTCGGCGTCGGCGCCGAGCTGCCACCCTGCTCGGCTGTGCGGCGATGCTGTGCGTGCTGATCATCATCGGGGTACCGCTGTTCTGGGTCGTCGTCACATCCTTCAAGGCCCGCCCGGACATCTACACCCAGCCCGCGGTGTGGTGGCCGCACGGCTGGCATCCGGGCAATTACGCGGAAGCCACGACCGCGCAACCGTTCTGGACGTTCCTGCGGAATTCCCTGATCATCACCGCCCTCGTCGCCACGGTGAAGTTCGTGCTCGGTCTCCTCGGTGCCTACGGGCTGGTGTTCCTGCGTTTTCCGGGCAAGAATCTCGTCTTCCTGGTGATCGTCGCCGCACTGCTGGTGCCGAACCAGGTGACGGTGATCTCCAACTACGCGCTGATAGATCAGCTCGGCTGGCGAAACACCCTGCAGGGCATCATCGTTCCGCTGTGCGGCGTCGCCTTCGGCACCTTCCTGCTGCGCAATCACTTCCTGTCGCTGCCCGCGGAGACGATCGATGCGGCGCGGATCGACGGGGCGGGCCGGTGGCAGTTGCTCATCCGGATCGTGGTGCCGATGTCGGGGCCGGTGATGGCGGCCTTCGCGGTGGTCACACTCGTCAATGAGTGGAACGAATATCTGTGGCCGTATCTGATGGCCGACGATGCCCGGGTCGCCACCCTGCCGGTCGGCCTCACCCAGTTGCAGCACAGCGAGAATCCCTCGTTCACCAACTGGGGGCCGGTGCTGGCAGGCACGCTGCTCACGATGCTGCCCATGCTGGTGATCTTCCTGATCCTGCAGCGGCACATGATCAGAGGCCTCACCTCGGGTGCGATGCGGACCTGACGGGACCGATGAATCCGCGCGGGCCGTATCCCGCGAGGGTCTCCGGACCATGGCGATGGCGGGCAGGCTCGCCTACCTACCAGATCCGCACGCGCTCACCAGGTTCCAGATACAACGCGTCACCCGGCCCCACCTCGAACGCCTCGTGAAAGCCGTCCAGGTTGCGGACCACGCCGTTGCAGCGGAACTCCGGCGGCGAGTGCGGGTCGACCGCCAGGCGGCGAATCGCCTCCTCCTTGCGAGACTTGGCGCGCCACACCTGCGCCCAGCCGAAGAACACGCGCTGCAGACCGGTCAGCCCGTCGATGGCCGGAGGCTCGGCGCCCTCCAGGGAGATCTTGTACGCCTGCAGGGCGATCGAGAGGCCACCGAGGTCGCCGATGTTCTCGCCGATCGTGAATTCGCCGTTCACCGTGTGGTTGTCGGGCAGGTCCGCGGGCGAGAACCGGTTGTACTGGTCGATCAGCGCCTTGGTCCGCTTGCTGAACTCGGCGCGGTCGGCATCGGTCCACCAGTCGACCATATTGCCGTCGCCGTCGTACTTGCTGCCCTGGTCGTCGAAGCCGTGGCCGATCTCGTGACCGATCACCGCGCCGATGCCGCCGTAGTTGGCGGCGTCGTCGGCGTTCATATCGAAGAACGGCGGCTGCAGGATCGCCGCGGGGAAGACGATCTCGTTCATGCCCGGGTTGTAGTAGGCGTTCACCGTCTGCGGGGTCATGAACCATTCGTCGCGATCGACCGGGCCGCCGAGCTTGTTCAGGTCGCGGTCGTGCTCGGCGGCATAGCCGCTGCGGTAGTTGCCGACCAGGTCGGCTGGGTCGATCCGCACGGCCGAGTAGTCGCGCCAGCGGTCCGGGTAGCCGATCTTCGGGGTGAACTTCTCCAGCTTCGCCAGCGCGGCCCGCCGGGTATCGGGGCCCATCCAGTCCAGGTCGGCGATATTGCGCCGGTACGCCTCGGTCAGGTTGGCCACCAGCTGCTGCATGCGCTGCTTGGCCTCGGGCGGGAAGTGTTGCGCCACATACAGTTTCCCGACCGCCTCGCCGAGCAGATCCTGGACCAGCGACACCCCGCGCTTCCAGCGCTCGCGATTCTCCTGGGTTCCGGACAGCGTGCGGCCGTAGAAATCGAAGTTCTCCTCGACCAGCGCGGCGGTCAGATAGGCCGCCCGCGCCCGCAGCACCCGCCAACTCGCCCACGCCCGCCAGTCCTCCAGCGACTCCGACGCCCACAGCTGGGCGAAGGCGCGCAGGTAATCCGGTTGGCGCACCACGATTTCGGCGAACAGCTCCGGCCCCGGCCGATCGATTCCGGCGGCCGTCGCCGAAGACCAAGCGGCCCAGTCGAATTCCGGATGCTCGGCGGCCAGCGCGTCGAAAGTGGTGAGGTTGTAGCTCAATTCGGCGTCGCGGCGGCGCACCACATCCCAGTGCCCGGCGGCGAGCTTGCGCTCCAGCTCGAACACCCGCTCGGGGTCGTGCTCGATCCCGGCGAGGGCGAACATGCGCCCGATGTGCTCGACGTACTTGGTGCGGATCTCCGCGTAGTCGTCGCCGCGGTAGTAGGACTCGTCGGGCAGGCCGATGCCGGACTGGGTGAGCTGCACCAGGTAGCGCTGCGAGTTCTTGTCGTCGGTATCGACGAAGAACGCCACCGCGCCGCCGACGCCGACGCGCTGCAGCCGTCCCAGCAGCGCCGCGAATTCGGCGCGATCGGTCACGGCGCGGACCGCGGCCAGCTCGTCGGCGATCGGGGCCAGGCCCGCGGCCTCCACGGCGGCCTCGTCCATGAAGCTGTTGAACAGGTCCCCGATCTTGCGCTCCTCGCTGCCGGGCGCGGCGTCGGAGGCGGCGGCATTCTCGATGATCCGCTGGACGTCGAGTTCCGCCTGGTCGTACAGCGCCCGGAAGGCCCCGTCGACCGCGCGGTCGGCCGGTATCTCCGAGGTTTCCAGCCACTTCCCGTTGACGTGCGCGAACAGGTCGTCCTGTACCCGCACAGCGTCGTCGCGATAGGTCAGATCGATACCGGAGGGAGTCGTCACGTCGGAAGTCACGATCTCCAGTATGCCGACACGCGCGAGTGCTGGCCCGTCGCCACTCGCGCTGCCCGAGGGCCTACACGGGCATCGGGACCCGGTCGAACTCTCCCTCGCGCACGCCCGCGACGAATGCGGACCACTCGCCCGCGGTGTAGGTGAGCACGGTATCGCCGCAGCGCAGCGAGGTCTCACCTGCCGCGGCGGTCTCCGCGGCGAGGGGGGTGGTCGCATCCCCCCGGCCGCGCACGACGTCCAGGAAGCTCATCCATTCGCTCGCGGTGACGGTGATGACGGGCTCGTCTTCGGGGCGATGGGCCGGATTGCGCCGGAACTTGCTGTCTCGGATGAGCACCGCATCGCCGTCGAACCGGACCTCGACACACTGATTCCCGTTGTTGGTGCGGGTCGACGTGAACCAGCCGGTGGTCTCCGGCCGGTACCTGGCGGTTGACATGCGCAGGATTTTACACGCGCGCATGCTTTCTGATCAGCGCCAATGATTCAGTGCGACTGAGGGATTGGTCGAGCGCACGCACGTATGCGAACGCCAGATCGCGCACCTGCTCCGGGTTATCGACGGCGCCGCCGAATACCGCGCTCTCCGCCCAGGCGAAGGTCGGCAGGCTCTCACCCGCGAAGTCGAGCAGATGGAAGCTGGAGCCGCCGAGCACCGCGCCCGCCGGAGCGCTGAACGGGATCACCCGCATCTCCACGGAGTCGAGCTCCTCGAGCACATCCGCCAGATACTCCAGCTGCCCCCGCAGCACCTTCGGCCCGCCGATCTGCTGCAGCAGCGTCGCCTCGCTCATCACTGCGGTCAGCTCCAACCGATCGGGGCCGCGCAGCCGCTGCTGCCGCCGCATCCGCACCGCCACCAACTGTTCGACCTGCACCGGCCGGATCATCACATCGGCGCTGATCAGCGCGCGGGCGTAGTCCTCGGTCTGCAGCAGGCCCGGCACCACCAGACTGTCGTAGCTGCGGATGTACTCCGCGCCGTACTCCATGCCGTAGTAGCGCTGCAGCTCCAGGCCGATCAGCGCCGACGACTTGGCCCACCAGCCGCGGTCCTTACTGGCCCCCAGCAGCGTCAACAACTCGCCGCGCTCCTCGTCGTTCACCTCCAGCAGATCCAGCACGGGGCCGATCGTGTTGAGGGTGAGCACGCGCCGGCCCTTCTCGACGTGCGACCAGTTCGCCGGGGTGAAACCGACCCGCTTGGCGAACGTGGCCGAATCGAATCCGCGTTGTTCACGCAGTTCACGAAGGCGAAGGACCAATTCCCACCGGGCGACCGTCGGGGACAGGGGGGCCATGAGAGGCGATGGTACGCCGCGAGATTCGCGGGCGTGTGACTATTGTCATTTTAATTGCGCGACGATACGGTCTGCCTATGAGCCAGGTCTCCCGCCCGGACCCGGCGGCCTACGCCACCACCCAGGAGGCCCTGGCCCGCTGCCGCCGGTACCGCAAGGAATACGGGCTCTACGGCGTCGTCGAGCCGTCGCTCGGCCGGATCATGCTGGAGGTCGGCGCGATCGGCGCCCTCACCATGCCCGCCGCCCTGGGCGGCCGCGTGCGCGAGCACCTGTCGGCCGAGCGGCGGCGCGGCCCGATCATCGGTCACCCGCGCTCCGCGCGCTGGACCTTCCTCACCGGGCCCGCCGACGCGGCGCTGGAGGACATGACGGTACTGACGGAGCTGCTGCACCGCGACACCTCGTTAGCCCTGCCCGGCACCCGGATCGTGCTTCCGTCCCCGGCCGACGAACGCACCGGTTACCGGGTGTGGATCGACTCGCCCGAGGGCGACTTCCGCCCGGAGCCGGGCGCGGTCATCGCCGCGCTCAGCGCGGCGGCTCGGGCGTGACGCTCAGCTTGTTCTCCAGGGTGTCCCGGAAGTTGTCCTCGCACTGCTGGATCTGGGCCTGATCGCTACCGGCGTCGCGGATGCAGTCCAGGTAGTCCTGGCCGCCGTGGTCGACGAAGAAGTTGTAGCCGACGATCGCCTCCACGACCGCACCCGCGAGCGCCAGCACGCCGAGCACGATGCCCGCCACGGCCATGCCGAAACCACCGGCGGTCCCGCGGCGCGCCTTCACCGCCGCGATGATGCCGAACAGCAGCGCGAACGGCCCGAGAATCACCGCGCCGAAGAAGATGAGCAGGCCGAGCACGGCGAGAATGCCCAGCACGAGGGCGGTGATCGCCAGGCCCTTGCGCTTGGGCGACTCCTGCCAGTATTGCTCGCCCGGGTAATTGCCCGACGGCGGCGGAGAGTCGCCCGACGGCGGCGGCGGATATTGGCCGGGCGGGGGCTGGTATTGCCCGGGCGGGGGGTACTGACCGGGCGGCGGGTACTCCGACATGCCTGTCCTCTCGTTCACCCGGGGCCTGAAATGCCGGGTTTCGGGCGCTCTGGAATGTTATTGCGCTCCGAGCCGCGCGTGCATCTCCCACACCAGAATCTCCGACGGCGACTTCGCGATCACCCGCTGACCGCCGCTGCGCGCCAGCCGCACCGCATCGCCCTCGTACAGCACCCCGACGCCCTCCAGCTCGACCTCGCCGCGCGGGACGAACAGGTGCAGGTACGGCGCCTCGGGGAGGTGGACCGCCGGTCCCTCGCCCGCGCCGGGCATGCGCGCGACATGCAGGGCGGAATGGCTGCTGTTGATGGCGATCGCGGTGCGGTCCCGGTAGCGCGGCAGGCCCGCGGCCACCGTCACCAGGCCGCCGCCCGCCAGTTCGTCGTCGACCTCCAATTGCTGGTAGCCGGGGGTCAGACCCGGCTCGTCGGGCACCACCCACATCTGGACGAAATGCACCGGCTCGGTCTGCTCGGCGGTGCCGCCCTGCTCCGGCGCCAGCCGCCACGCGTCGTTCTTCTCCGAGTGCAGAATTCCCGTGCCCGCGCTCATTCGCTGCGCCAGGCCCGGATAGATCACACCGCTGTGCCCGAGCGAATCCTGGTGTACCAGCGCGCCACTCAGGACCCAGGTGACGATCTCCATATCCCGATGGGGATGGGTGTCGAAACCCCGATCCGGCGCGACAATATCCTCGTTATTCACCAGCAACAGGCCGTGGTGGGTGTTTTCGGGGTCATAGTGCTCGCCGAAAGAGAAAGAGTGCTTCGAATCCAGCCACGCCACACGGGTTTTCATGCGGTCGCCGCCGCGATGTACATCGATGTGTGGTGTCGTGAGTATGGACACCGTGGTCCTCCTCTCCGGCCGAGCACCGATCACCTTTCAGGGTAGGAGCACATCTCGGACCAGACCCTGAATTCCCAGTAAATTCTACCGTGCGGCAGCGCCTGGCCCGGATGCCGCGACGGCCGCCGCGACCACGGTAAGCTCCGGGGCGGCCGGGCGGACGACCGCAAATGTTCGGCGCTCGGCCCGGACCACCGGGCGCACCGCGTGAACGGGCACGACCGTATCATGGTGTGCCGCAACCCGAACCGGAGGTGAATCGCCGATGCGACCCGAGGCATTCGCGGGCATCGAGCGCGAACTCCGGGAGCAGGCCCGCACCGACGGCATCGAGGACTTCGTGGTCGGGGTAGCGGTGTTCCGGGAACGAAAACTGCTGGTGGTACGGCGTGTCGCCAACGACTGGCAGGGCGGTATGTACGAGCTTCCCGGCGGCGGTGTGGAGTCCGGTGAGTCGTTCGCCGACTGTGTGGCGCGGGAGCTGTACGAGGAGACCGGATTACGGCTGCGCCGCATCATCGACGTGGTCGGCGGCTTCGACTACGCCACCCGCACCAAGGCGCGGGTGCGCAAGTACAGCTTCGTGGTGGAGGCGGAGCCGGGCGAGGTCTCGCTGGCGCCGGGTGAACACGACGAATTCCGCTGGATCGACGAGCAGTCGCTGGTGGGACTGCCGATGGCGGCCGATATGCGCGAGACGGTCTACACCCTGGTGACCGCGAACAGCGGGCACTGAACATGACCGATCGTCCGGCGGCCCGTCGGCTCGAGGCCCTGCGCGCGGCGCTGGCCGCCATCGCCCGCAGTCCCGGCATGCTGCGGCTGGCGCTGGTGCGCTTCGCCGGGCAGTTCGGCGACGGGATGTTCCAGGCGGCGCTGTCGGGCGCGATCCTGTTCAATCCCGAGCGAGCCACCGATCCCTTGGCCATCGCGGCCGGTTTCACCGTGCTGCTGCTGCCGTATTCGGTGATCGGCCCGTTCGCGGGGGCGCTGCTGGACCGCTGGGATCGGCGCGCGGTGCTGCTGGTGGCGAACCTCCTGCGCGGTGTGTTGATCGCGGTGACATCGGCCGGCCTGCTGGCGGGGGTCCCGGAGACTCCGCTGCTGCTGTTGGCGCTCGCGGTGGTCGGCATCAGCCGTTTCGTATCGGCCGGGGTGGGGGCGGCGCTGCCGCGCGTCCTCGAGCAGCGCTGGCTGGTCCCGATGAATTCGGTGCTCGCGACGGCGGCCTCGGGCTGTGCGGGGCTGGGGGCGGCCGCCGCGGTGTCGATCATCGGCGGTATCGGCGCCGGGGATTTCGGCTCCGCGGTGGCCGTGGCGGCCAGCGCCTCCGGATCGGTGGCGGGCGCGCTCGCGGCCGCCGGATTCCGCCGCCACCAACTCGGACCGCAATGGCGCGAGTCCGCGCCGCCCGGGCTGCCCGATACGAGCGGCCCGGCCGTGGCGGTCCGGCAGGGTTCGGTGCACGCCGTGCTGGCGGGCCTGCGCACCGGCGCCCGGGCGGTGTGGGAATCGCGCGAATGCACCACGGCCATGATCGGAATCGGCGTGCACCGGATCGTGTTCGGCGCCAACACCCTGCTGATGGTGCTGGTGCTGCGGCGCTCCCCGGCCGAGGGGTTGTCGCTCAGCAGCGGCCTGATCGGATTCGGGGTGGCGATCGCGGCCGCCGCCTCCGGCATGCTGGTCGCCGCCCTGGTCGCGCCGCTGCTGATCCCGCGGCTGGGCCGCCCGCGCACGGTGCTGGCGGGGCTGGCCACCGCGGTGGTGGTGCAGCTGACGCTGGTCACGCCGATCGCGGTGGCCACCGGCGCGGACGAGGGCCGGGCCCACCACCTGCTGCTAGTCGGCGCCTTCCTGTTGGGACTTGCCGGTCAGACCATCAAGCTCACCGGCGACGCCACCTTGCAGATCGATATCGACGACGCCCGGCGCGGCCAGGTGTTCGCGCTGCAGGACACCGTCTTCAACATCACGTTCGTGCTGGCCATCGCGATGGCGGCACTGGTGATCCCGGACGACGGGCGGTCGCTGGCGGTGGTGTCGGCGGGCGCGGTGGTCTATGGGATGGGCATCGCGGCGGTCGCGGTCAATGCCCGGCGGCACACCGTCATTCGGTGACCGGCTCGATCTGCTGATCCCAGACGCCCTGGCCACGGGGGTCGGTGAAGTAGCTCTCGAGGACGCCGTCCTCGTCGAGATCCAGCGCGGCGATCTCGGCGATACCGTCGCCGTCCGAATCCCACAGCGCGTCGTCGAACAGCCCGTCGCCGTCGAAATCGAGTGCCACCGCGTCGTACACACCGGTGTCGGACAGATCCAGATCGGTCTGCGACGACCAGACGTTGCGGACGCCGTCGCCCGTGCCGAAGACGTACTCGATCTCGGTCATAACCCTTGGACGCCGCCGATAGTTCTCAGGTTCCCGCCGCGCCATCCTGCCAACCGGTAAATCGGTCGGTTAGATTGGACGGGCTGTGCTCGGCCCCAGCGACTGTGGCGGCCGACTGTGCGATATCACCGCACCGCGAGCGGTACCGAGGAGAACAGAGTGAGCATGGGGTTGCTGGCGTTTCGTCCGGGTGAGTGGTCGCTCGCCGCACTCGACCTCACCCTCGGCGCTCGGTAACGGCGGCGTCGACGTGCGCTCTCGTCTCGAACATGCCTGGGTACCTGCACTTTTCGCCGCGCTGGCGAGCGCGGTGACCATCGCGGCTCCGGCCGTCGCCGCGCCCGCGCCCTGGGCGCCACCGCCGGTGAACGCCTGTGGCGAAACGGGATTCGACCCGCTGGCCCGCGAGCCCGACCCGAAGGCGCCGCCGCCGCCCGTGCTGCCGCCGAACATCGATATCCCGATCCCGTATCCGGAGTTCGTCCCGGTTCCGGTGCCGGGACCGCAGCCGGACAACACCCGCATCGATTCCGTGCCGCTGCCGCCGGATCCGTGCCAGAACCCGTGCCCGGACGTCCGGGACACCCCGAAACCCGAGCCCGCCCAGGAGCCCCCGACCCCCGGCGATTCGGAGCAGGGCTCGTCCGGATCGGGATCGTCGGGGTCGGGTTCGTCCGGCTCGGGATCCGGTTCGAACTCCGGCTCCGGCAGCGGGTCCGGGGGATCGGGATCCGGGCCGCTCAACCTGCCCACCATCCGGATCAAGCCCGAACCCGAACCGATTCCGATCCCGGTGCCCGGCGGCGAGCCGCCCGCACCGCAGACCCCGCCGCCGCCGGTCGTGCACCCGGCCGAACCCGGACCGGTCGTGGCGCCCGTGGCGCCACGCCGAGTGGAATCGGTGGACCTGGTGAACCAGGTGACCGGCCCCGGCTCCACCAACCGCACCGATATGCGCTGGCAGGTCGACGGCACCGACCTGGGCATCATGTGGGAGACCAAGCCGGGCGAGGTCGCCGTGCTGTTCGGCGACACCTTCGGCAAGGGCTGGGCGCCCGGCGGAGCCGGTGGCGCGGGCCAGGACTGGCGCAGCAACGTGATGGGCTACAGCACCGAGCGCGACCTGTCCAAGGGGCTGATCATCGACTCGATGGTGCAGGACAGCCGCTGCCACGCCGCCGAACTGCTGGACAGCCGCAAGGTCAAGAACTTCGAGACCACCGTCATCCCGACCTCCGGCTTCGCGCTCGGCGCGCGGCAGTACATGAGCTACATGTCGGTCAATCACTGGGATCGCATCCCCGGCATGTGGTGGACCAACAACGGCGGCCTGGCCTACTCCGACGACAACGGCCGCACCTGGGTCAAGGACCAGTATGCCAAGTGGGACAACATGTTCGGCCTGCATCGCTTCCAGGTCACGACCATGGTCCCGCAGGGCGACTACGTCTACATGTTCGGCACGCCCAACGGCCGCGTCGGCATCATCGCCCTCGCCCGGGTGCCCAAGGCGGACGTGCTGAACAAGGGCGCGTACCAGTACTGGGTGAACGGCACGTGGGCGCCCGCCGCCGAGAACGACGCCACCCCGGTGCTGCCCGGCATCGCCGGGGAGATCTCGGTGCGCTACGACGAGGCCACCGAGCAGTGGCAGATGGTGTACCTGGACCCGGCCAGGCAGACCATCGTGCTGCGCACCGCGGCCGAACCGCAGGGCATCTGGACCGACGGGGTGCCGCTGATCAACACCAACGACTATCCGAAGAGCTACGGCGGCTTCATCCACCCGTGGTCGACCGGGCGGGACCTGTACTTCACCATCTCCGCCTGGGACAGCTACAACGTGTACCTCATGCACGCCAAGCTGGACGAGCCGCGCTGATCGGCCCTCAGCACGGATAGACCTGCACCTCGGTGGTTTTCACGGCGAAGAACACCTCGGCGCCGGGCGCCAGCTCGAGTTCTGCCACGGAGGCGGGGGTCAGGTCCGCGACCGGCCCAGGCGTACCGCCGGGACCGTCGGCGGCATGCACCCGGACGATGCCGCCCCGATCGGTGAGTTCCGCGATCCGCACCCGAAAGACGTTGCGGGGACTGCCGGTCGGATATTCACGATGCACGGCCACGGCGGCGGGGGAGAACACCGCCGCCGCGGGCGCGCCGGGCGACCAGCCGTCCGCGCGGCACCCGTGCACGTTCTCTTCCCCGCACCGCACCGCACCCGTGAGCTGTCGGCCGTCACGCGGCACCCTCTCGACCGGCACGGAGTCCTCATCCGCGACCGCGGTGCCGACCATCAGATTCACCCCGGCGATGCGGGCCGCGAAAGCGCTTCGGGGACGTGACAGTACGGCGGCGACCGGTCCCTGCTCGACGATCCGGCCGGACTCCAGGACCACGACGCGATCGGCCAGGGTGAGAGCATCCACGATGTCGTGGGTGATCAGAATTGTGTTGGTGCGGATCGTTTTTCGGACCTCGGCCCGCAGCACCCGGCGCAGTAGCGAGCGCATGGCCGGGGCGGCGGTCACATCCAGGGCGGCCATCGGCTCGTCCAGCAGCACCACGCGCGGCTCGACCGCCAGCGCCCGCGCCAGTGCCACCCGCTGTGCCTGTCCGCCCGACAGCTCGCCCGGCCCGCGCTCGGCCAGATCGGCGGCATCGACCGCGGCCAGCCAGTCCCGGGCGACCTCGCGTGCCGCCCCCGGCCGCATGCCCCGGCCGCGCGGACCGAACGCCACATTCGCCCCCGCCGACAGATGCGGGAACAGCAGCGGATCCTGCGCGAGCAGCGAGACCTCCCGCCGATGCGGCGGCACCGCGACGCCTTTCGCGGTATCGGTGAGTTCGCGCCCGTCCAGCCGGACCCACCCGTCGTCCGGCCGCACCAACCCGGCCACCACCTCCAGCAGCGTCGACTTACCCGCCCCGTTCGGTCCCAGCACGGCCAGCACCTCACCGGGCGCGACGCTCAACTCCACATCGAGCCCACGGTCGGCCACCCGAACCGAAATCTCCAGCCCGGCACTCGCTTCAGGCCGATCCACAGCCATCCATCACCCTCACGGTCGGCAATACGAACCGATGCGACGTCCTCGACCGCATCACCGGGGACCACCTCGACCGGATCCACCCCAGCGCCAGAGTCCGCCCGCCACCTCGCGCCCCTCGGCCACGCCGACGCGGCGATAGGCGACCAGCACGATCAGGACGGCGACCAGCACGAGCAGCAGCGAAAGCGCCACCGCCGCATCCGGATCGGCCTCGCGCTGCAGGTAGATCTCCAGCGGCAGGGTGCGGGTGCGGCCCTGCAGGCTGCCCGCGAAGGTGAGCGTCGCCCCGAACTCGCCCAGGGCCCGGGCGAATGCCAGCACCGCACCCGAGACGAGTGCCGGGCGCAGCAGCGGCACCGTGATTCGCCACCACACGGTGGCGGGCGCGGCGCCGAGGGTCGCGGCGATGCGCTCGTACCGATCCCCGGCGGTGCGCATCGCACCCTCCAGCGTGATCACCAGAAACGGCAACGCCACGAACGCCTGCGCCAGCACGACGGCGGTGGTGCTGAACGCGATCCGGATTCCGGCCGCCTCCAGATGCCTGCCGAGCAGGCCGTACCGGCCGAACAGATACAGCAGCGCCAGGCCGCCCACGACCGGCGGTAACACCAAGGGCAGCAATATCATCGCGCGCAGCACCGGCAGGATCCGCCACCGCAGCCGAGCGAGCGCGACCGCCATCGGAACACCGAGCAGCACGCACAGCGCGGTGCTCGACAGCGCGGTACGCAGGCTCAGCGACAACGCCTCCCGCGACGCGGTCGAGGTCACCAGCCCGAAGAAGTTCGACCAGTCCACGGCCCCCGCCAGCGCCACCAGCGGCGCGGCCACGAAGGCGAACCCGAACACGGCGGGCGCCAGCAACCACCGCGGCACCGCAAGCCCCGGCCCCCGCAGCAACGCTCGGACGCCCGAATCCGATCTCATGGTGCCCCGAAACCGGCCTTCGACAGGGCCGCGCGGCCCTGTGGTCCCGTGACCAGCTCCTCGAATCCGTGCGCCAGGTCGGCGTGCGTCGAATCCGCCACCGCGGCAATGGGATAGGTGTTGACCGCGCTCGCGGACTCGGGGAAGGCGACGGCCGTCACCGTACTGCCCGCACCGGCGGCGTCGGTGACGTACACCAGACCGGCGTCGGCCTCGCCGGAGGTCACCTTCGCCAGCACATCCGTCACCGCGGATTCCTCGCTGACCGGGCTGAGCGTCACCCGCGCCGCCGCCGTCACCTGCTTCGTCGCCGCACCACACGGCACCTGCGGCGCGCACACCACCGCGCGTACGCCCGGCTGTCCCAAATCGGCCAATGTCGCAATGTTTTTCGGATTTCCCGGCGGCGTGACGATGGTGAGCACATTCGTCGCGAAGGGCAGCGGCTGCTCGGTGATCCGCCCACCCTCGACCACCTTGGCCATATTCGCCGTATCCGCGGAGGCGAACACGTCGGCGGGCGCACCCTGGTTCAACTGTGCGGCCAGGTCGGACGAACCGGCAAAGGAGAAGACCATCTTCGCCTCCGGGTGCGCGGCCTCGAACCGCGCCCCGAGATCGGTGAAGACCTGCTTCAGCGAGGCCGCCGCGAAGACGGTCACCGTGGACGTGCCATTTCCGGAGTCCGACGCCCCGCAGCCCGCCAGCGCCGCCGTCAGAACCGCCGCCGCACACAGCATTCCGGCCCGTCGGACGCGGCGGGCGGCAGCCGGACCTGCCGTCGTGGTCACCGCGGCGTCTCCACGACCACGGTGGTCGCCTTCACGCTCGCCACCGCCACGCTGCCCGGCTCCAGTCCGAGCGCCCGCACCGACTCGCTGCTCATCAGGGATACGACCGTGAACGGCCCGCATTGCATCTCCACCTGTGCCATCACCCCGTCCGCCACCACGCGGGTGACCAGTCCGGGTAACCGATTGCGGGCCGAGCTGGCACTGCCCAGCCGGGTCTGCGGCGGCCGCGCGTGATCCACGGCGAAAGCCGCGAGTTCTTGGCCGTCGAGCACCAGCCGCCCCGCGTCGTCCTTGTGCGCGTCGAGCGCGCCGGTGTCGATCCATCGGCGCACCGTGTCGTCGCTGACGCCGAGCAGTTCGGCGGCGTCGCGTATACGCAAGCTGGGCACGGGAGCAGCATATGTCCGCATAATCGGATGAAACAATGGTCGAACATCCGAATCCGCGGATATGTTCGGGCCCGTTTCCGGAGAAGTCACCAACGACACACCGGTCTTGTCACTACCGGCCAGTACGCTCGATGCAATCATGGCCACCTATTTCGACCCCAGGTCTTGGTCGCCGCTGCGAGCGGTCGACATCGGGAAACGCCTGCTGGACCTGGGCTGGCTGGATCAGTGGAGCACCTTCACCACCGCCTGGCTGGACCCGGTCGCCGATCTGGGCGCCGGTACCGTCACAGCGCTGCTGCCGGATACGCTGATGACGCTCCTCAGCGAGGGCATCCTCAGCCAGTTCGGCGGGCAGGAGGTCAGCGCCACCCTGCTGGGCCACGAGATGAAGGCCACGCTGCGGACCCTCGAGGCCCGCCGCCGCGGCGCGCACTTCCAGACCAAGACGGTGCTGACCGGGCTGGTCTGGAACGGCCACCCGATCGAGGAGATGACGGTCATCGCGCACGGTGTCCGCCTGGTGCCTGGCGTGCCGACCAAGGTCCGCACCACCAACCTCGACATCACCGGCACCGTGACCACCGCGGCGCTGGTCGGCTGGCTCAACGACTGGCGGCTGGATTGGGAGCTCGGGGTCGACGCCGACAGCGGGCTGATCACCGCCCGGCACCGCCGCCGCAAGATTCGGGCCCTGGTGGACGCGTCGGTGGGGGAGAACCTGCTCCGCGTCGCCATGCATCGCGCCAGTTGGCTGGGGGTGCGGATACCCCGGCGCTGGGTCAAGGTCGCGCCCGTGCCGCTGACCGAACTGCCCGAGAACATTCGGATCGTGCGCGCCGACCGCGACGGCGACCGGGTGTCGTTCCGCATCGACATCCCCGAGATCACCGGTTCCTTCGATCTCGCCCAGATCCGCTCGGCCATCGTCGCCGGAACCACGCTGGTCATCTTCTGATCGCGGCGCCCCGATTACGAAAAGGCTAGGGCGCGCCCGCGTTCCACCACTCGAGCAGCGCCGCCTCGGCCTCGTCGCGCGACATCGGCCCGCGATCGAGGCGTAGTTCCTTCAAATAGCGCCACGCGCGCCCCACCTGCGGGCCCGGCTCCAAGCCCAGCAGCTCCATGATCGAGTTGCCGTCCAGGTCGGGCCGCACCCGGTCCAGATCCTCCTGCTGCCGCAGGCGCTCGATGCGGGCTTCCAGGTCGTCGTAGGTGGCCTGTAATTGAGCGGCGCGCCGCTTGTTGCGCGTGGTGCAGTCGGCGCGGACCAGCTTGTGCAGCCGCGGCAACAGCTCGGCGGCGTCGGCGACGTAGCGCCGCACCGCCGAATCGGTCCACTGCCCCTTGCCGTAGCCGTGGAAGCGCAGGTGCAGGTACACCAGCCGGGCCACGTCCTCGGTGAACTGCTTCGGATACTTCAGCGCGCGCATCCGCCGGCGCACCATCTTGGCGCCGACCACCTCGTGGTGGTGGAAGCTCACCCCGCCGCCGGGCTCGTTGCGCTTGGTCGGCGGCTTGCCGATGTCGTGGAGCAGCGCCGCCCAGCGCAGCACCAGGTCGGGGTCGCCCTCCTCCTGGTCGATGGCCTGCCGCAGCACCGTCAGCGAATGCTGGTAGACGTCCTTGTGCTGGTGGTGCTCGTCGATTTCGAGCCGCATGGCCGGTACCTCGGGCAGGACCCGCTCGGCCAGGCCGGTCTCGCACATCACATCGATGCCCTCGGTGGGATGCTCCCCGGCGATCAGTTTGTCCAGCTCGGCGCGGACCCGCTCGGCGGTGATCCGGTCGATCTCGTCGGCCATGACGGCGATAGCCGCGCGCACCCGTGGCGCCAGGTCGAAGCCGAGCTGCGCGACGAACCGGGCGGCGCGCAGCATCCGCAGCGGATCGTCGTCGAACGAGTCCTCCGGCGCCGCAGGCGTATCCAGTACACCGGCCAGCAGCGCGTCCATGCCGTCGAGCGGGTCGACGAATTCGAGCTCGCCCGCGGCGCCGATCCGCACCGCCATGGCGTTGACGGTGAAGTCGCGACGGACCAGATCGGCTTCGAGGGTGTCGCCGAAGGTCACCTCGGGGTTGCGCGAGATCCGATCGTAGGCGTCGCTGCGGAAGGTGGTGATCTCCAGCTGCCAGCCGGACTTCGACGCGCTCACCGTCCCGAACGCCAAACCCCCTGTGTCCCACAGGTTGTCCGCCCACCCCCGCAGCATCTGCTGCACGACCTCCGGCCGCGCATCGGTGGTGAAGTCCAGATCGGTACCCAGCCGCCCCAGCACCGCATCCCGCACACTGCCGCCCACCAGGTAGAGCTGGTGCCCCCGCGCCGCGAACATCTCGCCCAGCGGCGTCAGCACATCCGACAGCCGCCCCACCGTGATCGCCGCCGCCGCGAGCAAACGAGTACGACGATCCTCACTCGGATCAGACAAGGCAACATCCTCGGACTTCGGCGAGACCACGGATACGCAGCTTAGTTGGTCCCCTCATACCCAACGACGCCGCGCCGGAGGCCGACAACACAGCACACCTCCCCGCGCGAGCGATGCGGAGGCCACAGACCCATCACCGCTAGACTGACGCAGTGTCTCCGGCCGATCGCGCGAACAGTCGACGCCGCCAGCCCCGGCGCCGCGGTTCGGGCGGTAATGCGGCGGATAACCGCAAGAGCAAACCCCGCATGCGCACAGTGCGCGAGACCTCCGCGGGCGGCCTGGTCGTCGACGGTCTGGACGGTCCGCGGGACAAGCGCCGCGCCGCCCTCATCGGGCGCACCGATCGGCGGGGTCGGTTACTGTGGTCGCTGCCCAAGGGACATATAGAAGAGGGGGAGACCGCCGAGCAGACGGCCGTCCGCGAGGTCGCCGAGGAGACCGGTATCAATGGTCTCGTCGTCGCCGAACTCGGCAGTATCGACTACTGGTTCGTCACCGACGGCCGACGGGTACACAAGACCGTGCATCACTATTTGATGCGGTACGTGGGTGGCGAGCTGTCCGATGCCGACGTCGAGGTCACGAAGGTGGAATGGGTGCTGTTGAGCGAGCTCGAGTCTCGGCTCGCCTACGCCGACGAGCGCCGACTGGCGGAGGTTGCGAACCGCCTGATCGACCGGATGGAGAACGGCAGACAATGACGCGTGCGACGTGGAGGCGTCGGTGAGGCACAATCGCGCAGCGCTCATCGACGCCGACCGGATGCGGGTGTCCCGCAGCACCCAGCGCCCTCGGCGCCGCTGGGTGCCGATGCTCGTCGCGCTGGCACTGGCGGTGCTGGCCGCGCCGCTCGCGGGTCCGGCCGCCGCACAGTCCTCGGACGGCGAGTCGTCGACCTCGACGCCGAAGTTTCTCAAGCTCACCCTCGATTCGGTGACCCCGAATTCGGTGACCACCAGCAGCGATTCGGTGCTGACCGTGGCCGGTACGGTCACCAATATCGGGGACCGGGTCGTCGACGACATCAGCGTGCGGATTCAGCGCGCGAACGCCATCGGCAATCCCAGCGCCCTGCGGTCCTCGCTGCGCCTGGATCAGGCCAACTACGAGATGGTCGGACCGTTTCAGGATGTCGCCGACCGCCTGAGCCCTGGGCAGCGCAAGCAGTTCACGGTGCGCATCGGGGTGCGCGAGGACGCGCGCGGGACGGCCGGGAGCGCGCCGGTCACCTCGTCGCTGGACATCACCGACCCGGGCATCTACCCGCTGTTGCTGAATGTGAACGGCGAACCGGCCTACGGCAATCAGGCCCGCCTGGACGACGCGCGCTTCCTGCTGCCGGTGCTGGGCCTGCCGCCGACCTCGACCGATGCGAAAACCACCGGGGCGCAGGCCGTTCCGCCGGCGACCGATTCCCCGGTCGCCACGACGCTGGTGTGGCCCTTGGCCGATCGCCCGCGGCGGGTCGGCGGCATCCCGGGCTCGGTCGACGGCAAGGAACTGCTGACCGACGACGAGCTGGCCGGTGAACTCGCTCCGGGCGGCCGCCTCGACCAGCTGGTTTCGGCCTTGGAATCCTCGCTGCGGCCCGACGGCGGCCGGGATGCGGCCCGCGGGGGCCCCGGATTGGCGGGATCGGTCTGCCTGGCCGTGGATCCCGATCTGCTGCTCACGGTGTCGGATATGACCGAGGGCTACCGGGTGCTGGCCAGCCCGTCGGATCCGGACGGCCCGACCCGTGACGGCGCGGGGGCCAGCGCCGCCCAGGCCTGGCTGGATCGGCTGCGCACGCTGGCGCCGTCGCTGTGCACGGTGGCGCTGCCGTTCGCGCAGGTCGACCTCGACACGCTGGCCGCCGTGAACGATTCGGACCTGACCACCCGCGCGGTGCAGGCTCCCGCCGACATCATCGATTCGATCCTGTCGATCAAATCCGTGCGCGGAGTGTCGATGCCCGCCGCCGGGAGTATCGACTCCGATGCCGCGGCGCTGCTCTCCGAGCGCGGACACACCACCGCGGTGCTGGCCGACAATGCCGTCGCGCCCGCCGATTCCCGCAGTACCGCAACGGGTTCGGGCGTCTCCGACGGCGCCACGGTCCGCAGCACCGCGGCGGTCTCGGCGGCCGCCGAGGTGTCGAGTCCGGAGATGGTGCGCCTGCCCCCGCCCGTGCCCGCCGCGAACGGAACAACGCCCCAGGGGCCAGATGCGGGGCTGAAGGTCGCCACGTTCGACGTCTGGTCGGCCACGGCGCTGGCCGCGGTCGGGTCCAATCCGCCGACGCCGCCGTTCACCCCCGATCGGGTGCGTTACGAGGTCACCAACGATTCGCGGGCCGCGCGGCTGCAGGACGCGCTCGGCGCGGTGTCGTGGTCGGCGCTCAACCCGCAGCCCGACCGCCCCCGTTCGGCGCTGCTCATGCCGCCGCAGCAGTGGGGGGCGAACCGGGACGAGGCGACGGCGCTGCTGAGCCAGCTGGATCTGATGTTCCGCAGTGGGCTGGCCACGCCCCGGCCTTTCCAGGATCTGATGGCGCTGTCGCCGGACCCGCAGCCGTTCGATGTGGACTACCGGTCGGAGGTGGCCGAGGCCGCGGTGCCCGCGTCGTTCGTCCCGCCTATTCAGGAGCAGGAGCGGCGCATCGCCGATCTGATGAGCGCGCTGGTCGAGGTCCCGCAGCAGGAGCCGACGCCGCGGACGTTCCTCACGCCGCTGCGCGACGATCTGGTCCGGGCGCTGACGATGTCCGACCGCACCAGCACCGGCGCCCAGGCCGACACCGCCGCGCAACGCCGGATCGACCAGGTCACCCGCACGATGGACAACCTCTACCGCTCGGTGACGGTGCTGCCGCCGGGCGGGGTGTACACCCTGGCGTCGGAGCAGAGTCCGCTGCTGCTGGTGGCCCGCAACGAGCTGCCGGTCGCGATCCGGATCCGGTTCCGGATCGGTGCACCGGCCGAAACGAATATCACCGATATCGGCGAGCAGCAGTTGCCCGCGGAGGGCAGCCGGTCGTTCCAGATCCCGACGCAGGTGAGCGACAGCCGCAACCTGACGATTCCGATCTCCATCAGCACACCGGACGGAGTCCCGCTGGGCAATGCCACCTCGGTTTCGGTGCGGTCGAACGCGTACGGTCCAGCGTTGGCGATAATTACCGCATGTGCCGGTGCACTGCTGTTCCTGTTGGCCGGGCGTCGCTTGTGGCGCCGCTTCCGGGGACAGCCCGATCCGGCCGACGAGGGGCTGGACCCGGGGAAGCGCCGCAGGCTGAACCGATACCTGCGCGCACGGAAGCGGGTCCTGCAGCAACAGGAGGCACCGTGAGCGAGCGACCAGTAGGCACAGCCGAGTCGTCGCACGTCCCGGTGCCGGGCGTCGGCGAGGCGTGGCCATGAGCGACGGCTCGGGTCCCTCGGGCGCCGCCACGCGCGGTGCCCTGTCACATCTCGGCGCATGTCCTCTACAGGACAACGGCTTTCGTCACGACCGCATCCTGTTACCCGTGATCCGTTCGGTTCAGGGGGCAGCGTGAGCTTGCGTCCGAGCGAACCGACGACACAGCGCGCCTCGCGCACGACGGAACCGAGCGTCAGCGAGGTGGAGTCGTGAGTGACTACGAAAGCCGCCGCCCCGACGATCCCGCCGACGAGGGTCCTCCGCTACGGCGTGCCCCGGCGGCCCCGTGGGAACGCAACCGCCCGCGCCCGGCGCCGCCGCAGCCCGGTGGGCCACCACCGAGTGAACCACCGCGCCCTGGCCAGCCCCAGGGCCCGCGCCGCCCGGTACCGCTGAGCGGCCCGATTCCCCAGGTGCCACCGAGCGGACCGATGCGCCGGGTACCGCCGAACGATTCCGGCCACCCGGCACCGCCGAACCACCCGAACCACCCGGCACCGCCGAACCACCCGAACCGCCCAGCGCCGCCGAACCATCCGAACCGCCCGGCTCCGCCCAATGATTCCGGCCGCCCGGCGCCGCCGCCGAACAACCGCGGCATGTACCCGAACGATCGTCGGATGCCGCCCCCGCGGCAACAGCCACCGCCCGGCGGGCCGAACCGCGTACCTCCGAGCGGGCCGATGCGACGCGTCCCACCCGGCCCCCACCAGGGTGGACCGCCACCACCGCCCGGGCAGGGCGGCCCACCGCAGCGCGGACGACCCGCCGGTGGGCCACCGCCTGGCCGCGGACCGCATCCCGCCGATCCGGCGAGCGGTCCCACCCGGCGCATTCCGCGGCCCGAAAACCTCGGAGGCGCACCGCGTCCCGAACCCCGGCCGCGACCGCGGCAGGGCGGTCCCGCACGCCCCGAGCGGCCGCCTCGCAGCGAGCGACCCGCACCACACCGCACGGCGCCGCAGGCCGCGGTCGCTCCGCGCGAGAATTCGAACGCGCGCCTGGTCCGCGACTCCGGCTCCATCGCGTTCGCGACGCTGATCAGCCGCATCACCGGCTTCGGCAAGCAGCTGCTGCTGGTCACCGTGCTCGGCCCCGCGATCGCCAGTGCGTTCGCGTCGGCCAGCCTGATGCCGAACATGATCGCCGAGCTGGTGCTCGGCGCCGTCCTCACGGCGATCGTGGTGCCGACCCTGGTGCGCGCGGAGCAGGAGGACGCGGACGGGGGCGCGGCGTTCATCCGCCGCCTGGTCACGGCGGCATTCACCGTATTGGCGTTCGCCACCGTGCTGGCGGTCGCGGCCGCGCCGATCCTCGCGACGCATGTGTTCGTGTCGTCGGACGGCCAGGTCAACACCATGCTGACGACGGCGCTCACCTTCCTGTTGCTGCCCGCGATCCTCTTCTACGGGCTATCGGCCCTGCTCACGGCGATCCTCAACACTCGGCAGGCATTCAAACCGGGCGCCTGGGCACCGGTGATGAACAACGTCGTGGTGCTGGTGGTCCTGGCGCTCTACGCGCTGACCCCGGGCGAGATCACGCTCGATCCGGTCCGGATGAGCGATCCGAAGGTGTTGCTGCTGGGCGTCGGCGTCACGGCGGGCGTGGTCGTGCAGGCCCTCAGCCTGCTGCCCGCGATCCGTCGGCACAACATCGACCTGCGCCCCCTGTGGGGACTCGACGCCCGGCTCAAGCAGTTCGGCACCATGGGCGCCGCGATCATCCTGTACGTGCTGATCAGCCAGCTCGGCATGATCTTCGCGAACAACATCTCCTCGCACGCGGACGCGGCGGGACCGACGATCTACCAGAACGCCTGGCTGCTGCTGCAACTGCCGTACGGCGTCCTCGGCGTCACGCTGTTGACCGCGATCATGCCCCGGCTCAGTCGTAACGCCGCCGCCGACGACACCCCGGCCGTCGTCGACGATCTCTCGGTGGCGACCCGCCTCACCATGATCGCGCTGATCCCGGTCGTCATCTTCCTGACCATGGCCGGACCGCAGGTCGGCGAGGCGCTCTTCGGATACGCACGGTTCTCCGAGGACGCCGAACGACTCGGCACGGCCGTGAGCTGGTCCGCGTTCACGCTCATCCCGTACGCCCTGGTGCTCATCCACCTGCGGGTGTTCTACGCCAGGGAACAGGTGTGGACGCCCACCTGGATCGTGCTCGGGATCACGACCGTCAAGGTGCTGTTCTCGGCGCTGGCGCCGGTGGTGGCCAGCTCCGCCGACCAGGTCGTCATCGTGCTCGGCGTGGCCACGGGGCTGGGCTATGCGGTGGGCGCCGTGATCGGCGGCTATCTGTTGCACCAGAGCCTGGGCGACCTGCGCATGGTGAACGTCGGGCGGACCGTCACCCGGGTAGTGCTCGCATCGGTGGCCGGCGCCGCGGTCACGCTGATCATCGACCAGGTGGTCGGGCTGTCGAACCTGCACAACGGCATCGGCGTGCTGTTCCGGGTCGCCGTGGACGCCATCGTCATGTTCGGCGTCGCCTTCGGCCTGATGCGACTCGCCGGAATCCCCGAGATCGTGGCGATCACCGTGGCCATCTCGCGCCGCCTCGGCCTGACGCCGCCCGCCCCGGACCTCGGCCTCGACGAGACCGACGAGGACATGCACCCGACGACGGTGCTGCCGCGGCCCGACTCGCCGTACTACTACCAGTACGACCCATATCTCGACGGTCAGCAGACCATGGTCCTACCTGTTATCCGACCCGGTGCCGTTGACCGCACCGGCATGGGTGAGTTCCCGTACCCTGTTCGGCAGAGAAACGCAAACGCCGGTTCCGGCACCCGCGGAGCCGGCGATGCCGGTTCCCGTGCGGAGCCGGAGGTCGGCCGAGTCGGCGACGGGCCCGGTGCGCCGCCGGTTCATAGAACTTCGACACACCAGGGCGAAGGAGGCACGAGGGTGAGCGACGACGCGGCGGGCGGCGTCCCGGCCGCCGACCCTGCCGATGCGGCAGGCGCAGTGCGCACCGACGACGTCTCGCCCGGGAAGGTGCCGGCGGGTCACGCCGCGGACCCGGACTCGGGCGACGCCGAGCAGGGCGCACCGCCGCCTGGTACCGAGCCACCGGCCGACGATCGGTCGGCGCCGCCGCGCGATCCGGTGTACGACACGGGCATGCTGCCGGTCGGGTCGCCGGAGATGCCGCCGATGCGGGTCGAGCCCGCCGCGGCGAAGCGCACCGGCCAGCGCGGTCCCAAGCTGATGCCGGGCGCGTCGGTGGCGGGCGGCCGCTACCGCCTGCTGGCCGGGCACGGCGGGGCCCGCGGTCTGCAGTTCTGGCAGGCACTGGATGTGAAGCTCGACCGCGAGGTCGCGCTGACCTTCGTCGATGCCGATCAGAAGGCCGCCGAGAACGCCGGACACGATGGGCCGCAGGCGATCCTGTCGCGGACGCTGCGCCTGGGCCGGATCAATTCGCCGGGCCTGGCGCGCGTGCTCGACGTGGTGCGCGGCAGCTCCGGCGGCATCGTGGTGGCGGAATGGACACCCGGCCGATCACTGCGCGAGATGGCCGAGACCATGCCGTCTCCGATCGGCGCGGCGCGCTCGATCCGGGCGCTGGCGGCCGCGGCGGAACTCGCCCACCGCGGCGGCGGTTCGCTGTCGATCGACCACCCCGACCGGGTGCGCATCAGCGCCTCCGGCGACGCCGTGCTCGCGTTCCCGGGCACACTGGCCGACTCCGACGCCCAGTCCGACGTACGCGGCCTCGGCGCCATGCTGTACGCGCTGATCACGGCCCGCTGGCCGATTCGCTCGGGCGGCATGAGCGGTGCGGCCGCCACGGTCGGCGGGCTGCGGCTGGCCGATTTCGGCTCCGACGGCACCCCCGTCGAGCCGCGGCAGATCCGGCCCGAGACCCCGTTCGAGATCTCCGCGGTGGCGGTGCGCTCGCTGGAGTCCAACAAGGGCGTGCGAACCGCCGCGACCGTGCAGCACGTGCTGGAACAGGCCTCGGTGGTCGACCAGAAGACCGATTTCATCCCGGTCCTGCGGCTGGGCCAGCGGGCAACCAGCGCGCCGGACGAGTCGCTGGCCGATCCGGAGCTGCTGGCGGCCGAGAAGGAGCGGTCGCAGCGGATGATGTGGATTCTGGTCGGGCTCGGCGTGCTGGCCGCGCTGGTGGTCGGCGTGATCATCTGGTGGCTGCTGAGCATTTTCGCCCCGGGTGACTCCGATGCTCCGCTCAACGAGCAGAAACTCGGCCTCACCACCCCCAATACGGCCCCGGTGAACCCGAGCGCGGGTTCGCCGGAACCATCGGCCACCTCCGGCGGTGCGGCCCCGGTCCGCGCCACCGGGGCGACGGTCTTCTCGCCGGAGGGCACCCCGGACGGGGCGGGCAGCGCGGCGGCGGTACTGGACGGCAATCCGACCACGGTGTGGCACACCGACCAGTACTTCCAGCAGTTCCCCGCACTGAAGAAGGGGGTGGGCGTCGTGGCCACCCTCGGCAGTCCCAGCAAGCTGAACAAGGCGATCATCGAATCCCCGAGTCCAGGCTCGGTGGTGGAGGTCCGCACCTCGCCCACCGCCACGCCCACGCTGGACCAGACGCAGCTGGTCGGCCAGGCGACCCTGGCCGACGGCACCACCGAGATCCCGCTCCGCGCCGACCAGCCGGCCCGCTACGTACTGGTCTGGATCACCTCACTGGCCAACTCCGGCGGCCAGTTCCAAACGTCGCTCGCCGACATCCGATTCGAAGCCGCGCCCTGACCCGGGGCGCCACTTCGACTCTTGTTGCCGCGAATTCATGGCAGCCGATATGATTCTCAGCGCGCTCTCGGCAGGGAGCTTCCTGGGATCTGGTGTCCTCGGTCCTGGATGACGCGAAATTTGCGGTGCTTTCCGACCATGGTCGTGGCGTGCCGCCGTGAGCGCTGATCCAAGGGGTTTGTGTTGTCGTTTGATGCGGTCGAGCGATCCAGCGGGGGGACGTCCGATTCGCCTGGCGTCCGACGCCGCGCGTTCGATCTCGAAGACGCGTCCGACCGCCGGTTGCTCCGCGCGCACATCGAGGGCGACCGCGACGCCTTCGGGGTGCTGTTCCGGCGCCATTACAACCATCTGTGGCAGCTCGCCCTGCGCACCTGCCGAACCCCCGAGGATGCCGCCGACTGCCTGCAGGACGCGCTGCTGTCGGCACACCGGAACGCCGCGGGCTTCCGCGGCGACGCCGAGGTCCGCAGCTGGCTGCATCGGATCGTCGTCAACGCCTGCCTGGATCGCATGCGGCGCAACAAGGCCCGCGCCAGCGTCTCGCTGTCCGAGGAAACGGTGGCCGAACCCGCCGTCGAACGCGACGACATCGCCCACCGCGAGGTCTCGATGGTGGTCGACGCCGCACTGTTCACGCTGCCCGACGACCAGCGCGCGGCCCTGGTCGCGATCGATATGCAAGGGTATACGGTGGCGGAAGCGGCACAGTTGCTGGATGTTGCCGAGGGGACGATCAAGAGCCGCTGCGCGCGCGGACGCAAGCGACTGCAACAAGAGTTGGGATTCCTGCGCAATCCGGGGAACCGGAAGTAGTTGAGATGCGTCATTACTAGAGACGAACGAAAACCAGCCGCCCCTCGGCGGCGCGGGCCCGGACCGCGCGACGAAGAAGAGACAGGAGGTGCGATGGCAGCCCGTTCAATGCCGCAACCTCCCTTCTCCACGGACCTGCTGGCCGACCTCCACGCGGACAATGTGCCCCCGGAGCTGTCCGAACAGCTGTGGCCGCAGGTCCGCAACGACCCGGAGGCATTGCGCTTCGTGCGCTCGCTGGACGACGTCACCTCCGAGCTGCAAGCCCTGAGCCGAGACTCCCGGCTCCTGCATCCGATGCCCGCCGACGTCGGCGCCCGGATGGACAGCCTGCTCGACGAGCTGGCCCGCGGCGACCACCCCGAGCAGGCCGCACCCGGCGAACACGTGGCCACGGTGCATCACCTGCCATTCAGCGAGCCGACCGGCGAAGCCACCCCGCCCACGCGCCCGATGCCCGCCGTGCCGAGCGAGGTGCCGCCCGAGCCGATCCGGCTCGACGAGCGGCGGTCCCGTCGGCTGCGCTGGCTCACCGCAGTGGCCGCCACCGTGGCGGTCATCGTCGGCTCGCTGATCGCGGTCGATGCCGTCCGCGAGAGCGATACCGACCAGAAGGCATCACCCACAACGCGATCCGGCCCCCCCGCACTCGACGGCGACCCGTCCGACGCGGTCTTGCTCAGCGCGCTCGGGCGCAACGATGTCGCCGGCCCGCTGGGCCTCCCGGGCGCGATGACGCGCTGCGTCGCCGCCGCCGGGCTGGACCGCACCGTTCTCGGCTCGATGGATGTCACCTTCCGCGACCGCCCCGCCGTGGTGATACTGCTCACCAGCGCGCGACCGCCCAAGATCACCGCCCTCGTCGTCGGAACCGGTTGCGGCCCAGGCGATGCCCAGGTGTTGGAGCAGCGCGATATCGGGTGAGCGGCGCGGGCCGGGGAACAACACCGTTTACCCTGTTGTTGACTGACAAGCCTGATGACACACTCCCTCGGAAGGGCCTCATGAACACGCCTGTTCGCGATCTCATCATCGTCGGCTCCGGCCCCGCCGGCTACACCGCCGCCGTCTACGCGGCCCGGGCCGAACTCGAACCCTTGCTGTTCGAGGGCACCCAGTTCGGCGGCGCACTGATGACGACCACCGAGGTGGAGAACTTCCCCGGCTTCCGCGACGGCATCATGGGCCCGGACCTGATGGAGGAGATGCGCGAGCAAGCCAAGCGCTTCGGTGCCGACATCCGCACCGAGGATGTCGAGGCGATCGACCTGTCCGGCCCCATCAAGAGCGTCACCGTCGGCGGCGAGACGCACCAGGCCTACGCGGTGGTGCTCGCCATGGGTTCGGCGGCGCGCTACCTCGGCGTCCCGGGGGAGCAGCGACTGCTCGGCCGCGGCGTCAGCGCCTGCGCCACCTGCGACGGCTTCTTCTTCAAGGGCCAGGACATCGTGGTCGTCGGTGGCGGCGATTCGGCGATGGAGGAGGCGACATTTCTCACCAAGTTCGCCGCCAGCGTCACCATCGTGCACCGCCGCGAGGAGTTCCGCGCCTCCCGGATCATGCTGGAGCGGGCCAAGAGCAACGAGAAGATCCGCTTCCGCACCAATGCCGAGATCCTCGAGGTGCACGGCGAGGACAGCGTCACGAGCCTGACCCTGCGCGACACCAAGACCGGCGAAACCTCCGAACTGGCCGCGACCGGACTGTTCGTCGCCATCGGTCACGATCCGCGCAGCGAACTGGTGCGCGGCCAGGTCGATCTGGACGGCGAGGGCTACGTGCTGGTGAACCAGCCCACCACCGCCACCTCCGTCGAGGGCGTCTTCGCGGCCGGCGATCTCGTCGACCACATCTACCGCCAGGCAATCACCGCCGCGGGCACCGGCTGCCGCGCGGCCATGGATGCCGAGCGCTGGCTGGCCGACAAGGGCGACATCACCGCCAACACCCTGGACCACGCCGGACAGCCGGTCGAAGTCTCCGCACACTGATTCATCGCCAGTCGAGCTCGAGGAGTTCAATCATGTCCGAAACCGCCACCAAGACCGTCACCGACGACACGTTCGCGCGGGTCGTGCTGGGCAGTGACAAGCCGGTCCTCGTCGATTTCTGGGCGGCCTGGTGCGGTCCCTGCAAGATGGTCGCCCCGGTGCTCGAGGAGATCGCCGCCGCGAACTCCGACAAGCTGACCATCGCCAAGGTGGACGCCGACGCCAATCCGGTGACCTCGAAGGATTACGGCATTCTCTCGCTGCCCACGATGATCCTGTTCTCCGGTGGCAAGGAGACCAAGCGGATCGTCGGCGCCAAGGGCAAGGCGGCCCTGCTGCGCGAACTCGAAGACGTTCTCTGAAAGCAGTACTGCGCCTACGGGAACTCGGTCGGCGCTGTAGTATTTCGGCGCGAATGCCGGGAGTAGGATCTCTGCACCTGGAGAATTGCTGAAATTCGGTCCGGGTCTGAGACAATCGACCGACGCTCCGGTCGTGCGAGGGTGTGAGCCGTCGTATGAGTGGGTACCCGGGTTGGCGGAAGGAAAGGGCTCTCACGCATGCACCGACTTCGTCACGGCGATACTGGACCAGCCGTCGCTGAGGTTCGGAGCACCCTGGCAAGTCTCGGATTCCTGCACATCCGCCCCAACGGCGCCGATCGATCCGACGGGCACGGCGAGTACTGGAAGGATTCCGACGCCGTATTCGACCACGGTCTCGACTCCGCGGTGCGCGCCTTCCAGCAGCATCGCGGGCTTCTCGTGGACGGTGTCGTCGGCCCCGCCACCTATCGGGCACTGAAGGAGGCGTCCTATCGCCTCGGCGCCCGCACGCTGATCTACCAGCTGTCGGCCCCGCTGTACGGCGACGACGTGGCCACGCTGCAGCGGCGCCTACAGGACCTCGGCTTCTATGTGCACCGCATCGACGGCTATTTCGGCCCGCACACCCACGACGCCCTGACCGCGTTCCAGCGCGAGATCGGCCTGTCCGCCGACGGCATCTGCGGCCCGGACACACTGCGCTCGCTGGATCTGCTCGGCGCCCGCGTGACGGGCGGGAATCCGCACCGGATCGCGGAGGAGGAGGTCGTGCACCGCGCCGGACCGCAGCTCACCGGGAAGCGAATCGTCATCGACCCGGGAATGGGCGGGCCGGACAAGGGATTCGCGGTCCCCACCGAGTTCGGTGACGTCTACGAATCGGAGATCCTCTGGGATCTGGCGAGCCGTCTCGAGGGCCGGATGGCCGCCACCGGTATGGAGACCTTCCTGTCCCGGCCGTGGGGCGCCAACCTCTCAGATGCCGAACGCGCCGAGACCTCCAACACTTTCGACGCCGATCTCATGATCTCGCTGCGCTGCGCCACCAACCCCAGCCCCGTGGCGAGCGGCGTCGCCAGCTTCCACTTCGGCAATTCGCACGGTTCGGTGTCGATGATCGGGCAGGTGCTGGCCGGATTCATCCAGCGTGAGATCGTGGCGCGCACCTCGCTGCAGGACTGCCGGACCCATTCGCGCACCTGGGATCTGCTGCGGCTGACCAAGATGCCGACCGTCCAGGTCGACATCGGTTATCTGACCAACGAATACGACGCCTCGGTGCTGACCAATCCGCGCATGCGCGATGTGATCGCCGAGGCCATCCTGATCTCGGTCAAGCGGCTGTACCTGCTCGGCCAGGACGATCAGCCCACGGGCACATACACTTTCGCCGAGCTGCTGGCAGAGGAACTGGCCGCCGCGGACCGCATGTAACGGCCCCGCCAGTTCCCCTCCCACCTTCCGGCTGCCCTCCCTATTTCCGGCATGCTTTTCGCCGGAACCGCTCAGCGCTCAGGGGCAGCCGACCCGGGGCTTCGCCTCGGCCGACGCGGCGGCCAACAGCTGGTCCAGCGCGCGCTCGACATCCTCCTTCCAGAGGTGGTCGCTGTCGAGCTCCAGGCGCAGGCGCGGAAACCGATGATGCTGCGCCACCACGGTGAATCCGACATCCTCCAAGAATTCGGCGTCGATCATGCAGCTCTCGGGGGAGCATCGGGAGTCGGTGTGCTGACGCGGCGCCGACGGGATGCCGTGTGCGGGCGTATCGATGCGTTCCATCAGGAACATGGAGCTGATCGAGCGCGTCGACATCGACGTGGCCGCCGGATCCTTGCGGATGCCGAAGGCCTCGATGGCCCGCACCCCACGGCGCATCAGATCGGCCACCACCGCCTGGATCAACCGGTCGGCTATCCCGCTGTCCCGGTAGGGGAGATCGGTCCGCAGCGTGGTCAGCAGGACCGCGTCGGCACTCACCGGGGAGGTGGGGAAGAGGGCAGCCCGGGGTACCGCGCTGGGTGGCGAGTACAGCGCGCACCCGGCGGGCTGGCCGTCGACGAGCGCGATCTGGCCGCACGAACCCCACTCGAGGAGCACCGTGGACAGCCACGCCTCCTTCTCGAAGACCGGGTCGCTGAATTCGCGCGAATCCTCGGCCACGGCGGGATCGATCTCCCAGAACACACACCGACGGGCATGCGCCGGGAGTTTGTCGAGTCCGCCGAGGGTAAGTGCGGTAACGCTGGTCGACACCGCTCTGCTCAGCCTCCAGCTCTCCGATTCATCCAGACTCACGCTGCATCAGTATCTACTCGCCAGCAAGAATAAGCGATCAAAGCGAACCGCCTCATTTCGGTAGCTGTGCCGTCCATCGGGATCGCAGACGCGACTCAGAAAGGCACCGTCACAGTGACGTTTTCCCGCCAAGGTCCAAGTATCTCCGGTGATCACGCGGATTTCGGCCGTGATCACTCGTCGCACTAGCGCTGCTGCTCCATCATTGCCACGATGCGTTCCAGATCGGCCACGTCCCCGAATTCGACGACGATCTTGCCTTTCTTCTTTCCCATGCTCACGGTTACACGGGTATCGAACGAATCGGCAAGACGCTCGGCCAGCCGATCCAGACCCGGCATCTGGACCGGTTTCCGTTCGACGGGACGCTTCTTCTCCTCGTCGGGGTAGCGGTTCGCGAGAGTGACCGCCTCCTCGGTGGCGCGGACCGAAAGGCCCTCGGCGACAATCCGTTCCGCGAGCCGCTCCTGTGCCTCCGCGCCGGACTCCAGGCCTAGCAGCGCACGGGCGTGCCCGGCGGACAACACCCCCGCCGCCACCCGGCGCTGTACCGGAATCGGAAGCTTCAGCAGCCGGATCATATTCGTGACGACCGGTCGGGACCGGCCGATCCGAGTCGCCAGCTCCTCGTGGGTGACGTCGAACTCCTCCAGCAGCTGCTGGTACGCTGCCGCCTCCTCGAGCGGGTTGAGCTGCACCCGGTGGATGTTCTCCAACAGGGCGTCGCGAAGCATCGCGTCGTCGGTAGTCTCCCGGACGATGGCCGGAATGGTTTCCAGACCCGCGTCCTGGCAGGCCCGCCACCGGCGCTCGCCCATGACGATCTGGTAGCGCGGGGTGGGGGAGGACTCCAGCAGTCGGACCACGATCGGCTGCATGAGCCCGAATTCGCGGACCGAGTGGATCAATTCGTTCAGCGCGTCTTCCTCGAAGACCTGACGCGGCTGCTTCGGGTTGGGCTGAATCTGATCCGGCGGAATCTCCCGATACACGGCTCCGGCGTCGGATCCCTCCGCGGGGTCGGGGACCCGGTGCAGGTACGCCGAGGCCGGATGCGGGCCGATCGGGTCCAGTCCGATGACGGCATTCGCCGCGGCACTGCCGAGCCCCTGCACATCGGTCGGTCCGGTCGGGATCAGCGCGGCGAGCCCACGCCCCAGTCCACCCTTCTTCGCCTGAGTCAACCTACCGGCCCCTTTCCTCGTTCACTCCACCAACCACCGCGACCGACCTGGCGGCCATCTCGCGACCAGCATCCAAATAGCTCATCGCACCCCGGGAACCCGGATCGTAATCCAGCACCGTCATGCCGTAACCCGGTGCCTCCGAGACCTTTACGCTGCGGGGGATCACCGACCGCAGCACCACATCACCGAAGTGACCGCGCACCTCCTCGGCGACCTGATCGGCCAGCTTGGTCCGCCCGTCGTACATCGTGAGCACGACGGTCGACACGTGCAGCTCTGGATTCAGGTGCGCCTGCACCAGACCGATATTGCGGATCAGCTGCCCCACACCCTCCAGCGCGTAGTACTCGCACTGAATCGGGATCAGTACCTCCTTGGCGGCCACCAGCGCGTTGACGGTGAGCAGACCGAGCGAGGGGGGGCAGTCGATCATCACGTAGTCGATGTCGTAGCCCGCGAAGTTCGCATCCTGGATCGCCGCCTTGAGCCGTCCCTCGCGGGCGACCATCGACACCAGTTCGATCTCGGCACCGGCCAGATCGATGGTGGCGGGAATGCACAGCAGCCGCTCGTTGTGTGGACTCTGCTGAATCGCCTCTTGCACAGACGCTTCGCCGATGAGCAGCTCGTAGGAGGAGGGCACGCCGGAATGGTGCTCGACGCCGAGTGCCGTGCTGGCGTTGCCCTGCGGATCGAGATCGATGACGAGGACGGTCATCCCCTGTAGCGCAAGTGCCGCTGCGAGATTCACCGCCGTCGTCGTCTTCCCTACGCCGCCCTTCTGATTCGCGATGGTGATGATTCGTTGTTCGCGCGGCTTCGGGATGGTCATCGAACCAGGATGCAACACCTGGCTGGCTCGCTGCGCCTCGGCCGCGATGGGCGTGTCGGCGGTGATGCTCCCGAACGGGCGGCCGAGCTCGTCCAGATCGAAGCCACTACCGTCCAGCATTCCGGGCACCCGCGACGTTGTTTCCCGTGAAACATTCGCCGGACCGTTCGACATACAGGCTCCTAACCCCGAGAACTTCAGACACGTGCCCAAGCAGCATCGGCGCCGCATTGGCTCGAGCAAGCGGAGCGCGAGCCTGTCGGGCACCTCGAATCTGCGCTCACGCTCGACTGCACCTAGCTTGCCAGCACCGCGCACATTACGGAAGTTGAACCGCGGCGATCACACCCCGATACGCAAACTTTGTTGCCCAAAGGGCGTTTTCGCGGCCCCCCGCGCGCCAAGGAACCCACCCGCGTCCGCGACCGGTTTCACGTGAAACGAGCCAACGCCGCCGCCCGCCTGACAACCATCGTCATCCGCGTCCACTCGGTCACATTGCGCAATAAGCCCCGCGGCACCCGCACTCCACTCTTGGCCAGCTGGCTCAGCGGCTCGACCGGACGGGTCAGGGGGCGAGGTTTCACATGAAACAACTGCCGCGGGGCGGGCACTCAACTGTCGGGGCGGGACGCCGGGATCGAGATCGCGTTCCTGCCGCCCCGTCATGTTTCACATGAAACGGTGCCTCGCGCAAGATTCGGGCCCGCCGGGAGACCGCCTCACCGACGCCGCTTCGGCTTGCCGCCCTCTGCCTTCCGCTCGGCGCGGGGGAGGCGCTCGACGCTCAGCACGACGGTCGGCGGATCCACGATTCCGGCGCCGCACTCCAACACCTGGGCGTGGCCGCCGCCCGCGCGCAGCAACTCGGTACGGTCGCGCTCCAACTCCTCGGCCGCGCTCGACCCTTTGAGCGCCAGCATCCGACCGTGGTGGTGCACCAGGGGGAGCGACCACTTCGCGAGCTTGCTCAACGGCGCCACCGCCCGCGAGGTCACCACATCCGCGCCGCCCGCCACCTTCCGCACGTCCGACTGCTCCGCCCGGCCGCGCACGACCGTCACCTCGAGTCCCGCCTCCTCCTCGATGAACCCCGCCAGGAAAATGGTCCGACGCAGCAACGGTTCGACAAGGGTCACGCGGAGATCCGGCCGGGCGATGGCGAGGGGGATTCCGGGCAGTCCCGCCCCACTGCCGATGTCCACGACGGCCGCTCCGGTCGGGATTAGCTCGCCGAGCACCGCACAGTTCAGGATGTGCCGATCCCAGAGCCGAGGCACCTCGCGCGGTCCGATCAGCCCGCGCTGCACCCCGGCCGTCGCCAACGCCGCACAGTATCGACGGGCCAGCGGAAGCCGGTCGCCGAATATCCGCTCGGCCGCCGCCGGCGGCTCCGGCGGCGCCGCATCCGGGGTAGGGGAGTGCTCCGGGTTACTCACGCCGGTTCCTCGTTCCACGTGAAACATCCTTCCGGATTCGCGACAGATCGTCACACACGGGCCCACACAAGGCTAGGGCCCCCGGTTCCGCGAACCAGGGGCCCAACCCGCATCGCACAGCGCTCAGGACGGCAGCACCACCACGTGCCGATTCGGCTCGACGCCCTCGCTCTCGCTCTCGACCCCGTCGACCTCGGCCACGGCATCGTGCACGATCTTGCGCTCGAACGGCGTCATCGGCGACAGGGACTCCGGCTTGCCGGAGTCCAGGACGCGCTGCGCCGCCGCCGCACCCAGGGCGCTCAGCTCCTCCCGGCGCTTCGCCCGCCAGCCCGCCACGTCCAGCATCAGCCGACTGCGCACACCGGTCGTCTGCTGCACGGCCAACCGGGTCAGCTCCTGCAAGGCATCCAGGACCTCACCGCGCCGGCCCACCAGCTTCGACAGATCGCGACCGCCGTCGATGCTCACGACCGCCCGGTCGCCCTCGACGTCCAGATCAATATCACCGTCGAAGTCGAGCACGTCCAGCAACTGTTCGAGATAGTCGCCGGCGATCTCGCCCTCTTCGATGAGCGCTTCCTCCGCCTCGCTCACATCCCCGCTCGCCGCCTCCGATTCGGGCTCGCGGTTTTCCGCGGCATCCGATGCGCGATCGGTCGCGGTTTCCGGATCATGGCTCTCCGCGGTGCCCGCCACGGTTGTGCCGTTTGCGCCGAGGGCCACAGTGGCGTCCCCTCCATCGGTCTCAACAGTCATGTGTGTCGTTTCCTTCGATCTGAATCATCCGTCGTATCCGGCCGGTCGCGTGAGTCGGCTAGCGACGCCGCTTCTGATTCGCACGGCCGCGGTTTCCGGATCGCTTCCGATTGCCCTGTCCACCCTTGCGCGACGAGGCGGTCGCCTTGCCCGACTTACCCGATCCGGCGCCGTTGCGGGTCGCGGGGGAGACATCGCCGTCGGTCGCCGACGCATCCACCGGAGCATCGATCGGCTCGTCCGTCGGCTCGTCGGCCGATCCGGCCTTCTGCTTGTTCTTCGGATTCGGCTTGGCACCCGGCTTGGGCGCGTTCGACGCGCGCCGCTCGATCGCCTGCTGCTTCTTCGCTTCCTCTTCCTTCTCGATGCGGCCGAAGACGAGATGCTGCTGTCCGTAGGTCCAGATGTTGTTGGAGACCCAGTAGATCAGGATGGCGATCGGGAGGAAGGGACCACCCACGATCACGCCCAGTGGGAACACCCACAGCGCCATCTTGTTCATCAGCGCGGCCTGCGGGTTGGCGGCCGCCTCCGGGCTCTGCCGCGCCACCGAGGCACGAGCGTTGAAATGCGTTGCCAGACCGGCGATCACCATCAGCGGAATCGCGACCGCGGCGATGTTCAGAACCTGGGGGATACCGCCATAGTCGAGGAAGGCATCCAGCTGCGTCCTGGGCGTCGTGATCGCCACCGAGATCGGCGCGCCGAAGATGCGGGCGCTCAGGAACGACTGCACATCCTCGGCGTTGAAGACGTAGTTCGGGGTGTGCGCGTTGTCGTAGGCCGACATGCCCAACTGGCCGAAGCCCGTGCCGGTCCGGTTGAACGACCGCAGCACGTGGTAGAGACCGAGGAACACCGGCACCTGCGCCAGCACGGGCAGACAGCCCATGAGCGGATTGAAGCCGTGGTCCTTCTGCAGCTTCTGCATCTCGGTCGCCATCTTCTGGCGATCGTTCTTGTACTTCTTCTGCAGCTCCTTGATCTGGGGCTGCAATTCCTGCATCTGCCGGGTGGTCCGCACCTGCTTGACGAACGGCTTGTAGAGCACCAGCCGCAGGGTGAACACCAGGAACACCACGGCCAGCGCCCAGGCCAGACCGTTGTCGGCGCCCAGCGCGAACCCGAAGACACGGTGCCAGAACCACAAGATCCAAGACACCGGATAGTAGATGAAATCGAGCACGGCTCTATGTACTCCCGTCGGTCGTATCACCGGCCACCGCACGCGGCGACCCATTACAAAGCTCGTGTGCGGCCGGCTCCGACTCGCGGCTCGCCGCCGCCCCGCTCCGTTTCGGCTCCGGAACGGGGTCCCACCCACCAGGGTGCCAGGGTGCGCATTTGGCCAGACGCACGGCTGTCAATCCGACACCGACGAACAGCCCCCGGGTACGCAGCGCGGTCACCGCGTACTCGCTACAGGTCGGGGTGAAGCGGCACACCGGCATGCGGGTGGGGGAGACATAGGTCCGGTACAGCTCGATGAGAAAGATGAGCACGGTGGCGGGCAGCCGAATCAGCACCGCGAGACGGCTCATGACGACCTGCCCGCGAGATCGGGTGTGGCGCTTTCGAGTAACAGCTTGCGGAGCGCGGCACGCACCTGCCGATCGAGTTCGGCCGAGGACGCGGTCGCGGCACCCGGCAGCGCCCGGATCACGATGTCCGCCTCCGCCGACACCTCGCTTGCCAGGGGAGCACAGATATGACGCAGGCGGCGGGCGACGCGGTGACGTACCACCGCGTTGCCCACCGCCTTGCTGACGATCAAACCGAACCGCGGACCGCCGATACGAATCGACGGCCCAGCGGTTTCCTCTCCGGCGTCGTCGGACACCGGAGTTGTCGATAACGCATGCACGACCAGATCGCGCCTCCCGATTCGCCTGCCACGCCGCACCGTCCGGGAGAAATCGGCACGATGGTGCAGCCGATACGGTTCAGGCAACACCCGAGTGTCCGAGCGCGTAACGGATGGCGGGGTTCGGCGGACCGAACGGCGAACGGGGCATGGCGCCGATGCCGGTACCGATGGATCAGGCCGTGAGCTTGGCGCGGCCCTTTTGCCGCCGCGCCGACACGATGGCGCGGCCCGCACGGGTGCGCATCCGGAGGCGGAACCCGTGGACCCGCGCCCGACGACGGTTGTTCGGCTGGAACGTCCGCTTGCCCTTGGCCACGGTCAACACTCCTCGAGTTGGTGGGCGCCCGGCGGCGCCCGAAGCTTGTGGGTAATGCTGGTCTGCGACGAGCGACAAGGTCGTCTTCGGCGCAGCGCCCATCGAGACACGGGCAGCACGCAGCCGCCACCACGTCAATGGGTGACTGTACGAGAGTACTGACCGGCTCCGGCCAGGTCAAACCGGGGTCCCGGTGGCGAACGACACGGCCGTGAACCACCCTTGCCGACGACTCACCCGAGCCACTAGAGTACATAGCCAGAAGATTGCTGCAGAAGCGCTGGTTGAAGCGCCGCGTGGGGGCGCATGGCAGCTCGACTCACATCACTGTGGTTCTCCACATCTGTGGATAATTGTGTGGAAAGACCCCTGGAGTGGCATATTCGTATGGCCGACGGCCACGCCTACGCTCGCGCTGCGGGGGGATGCGGGTGGTGCCCGACCGTCTGCTCCTATCTACCTATTCCGGGGAGGAAACGTACGTGGACGACGAGCAGAACGTGTTGACCGGCGTGTGGCCAGAGGTGGTCGCCGAGCTCACCGCGGGCTCCACCGACGGCGCCATTCCACCGGTCACCAACGCCCAGAAGGCGTGGTTGGGCCTGGTCAAACCGCTGACGGTGGCTCAGGGATTCGCGCTGCTCTCGGTACCTTCCTCTTTGGCGCAGGAGGCGATCGAACGCGATCTGCGCGAGCCCATCCTGCGGTCGCTGGCCCGTCGGCTCGGTCCACAGGTCGAGGGCCTCGGCGTCCGGATCGCCGCACCGGCCGCGCCACCGGCCGACCGGCCCGCCGGTCCGCCCCGCCACGCCCGGCTGACCTCCCGCCCCGAGCGGGTGCGGGAGGCCCCCCGCGAACCTGTGGGTTATCCGGCGCAGCCGGACTACTCGGCGCCCCCGGAATATGCCCCGCCACGCTATCTCTCCCCAGCCGAGTTCCCCGGTCGTGCCGACTATCCCCAGCACGAGTTCGCCGCTCAACCGGTGGCCGGAGAATTGCCAGGCGACGCCGGACCGGATGAACCCGCCCCGCCTCGACGCGACAGGGAACTGTCTCCGGGCCCGGGCGGCAACGGATCACCGGGCCAGGAGTCGCTGTTCGCCTCCGAGCCGGAGCGCGCGGACAATGACGAACCCGTGGTCAACGTGCGCAACTCCTGGCCGACCTACTTCGCCAAATCGCCGGAGCCGACCCCGACACCCCCGGCCTCCTCGGCCAGCCTCAATGCGAAGTACACCTTCGAGACATTCGTCATCGGCGCCTCCAACCGGTTCGCGCACGCGGCCGCCGTCGCGATCGCCGAGGCTCCCGCCCGGGCCTACAACCCGCTGTTCGTCTGGGGGGCTTCCGGTTTGGGCAAGACCCATCTGCTGCACGCGGCCGGTCACTACGCCCAGCGGCTGTTCCCGGGGATGCGGGTGAAATACGTATCCACCGAGGAATTCACCAACGACTTCATCAACAGCCTCCGCGACGACCGCAAGGTCGCGTTCAAGCGCCGCTACCGCGAGACCGACATCCTGCTGGTGGACGACATCCAGTTCATCGAGGGTAAGGAAGGCATCCAGGAGGAGTTCTTCCACACCTTCAACACGCTGCACAACGCCAACAAGCAGATCGTGGTCTCGTCCGACCGGCCGCCCAAGCAGTTGGCCACGCTGGAGGAACGGCTGCGCACCCGGTTCGAATGGGGCCTGATCACCGACGTGCAGCCGCCGGAGCTCGAGACGCGGATAGCGATCCTTCGCAAGAAGGCGCGGATGGATCGCCTCGACGTCCCGCACGACGTGCTCGAACTCATCGCCAGCCGGGTGGAACGCAATATCCGCGAACTGGAGGGCGCGCTGATCCGGGTCACGGCCTTCGCCTCGCTGAACGGGCAGCCGCTGGATCTGTCGCTGGCCGAGGTGGTGCTGCGCGACCTGATGCCCGACACCACCACGATCGAGATCACCGCGTCGACGATCATGGCCGTCACCGCGGAGTACTTCAACACCACGCTCGAGGAGCTGACCGGGCCGGGCAAGGCCCGACCGCTGGCCCAGGCGCGGCAGATCGCGATGTATCTGTGCCGCGAGCTGACCGACCTGTCCCTGCCGAAGATCGGTCAGGCGTTCGGCCGCGACCACACCACGGTCATGTACGCCGAGAAAAAGGTGCGCAAGGAAATGACCGAGCGGCGCCGCGTGTACGACCAGGTTCAAGAACTCACAGCCCGAATCAAGCAGCGCTCCCGCTGATCCTTCTCCCCAAGCCGATCCACCGAGTGACCTGGGTGGATCGGCTTTTTCGTGTTGTGGATTCCTCGAGGAATCCCTGGGGAGTCCTCGAGGAATCCCCCTGTTCTCCACCGTTTTACCCACAGTTTGTCGGCAGGGGTGTTGACACCGCCATTCACACCCGTTGGTGCACAGTTCGCACAGACCGGCTCATCCACGGGCTCTCACCTGCACCGATCGGAAGTTGTGCTTGTGGATTCCTCGAGGAGTCCCTGTCAGGTCCTCGAGGAATCCTCGAGTTGTCCACTGGTTTGCGCACAGATGTGTACAAACCGGGCATCGTGCTGGAACAACTCGAGGACCGCTCGAGGATGGGGGTGGGACAGATTTGTCGGCTCCACAGCGACTCCACGTTCATCCTCGAGTCACCCATCGGACATCCCCACGCCGCCACGCCCCGCGAGCAGCGGATTCACCCGTGGTCCACAGAATCCACAGTGCCTACTACTGTTTCAGTTCTTCTTCTTCAATAACTTCTTTCAAAACAGGATGTGTGGAAACTCGGATCGTGGAGCAGCGGCGCGATCGGACTCCCCGGACTCGGTGAACGTTCGAGCCATGAGGAGAAGGGGCGGCAGACCGCAGGGCGACGCACCGGGAGGGCGGCGTGGTCATTCGGCGCCTGCGCGGGTACGGTTTGATGTCGGTCGCCTGTGACACACTGCGGTGGGACGACGGGGCGGCCGATCCAGTACCCCTGCATGAAACGGCGTCGAGCCGAACGGATCACGACCGATCGAGACTTGGGAGAGGACATACCGGGCGATGGAGCTTGCAAGCATGAAGTTTCGGGTCGCTCGCGAGGATTTCGCGGAATCCGTCGCCTGGGTGGCCCGCAGTCTGCCGTCTCGCCCGCCGGTGCCGGTGCTCGGCGGTGTCCTCCTCGTCGCCGACGAGGACGGGCTGACGGTCTCCGGTTTCGACTACGAGGTCTCCGCCCAGATGCGCGTGGCCGCCGAGGTCGCCGGTCCGGGGCAGGTGCTCGTCTCCGGCCGCCTGCTGGCCGATATCACCAAGGCGCTGTCCAACAAGCCGGTGGATGTCTCCGTCGACGGCACTCGCGTGCTGATCGCCTGCGGCAGCGCGAAGTTCTCGCTACCGACCATGCCGGTCGAGGATTATCCACAGTTGCCCGAACTGCCCCCGCAGACCGGTGAGCTCGGGGTGGATCTGTTCTCCGGGGCGGTCGGCCAGGTGGCCGTCGCCGCCGGTCGCGACGATACGCTCCCGATGCTGACGGGCATCCGGGTCGAGATCGAGGGCTCCAAGATCGTTCTCGCGGCCACCGACCGCTTCCGCCTCGCGGTCCGGCACCTGGAGTGGGAGCCCGGACGCGACGACGTGGAGACGGCCGTCCTGGTGCCCGCGCGCACCCTGTCGGAGGCCGCCAAGACGCTGGGCACCAGCGACCAGCCGGTGCAGCTCGCCTTCGGCACCGGCACCGACGGTCTGCTCGGCATCGTCAACGGCGGCCGCCGCACCACCACGCGGCTGCTCGACGCGGAATTCCCCAAGTTCCGCCAATTGCTCCCCAAGGAACACACCTCGATCGCCACGCTGCAGGTGAGTGCGCTGATCGAGGCCATCAAGCGCGTGGCGCTGGTAGCCGAGCGCGGCGCCCAGGTGCGCCTGGAGTTCTCCGAGCAGGGCCTGCTGCTGTCCGCGGGTGGCGACGACGCGGGCCGCGCCGAGGAGTGGCTGGAGGTCGAATTCCGCGGCGAGCCGCTGACGATCGCCTTCAATCCTGGTTACCTCAACGATGGTCTGTCCGCGCTGCACTCCGAGCGGGTGACCTTCGGGTTCACCACGCCCAGCCGTCCGGCCGTGCTGTGCCCGACCACCGACGAGGACCCGGAGGTGCTCGAGTCCGGCGCCTTCGCGGCGCTGGGCGGCACGTACACCTACCTGCTGATGCCCGTTCGACTGCCGGGCTGAGTTTCGCGGTGCGCCGGATCCCTGCCGGACCTTTGTGAACAATGTTGATAACTCTGTGAAAAACTCTGGGCACGTGGACAACTCATGCCGCATACCGAGTCGTGCATCACGCCCGCGGGGACGGTGAACTGAGCGATGCACGTCCGGGCGTTGAGCCTGCGGGACTTTCGCTCGTGGGAGCAGACCGAACTCGAACTGACCACGGGCCGAACGGTTTTCCTGGGTTCGAACGGCAACGGGAAGACGAATCTGGTCGAGGCCCTCGGCTATCTCGCCACTCTCGGTTCGCACCGGGTGTCCACCGACGCGCCGCTGATCCGGCTGGGCGCCCAGCGCTCCCGGATCGGTGCCACGGTGGTGAACGCGGGCCGGGAGCTGCGGATCGATATCGAGCTGAACCAGGGCTCCGCCAACCGCGCCCAGATCAACCGGTCGCCGGTGCGGCGGCCGCGGGAGATCCTCGGAATCCTGCAGACGGTGCTGTTCGCGCCCGAGGACCTGGCGCTGGTGCGGGGCGACCCGTCGGAGCGCCGGCGCTTCCTGGACGAGCTGTGCACCGCGCGGCTGCCCCGGCTGGCCGGGGTGCGCTCGGATTACGACCGTGTGCTGCGGCAGCGGTCGGCCCTGTTGAAAACCGCGGGCCGACAGGCACGTTCGCGCGCGGGCACGCCCGCCGACCTGAGCACGCTGGATGTGTGGGACGGTCACCTCGCCGCGCACGGTGCGGAACTGCTGGCGCAGCGGCTGCGCCTGGTGCACGAACTGCATCCCTATCTGGAGCGGTCGTACCGCTCGATCGCCCCGGAATCGCGCACCGCGGCCATCCGCTACCGCAGTGCGTATCTGCCGCCGGAATTCCTCGACACCGGCCGCGCGCCGCAGCCGGACGATACGGCGGCCCTGGAGTCGATCATGGTGCGGGAACTGGCCGCCGCCCGAGCCAGGGAACTCGAGCGCGGGGTGTGCCTCGTCGGCCCGCATCGCGACGATCTGGAGCTGGTGCTCGGCTCGGCGCCGGCGAAAGGCTTTGCCAGCCATGGGGAATCGTGGTCGTTCGCCCTGGCCCTGCGGCTGGCGGCCTTCGAACTGCTGCGCAGCGTCGGCACCGATCCGGTGCTGCTCCTGGACGACGTCTTCGCCGAACTGGATCGCCGCCGCCGCGCCGCATTGGCCGCGGTGGCCGCCACGGCGGAACAGGTCCTGATCACCGCGGCGGTCTCGGAAGACGTCCCGCCCGAACTCGAGGCGACCCCGCTGTGTGTGGAAACCACCGGCGAGGCAGACGCGCGCACGTCCTATCTGGCGGATCGGTCCGGTGTCCCTCCGGCGGCGGTATCGGAGGGTGTCGAACCCGGCGCGGGCTCGGCGTTGCCCTGATGATCGTTGTGGCCGAGACGAACTCGGTCGCGGATGTCGCAACAATGTCACGTGACACCGGTCGCGGCGCGCCGGAAGACGGGTGCCGACCGGCTAGCCTGTCCAGCAGTGTCCGGCCCGGCTCGCGCGGAATCCGCTGGGCTACGAAGGGTATCGAGTGAGGGAGTGGTGGTGGACGGACCCGAGTACGGCGACGCGGAAGCGGCCGCTCCGGCCGAGTCGGGCACCGAGCTGCGTGGAGTCGATCTGGCGCGGCGTGCCCTGGAGGAGGCGCGGGCCGCGGCCAAGGCCAGCGGCAAGGCGGTCGGCCAGGGGCGGGCGTCGCCGCGCAAGGGTGGGGTTCGCGCGCTGCGGCGCCGCTCCGGATGGTCGGGGGCCCGGCCGGACGAGCGCGATCCGCAGCCGTTGTCCGCACTCGCCGGAGCCCTGGCGAAGAGCCGCGGCTGGTCCGGCAAGGTGGCCGAGGGCATGGTGTTCGGCCGGTGGGCGAGCGTGGTCGGGGAGGATGTCGCGGCACACGCCACCCCGGTGTCGCTGACCGACGGCGTCTTGAGCGTTCAGGCCGAATCCACCGCGTGGGCGACCCAGCTGCGCATGCTGCAGTCCCAGATCCTGGCGAAGATCGTCGCCGCGGTGGGCCAGGGCGTGGTCACCTCGCTGAAGATCAGCGGTCCGGCCGCACCGAGCTGGCGCAAGGGCGAGCGCCACATCAAGGGCCGCGGTCCGCGGGACACCTACGGATGAGGGTTTCACGTGGAACCGGTCGGCCGCGGCGGAATCGGACGGTCGCTCGAAGATCGCTCAACCCCTTCCGCAAACTTTTCCGGCCGCCTCTCGACGAGCCACTGAGGCCCGCCGGAGCGCCGAACCCTACAACCAGACCCGGCAGCGACCGATTTCACGCACTCACGACCCTCTCAGGGGTGTCATAGGTGCATCCTGAGCCAGGTGTACCAGTAGGATGGTGGGGTAACTAGCGGCGATACCTTCGACGCGTTCCGGGCAAGCCCGCGCAAGGACCCGTAATTCTCGAGCAGATGTCACTCGGGGTCCCCTGTGTGCTGCTCGACGCTGCGTCGAGGGATCAGCAAGTAAGGAGAGCTACCGAGCAGTGGCTGCCAACGACTCCAACGCAAGCTCGACCAAGGGCAAACAGCAGGATTACGATGCCTCCAGCATCACGGTCCTGGAGGGACTGGAGGCGGTCCGCAAGCGCCCCGGTATGTACATCGGTTCCACCGGCGAGCGCGGTCTGCACCACCTGATCTGGGAGGTTGTGGACAACTCCGTCGATGAGGCGATGGCGGGCTATGCCAGCCGCGTCGATGTGACCTTGCTGGCCGACGGCGGCGTCGAGGTGGTCGACGACGGCCGCGGCATCCCCACCAGCATGCACGCGCAGGGCATCCCCACCATCGAGGTGGTCATGACGCAACTGCACGCCGGTGGCAAGTTCGACTCCGAGTCCTATGCGGTGTCGGGTGGTCTACACGGCGTGGGTATCTCGGTGGTGAACGCGCTGTCGACTCGCCTGCAGGCCGATATCGACTACGGCGGATTTCACTGGACCCAGGAGTACAAGGACGCCAAGCCCGGCAAGCTGGTACAGGGCGATCCGACCAAGCGCACCGGCACCACGATCCGATTCTGGGCCGATCCGGATATTTTCGAGACCACCTTCTACAACTTCGAGACGGTGTCGCGGCGGCTGCAGGAGATGGCGTTCCTGAACAAGGGCCTCACCATCACCCTCACCGATCAGCGGGTGAGCGAGTCGGACGTCACCGAGGAGGTGGTCAGCGAGACCGCCGAGGCGCCCAAGCACGCCGAGGACGAGGCGGCGGCCGCGACCGAGCAGAAGGTCAAGACCCGCACGTACCACTACCCGGGCGGGCTCGAGGACTTCGTCAAGCACATCAACCGCACCAAGCAGGCCATCCACAACACGGTGGTGGGCTTCACGAGCAAGGGCACCGGCCACGAGCTCGAGGTGGCGATGCAGTGGAACTCGGGCTACTCCGAGTCGGTGCACACCTTCGCCAACACGATCAACACCCACGAGGGCGGCACGCACGAGGAGGGCTTCCGTGCGGCGCTCACCTCGGTCGTGAACAAGTACGCCAAGGACAAGAAGCTCATCAAGGAGAAGGACGGCAACCTCACCGGTGACGATATCCGGGAGGGCCTGGCCGCCATCGTGAGCGTGAAGGTCGGCGAGCCGCAGTTCGAGGGCCAGACCAAGACCAAGCTCGGCAATACCGAGGTCAAGTCGTTCGTGCAGCGCACCTGCAACGAGAATCTGGCGCACTGGTTCGAGGCCAACCCGGCCGATGCGAAAACGATTGTGCAGAAAGCCGTCTCGTCGGCACAGGCTCGGGTCGCCGCGCGCAAGGCGCGAGAGTTGGTGCGGCGCAAGAGCGCTACGGACCTGGGCGGCCTGCCCGGCAAGCTCGCCGACTGCCGGTCGAAGGATCCGCGGCTGTCCGAGATCTACATCGTCGAGGGTGACTCCGCCGGTGGCTCGGCGAAATCCGGTCGCGATTCGATGTACCAGGCGATCCTGCCGCTGCGCGGCAAGATCATCAACGTCGAGAAGGCGCGTATCGACAGGGTCCTCAAGAACAACGAGGTCCAGTCGATCATCACCGCGTTCGGCACCGGTATCCACGATGAGTTCGATATCGCGAAACTGCGGTACCACAAGATCATCCTGATGTCCGACGCCGATGTGGACGGTCAGCACATCTCCACGCTGCTGCTGACGCTGCTGTTCCGGTTCATGCGTCCGCTGGTCGAGCACGGGCACGTGTATCTGTCCTGCCCGCCGCTGTACAAGCTCAAGTGGCAGCGCAGCGATCCCGAGTTCGCCTACTCCGATCGTGAGCGCGACGCGCTGCTGGAGCAGGGGCTGGCAGCCGGTAAGAAGATCAACAAGGACGACGGCGTGCAGCGCTACAAGGGTCTCGGTGAGATGAACCCGAAAGAGCTGTGGGAGACCACCATGGATCCCTCGACCCGCCTGCTGCGGCTGGTGACGCTGGACGACGCGGCCGCGGCCGACGAGCTGTTCAGCATCCTGATGGGTGAGGACGTCGAGGCCCGGCGCAGCTTCATCACCCGCAACGCCAAGGATGTCCGCTTCCTCGACCTGTGATCCCGGCCAAAAAGCGCGCGGCCCGCACCGAGACCACTTTGAAAAGACTTCTTACGGAGACTGATTCATGACCGAGACCACATTGCCTCCCGACGGCGGCGACCGGATCGAACCGGTCGACATCCAGCAGGAGATGCAGAACAGCTACATCGATTACGCGATGAGCGTGATCGTGGGCCGCGCGCTGCCCGAGGTGCGCGACGGCCTCAAGCCGGTGCACCGTCGCATCCTGTACGCGATGCACGACAACGGGTATCGGCCCGATCGCGGCTACGTGAAGTCGGCTCGCCCGGTCGCCGAGACCATGGGCAACTACCACCCGCACGGCGACTCGGCCATCTACGACGCCCTCGTGCGCATGGCGCAGCCCTGGTCGATGCGCTACCCGCTGGTCGATCCCCAGGGCAATTTCGGTTCGCGGGGCAACGACGGCCCGGCCGCCATGCGCTACACCGAGTGCCGCCTCACGCCGCTCGCGATGGAACTGCTGCGTGAAATCGACGAGGAGACGGTCGATTTCATCCCGAACTACGACGGCCGGTCCATGGAACCGGTCGTTCTCCCCAGCCGTGTCCCGAGCCTGTTGATGAACGGTTCCGGCGGTATCGCCGTCGGCATGGCCACCAACATCCCGCCGCACAACCTCAACGAGGTGGCGGAGGCGATCTACTGGGCGCTGGCCAACCACGAGGCCGACGAGGAGACCACGCTCGAGGCCTGCATGGAGCGGGTCAAGGGCCCGGACTTCCCGACCAGCGGCCTGATCGTCGGCACGACGGGCATCCAGGACGCCTACCGGACCGGCCGCGGGGCGATCCGCATGCGCGGCGTGGTGGAGATCGAGGAGGACAACAAGGGCCGCACCACGATCGTCATCACCGAGCTGCCCTATCAGGTCAATACCGACAACTTCGTCAACTCGATCGCCGAGCAGGTGCGCGACGGCAAGATCGCCGGTATCTCCGACGTCCACGACGAGTCGTCGGATCGCGCGGGCCTGCGCATCGTGGTGACGGTCAAGCGCGACGCCGTTGCCAAGGTCGTGCTGAACAACCTGTACAAGCACACCCAGCTGCAGACCAGCTTCGGCGCCAACATGCTGTCCATCGTCGACGGCGTGCCGCGCACGCTGCGGCTGGACCAGATGATCCGGCTCTACGTCGCCCACCAGATGGACGTCATCGTCCGGCGCACCCGCTACCGCCTGCGCAAGGCCGAGGAGCGGGCCCACATCCTGCGCGGTCTGGTCAAGGCGCTCGACGCGCTCGACGAGGTCGTGGCCCTGATCCGGCGCTCGGCCAACACCGAGACCGCGCGGACCGGGTTGATGGAGCTGCTCGATATCGATGAGATCCAGGCGACCGCGATCCTGGATATGCAGCTGCGCCGACTGTCGGCGTTGGAACGTCAGAAGATCATCGACGAGTTGGCCAAGATCGAGACCGAGATCGCCGACCTGAAGGACATCCTGGAGAAGCCCGAGCGACAGCGCGCGATCATCCGCGACGAGCTGCAGGAGATCGTCGAGAAGTACGGCGACGAGCGGCGCACCAAGATCATCGCAGCGGACGGGGACGTCGCCGACGAGGATCTGATCGCCCGCGAGGACGTGGTCGTCACCATCACCGAGACCGGCTACGCCAAGCGCACCAAGACCGACCTGTACCGCAGCCAGAAGCGCGGCGGCAAGGGCGTGCAGGGCGCCGGGCTCAAACAGGACGACCTGGTCCGGCACTTCTTCATCACCTCGACGCACGACTGGCTGCTGTTCTTCACCAACCTCGGCCGGGTGTACCGGGTGAAGGCCTACGAGCTGCCCGAGGCCAGCCGCGTCGCGCGCGGCCAGCACGTGGCCAACCTGCTGGCCTTCCAGCCGGAGGAGAAGATCGCCCAGGTCATCCAGATCAAGACCTACGAGGATCAGCCGTACCTGGTGCTGGCGACGCGCAACGGCCTGGTGAAGAAGTCGCGGCTGACCGACTTCGACTCCAACCGCTCCGGCGGTATCGTCGCGGTGAATCTGCGCGACAGCGACGAATTGGTCGGCGCCGCACTGTGTTCGGCGGAGGACGACCTGCTGCTGGTATCGGCGCACGGCCAGTCGATCCGCTTCGCCGCCAACGACGAGGTGCTGCGCCCGATGGGCCGCGCCACCTCCGGCGTGCAGGGCATGCGGTTCAACACCGACGATTGGCTGCTGTCGCTGAATGTGGTCCGCGACGATACGTTCCTGCTGGTGGCGACGTCCGGCGGCTACGCCAAGCGGACCGCGATCGAGGAGTACACGGCGCAGGGCCGCGGGGGTAAAGGCGTATTGACGATCCAATACGATCCGAAACGTGGCAACCTGGTGGGCGCACTCATCGTCGACGACGAGGATGAGATCTATGCAATCACCTCCGGCGGCGGCGTGATCCGGACGGCGGCGAATCAGGTGCGCCGCGCGGGACGGCAGACCAAGGGCGTGCGATTGATGAACCTCGGCGAGGGCGTTACGTTGCTTGCGATCGCGCGCAATGCCGATGAGCCCGATCAGGTTTCCCTCGAAGAGGAGGCCAGCGGTGCTGACAAGCAGTAGGTTCGGATAGCAGTAAGTTTCTTCACAAGGCAGCGGCGGCACGACGGATCGAAGGAATCCCATTGACCACTCCGAATCAGCCGAATGACGAGCGGCACCACGCCAACGGTGTGACCGAGCGAATTGCGCCGTCTCCGATTCCCCCTCGGCCCGTTCCGCGGCCGGGGTCGGGAGGTGACAACGGCTCGGGAGGAGCATCCGAAGTGTCCGACAAGCAGGGTGACGGCGGGGAGCAGTCCGCCGCCGACGGCCAAGCACGATTCGAGAAAGGCTGGTCGCAGCTGCCACAGCGGGAGCCGCAGTCGAATCTGCATCGTCCGGGCGAGCCGCCGGTGGCGGGCCGACCGCCGGCGGCGCCGAGCGGCGGCGGTCTCGGCGGCGGCATGACCAATGCCCGCACCACCGCGGACCTGGCGGCCAAGGCGGCCCGCAAGGAGGCCGCCATGGTGAAGTCCGTCGGCATCGACGGGCCCACCCGCAGCATCGCCAGACCGGAACTGGTCAAGGACATGCCGGATCTGTCGGAGCTGCGGCACCCGCTGCCCCCGATGGAGGCGCCGGGCATGCACGGCATGGGTATGCAGCAGCCGACGGCCGTCTCGCCCGCGGTCCCGGCGGCGGTCGCCGCGGCCGCCGGCGGTGAGCCGCTGCGGGCGACGGTGCAGGTGCGCCACGTCGATCCCTGGTCGACGCTGAAGGTGTCGCTGGTGATCAGCGTGGCGATGTTCTTCGTGTGGATGCTGGCCGTCGGATTCCTCTACATCGTGCTGTCCGGCATGGGTGTGTGGGACCGGTTGAACAGCAGCTTCACCGACATCATGTCCAACGGCAGTTCGACCTCCACCGAATTGATCGACGCCGGCACGGTGTTCGGATACGCGGCGGTGGTCGGCCTGATCAACGTGGTCCTGCTGACCGCGCTGTCCACGGTCGGCGTGTTCATCTACAACCAGTGCACCGATCTGGTAGGCGGCGTGCAGGTCACGTTGGCCGATCCGGACTAGTTTCACAGGCTGCGGCCGGTACCCGTCGGCGGGCGGGTACCGGCCCTTCTACCAGCCGTTTTGTCGTTACCACCGCAGCTCGGTGATCTTCGCATCCGGCTCGGGTTTCCGGAGCCTCTTGCCGCTTTCTCGCTGCCTGGGGTTTCAGCAGTCCAGCGGGGCGCCCGTTCTAATATTGTGAATGTTCCCGCTCCTCTCGGTTGTCTCGTTTGATCTGCTCCTCGTAGTCGTTTAGGCACCTCTTGAACTGCTGATAGTCGCTCGAGTCTCGAGCACAGTAGTAGGCCGCGTCGCCGCGATCTGCACTGGCGGGGGCAGCCAATGCGACACCTGCAACCGTGACCATCGCGGACGTTGCCATCACTAGACCGACGTATCGACCGAGCTTCCGCATGATGCTGTCTCCGATCGTTCGAGGGAACCTTCAGACACGCAGGGACAGCCTATTAACGCTCAACAGCGAACCCCATGAGCCGCCGACAGCGAGTTGCCGCGCCTCGAGTGTCGTGTAGCTCGCGTTTCCCCCTGCTTCCTCATACTGGCCATCTCCTGAGACGGGCGGGCCTGTCAACCCGGAGCCTTCGCTGCCTGCGAGCGAGGGCGGAGCGGAGCAACCCCGTGACGGAAGCGCCCGGTCGGGTCGCATGCTCCGATTCCCGAATCCGGAGGCCAGCGGCGACGAGTCGTCTACCAGCCGTTTTGGTCCAAGGAGGTCGCTTCCGGTAGTCTTTGCTCTCGGCTCGGGCATCCCGGGTCGCACGCAACCAGGGTCTATAGCTCAGGCGGTTAGAGCGCTTCGCTGATAACGAAGAGGTCGGAGGTTCAAGTCCTCCTAGACCCACTCCCGGATCGGGATTCACCTGCCGCACCGGCGGCATCAGGGGCCTTAGCTCAATTGGCAGAGCACTGCCTTTGCAAGGCAGGGGTTAGGGGTTCGATTCCCCTAGGCTCCACCATCACACGACGGTCAGCGGTGGGGATTTGGGGAATATCACCGGCAGTTCCGCCAGCGATCGGTGGAATGGGCCCGGGCGCCAGATCAATTCGTTCGCCGGGACCGCTAGTTGAATCTCGGGCAGGGCATCGAGGAGTTGATCGATGGCGTCCTGGGCTACCAGGTAGGCCACCGACTTCGCGGGACACATGTGTGGTCCGGCGCCCCATGCCAGATGCGACCGGTTTCCGGTGCGATCGTCGGTGCTGACGGCGGGGTCGTTGCCCGCCGCGGCCATGCTGATCATCACCGGTTGGTGGGCGGGGAGCCAGACCTCGTCGTTCATCAGCATCGACTGCCGCGGATAGGTGACGCAATAGTTCGCCAGCGGCGGATCGGTGGACAGGACGGTGTCGAGCGCGTCTCGCGTGGCGAGGCTGCCGCTGAGCAGATCGTCGGCGAAGTTGTCGTCGGTGAGCATGTACCGCAACGTGTTCGCGATGAGGTTCACCCCGGGCTCCTGACCCGTGGAGTACATGGTGGCCAGTTGGTGCACGATCTCTTCGTCGTCCAAACCCACCGGGTGGGCGAGCAGGTCGCTCGTGATGTCGGCGCCGGGCTCGGCGCGCCGATGCGCGACATGCTCCCGTAAGGCGTCGAGCAGCATCTTGTTGCCCAGCTCCGCATCGCCCTGCGCGTCGAAGATCATCGTCGCCGCCCGCGACACCCGTTCCCCGATCTCGGGCGAGCAGCCCAGCATGTGGTCGAGGGTGTGGCGCACCAACGGGCGGATGTACTGCGCGAGGAGGTCGACCTCGCCGTATCCGCAGAAGGTGTTGATCAGCGGAATCGCGATCCGCTCGATGACGCCGTGCATCGCGTACAGGTCGATCCGCTCGATGGCCGCGACCGACGGCTCCCGATAGCGCTCGTGCGCGGAGCCGGTGTTGAACAGGGCGTTGGGGCGCCACGCGAGCATCGGCAGCACCGGGCAGTCCTCGGGTACGCCCTTCTGCCAGGTGCGCGGATCGGAGGAGAAGTGCTCGTGGTCGTGCAGGATCTTCACGGCCATCCGGTAGCCGATCACCAGGGTGGCCGGTACGTCCGGAGCCAACTCGACCGGGACCAGTGACCGATGGTGGCCGCGCATCTCGCTGTAGGCGGCGTGCGGGTCGGCGGCGAACTGATCGCTGTGCAGTAGGAAATGGGGTGCGTCGGGGCGGATCGGTGAACCCTGCGCGACGGGGCAGCCGCCGGTGGCCGACTGCGTCGTACCTGGCGTTCGAGAGGGTGTGGTCACGTGTGGTCTCCAGACGTACACAAGACACGGTGTGTGGTTGTCGAACCTCTTGCAGGTAACACCGAACTATGCAAACTCGTTGCCGGAGAGTTCCTTTCGGGCAACAGTCCCACAGCGTAGTCAAGCGCACAGCATCCCGCAGGCTATCCGGCGAAGCGGCACAAAATCGCAGGTAGAACGATTGATGCTGGTTCTAGAACAAACAAACCGGCCGCTCCGCAATCCGGTGGGCAGCAACATTCTCCGGTCGCCCCCAGGTCGTCGCCCGCCGTGCGGGTAGCGCGCATGGCACATACTCGGCCTTTCCACTACCGAGGACGTGCCGGTGCGAGAGCGCCCGGAGTTGGGGGTCGACCACGTCCGCGGAAACCACGGCGGCGGAATCGACTTCAGGTTCCACGACACGGACGATTCCGTGCGAATCCGGTAGATGCGAATCCCCCCGTTCCCTAGCCTTTTCGTGACGAGGCGCGGAGCGTGAGGTCGTGCGGTGTGCTTCGACGGCGGCAATTCGATTGCCGCGCTGCCGGTCCGGTGTACTCGACCTTTCGGAGGGGAACGGCCGAATCGCGGGAACGGTTGTCGGCGCAAGGCGGTCACCGGGGTTGTGCCGTGTCGCGCGGACAAGGGCCTGGCTCGATGCGTCCTCGGCCTGCGCCTCGTCCTGCCCGCTCCCAACGTCGGGGATCGCAGTAAGGTGGGGTACATGAAACTTCTGCTTACGATCGGTGTCGTCGCCGCGGTTGTCGTCGTCTTCAGCAAGTTCCGCCAGCGCAACGATGCGGACATGTGGCACGAGGTCACCACCCGCTGAATCAGGAGATCGACACCGGCCGCGTGACGTCGTCGAGGGGCAGCGGCCCGTCGACGAAGGCGCTCACCGAGAGGTCGTTGACCGTGATGGCGCCGCCGTGGTTGTCGAGAAAGGCGATGTCGGAGGCATCGCGGCCGGTGGCGATGCGGACCAGGCTCGGGCGCGGGGCGAGGAAGGACGGGTCGAACGCCTGCCAGACCCCGCGCACGTACGCCTCGGTGACGCAGTGGAAGTCCATCGGAACGCACCCGGGCGCGTACACCGACGCGATCCTGGCCGGTACGCCGACCGCGCGCAGCAGCGCCACCATCAGGTGTGCGTAGTCGCGGCACACGCCACTGCCCGTCAACAACGTCTCGACCGCTCCGTCCCAGGGATCGCTGCTGCCCGCGACATAGCTGACCCGGCGGGCGACCCAGCTCGAGATCCGGGCGGGCATGTCCGGATCGTCTACGCCACAACCGAATTCGGTAGCCGCGAACCCCAGGAGCCGATCGGACTCGGCGAACCGGCTCGGACGCAGATATACGGCGAGGTCGTAATCCGAGGCAGGTTGCGGCGCAGCGGATCCCAGCACCGTCGCGCTGTAGTACGCCCGCAGATTCCCTGCGGGCGAGTCGAATACGTGAATTCTGGCGCCGTGCGGACCGTGCACCTCCCGCGCCGCGATGCTGCGGCCGTCGAGGACGAAATCCATCGACTCGACCAGCTCGATTCCCGGCAGCCGGGCGACGGCGATCTGGAACTCGAGCACCGTGGGCGCGTGGACCTCGACGTCGAGACGGGCGGAGACGTCGCGTTTCATCACTACAGTGTGGTCCCTGGGCTGACCGGATTCGTGCAGGACGGCGGTCGGAAATGATCGTGTAGGATTCGAGCGAGCTTGTCGGGATTCAGGATCAGGCGTACGACGCGGATGCGCTGGTCCTCATCGATATCCAAGGAGAGTACGGCGTACGGAGCGCTGCCCGCGGTCAACACCGCTCCGGGGCCGGAAGTGACCGCCGCCGGTCGCCAGGCGAGACCCCGGGGCCACGCCCGGATGACCGAGCCGCTTCGCCGCGGGCGACCAGGACGCCGCGTTCGCGCTGGTGCACGACGAATTCGTGACACACAATCCGCGGGTGCCGCACGATCGGTCGACCGGCACGGGCAAACAGGCGTTCCGTGCCTTCTTCGCGACCCCGGCCGGGCGTGGCGCTGGCCCGGGCCACCCAGGATGTGGTGCGCGTCGTTGCCGACGACACCCTTGTCGCCGTGCACATCCGGTTGACCACCGATGGTGGCGAGACCGCGATAGTCGACCTGTTCCGGCTGGAGGACGGGCTCGTCGTCGAGCACTGGGACGTCGTCCAGCCGGTGCCTGCCACGCTGCCGCACCCACACGGAATGTTCTGAGCCGCAGGGGTTCCGGTGTCGGTCAGGCGCTGCCCGAGGGCTCGAGGGCAGCCCACACCCCGGTGGCCGCCGTCTCGCGGACGTAGTCGGTGAAATCCTGGGGTTTGCGGCCCAGGGCCCGTTCCACACCGTCGGCGGTGGCCGAGTTGCGGCCGTCGAGGACGGTCCCGAACAGATAGTCCAGCAGCCCGATCTCCTCGGTGGGCACGCCGTAGGTGGTCAGCGCCGCGACGAAGTCCGCCCGGGTGATCGATACGAAGGCGATGTCGCGGCCGGTGGCGCGGGCGATCTCGGCGATCGCCTCCGAAAAGGTCAGCGCGCGCGGGCCGGTCAGTTCGTAGACCGCTCCCGCGTGCCGGTCGTCGGTGAGGGCCGCGACCGCGACCGCGGCGATGTCGGCGGCGTCGATGAACGGCTCGGTCACCGCATCGGTGGGCAGGGCCACCGCACCGGCCCGGAGGAGGTCGGTGAACGCACCCTCGCTGAAATTCTGGGCGAACCAGCTGCAGCGCAGGATCGTCCAGGGGATACCCGAATTCCGCACGATCTCCTCGCATTCCGCGGCCTCCGGCTCACCGCGGCCGGACAGCAGTACCAGCTTGCGGACCCCGTGCCGCCGGGCCGCGGCGGTCAGGGCGTGAATGGCCTCCGGGGCTCCGGGCGCGGCGAGGTCCGGCTGGTAGGAGATATAGACGGCCGCCACCCCGGTCAGCGTGGCATCCCAGGTATCACGGTCGGTCCAGTCGAAAGGCGGTGTCGCCGAGCGTGATCCGATCCGCACGGGGAGGGACCGCGCCCGGAGGGCGGCGGCCACCCGGCTGCCGGTCTTGCCGGTGCCACCGAGAACGAGTACTGGTTTGTTCGAGTTCGTCATGGATCAAGTACATCCGCGATCGCCCGGATCGAACATCGTCCAGGCGATCGCGAACATGCGTCAGCGTCTGGCGCGGGCGGGACACGGCCTGTGAGTAGTCACTACTCCGCCGGTGGGCGATCGGGCGGCCCGTAAGGTCGAAATATGACCTCTCCGGAGTTGTCCAAGCTGGTGCAATCGGTTGTCGAGCCGTATCTGCTGCACGGGCCGCGCCGCTACACCAGGGCAGACGTCTCGCGGCAGTCCGGGCTGCCCGCGGACCTGACCCGCAGGCTGTGGATCTCGCTCGGCTTCCCGGCCAACCCGGACGATCACGCGATCGAGTACACCGACGCGGATATCGAGGCGGTCAACAACTTTCAGAGCCTGGCGGCGCTGGCGTCGACCGATCTGCGGCAGCAGTCGGGGGCCGCGCGGACTCTCGGCCAGTCGATGGCGCGACTGGCCGAATGGCAGGTGGACCTGGTGACCGAGGAGATCGTGGACCGGATCCGGGCGATCACCGCCGCCGACCCCGACGCGGACGAGGCGGCCGTCGCGCAGGAGGCGACCGAGGAGGTCGTGTCGACACTGCAGCAGCTGCAGGCGTACGCGTGGCGGCGACATCTGGCGGCCGCGCTGGCCCGCTCGCTCGACGGGGACGGCACCGGTGGCGACACCGTGCGGGACCTGGCCGTGGGTTTCGCCGATATGGTCGGTTACACCCGGCTGACCCGCCACCTCGATCCGGAGGAGCTGACGCGGCTGCTGGAGTCGTTCGAGACGATCACCACCGACGCGATCACCGGCAACGGCGGGTGGGTCATCAAGAACGTCGGCGACGAGGTCATGTTCGCCGCCGAATCGGCGGTCGTGGGCGCCCGCATCGCGCTGGCCGTCCAGGAGGCGACCCTCTCCGCGGGCGCCACGCCGGAGCTGCGGGTCGGGCTGGCATACGGCGAGGTGCTGCAGCGGTTCGGAGATCTGTACGGATCGGTCGTGAACATGGCCGCCCGGCTGACCGGCGTGGCGCGGCCCGGGACGGTGCTGATCGATGACGCCGCGGCGGCGCAGCTGGCCGGTGAGTCGGAATTCGCGCTGCGGCACCTGCGCAGCGTGCGGGTGCGCGGGTTCAATCGGCTGCGTTCGCACGTCCTACGCCGCGCCTGAGCGGCGCGGGCGCGGCGGCGAACTTCCCGGAAAATTAAGAGCGGGCCTCGGCGAAGGGGGGGAGTTAGCCGAGGCCCGCGTAAGGTCGGCCCGGGGGGGAGGGGCCGACGTGAATGATCCTACGCGACGATCCACGGTTGTGGGTGTATGAGGGCCGCCACTTTCGGAAAGTTTTCGAGTGGTGGGACCTCGGCGCCGAATTCGGGTGTCGCGCGGCGGCCGTATCATGCGCCAGATGTCACTCGAACATGTTGGGGCGCAACGGTTTACACGGTCGACATAGGGTTTGGTCGCGAGTGAACAGAGGCCGCCTGTGCGCCGGATCCGGCGGCGCGCACCGGCCCGATTCGGTAGCGACGTTCCGGATTGCCCGGATTTCCGGGCGTGTCGATGGGCGCGGCCGAGTACCTGTGCGGGGTTCGGAACAGGTAGCGCACTACTCAGGACTCGGCCCGCCCCGGCGGGCGACGATGTACTCGGCCGCATCCCGCCGGCACCCCCGAGCACCGCCGGATCCCCGGGATGCGGCCTCCTGCTGTCCGTACTTCGTGCGAGGCCACAGCGGGTGGACGCGCCGACCGGGGCGCCGCGTTAATCACATGAACTTGTCGGTGGGGTGGGCAATACTTGGCGGCAGTGTCGTTCAGGTCACTGCACATCCATCCATAAACGGCAGGAGCATCATGCCCGACGCCATAATCGCCGAGGGTCTGGTCAAGACATACGGAAAACTGACCGCCCTCGATCACCTCGATCTCACGGTTCCGGAGGGTACGGTCACCGCGCTGCTCGGCCCCAACGGCGCCGGTAAGACCACCACGGTCCGGGTGCTGACCACACTGCTCATCCCGGACTCGGGCCGCGCCACCGTGGCCGGTATCGACGTACTGGGCGAGCCGCAGCGGCTCCGCGCGCATATCGGCGCCTCCGGTCAGTACGCCGCCGTCGACGAATACCTCACCGGATTCGAGAATCTGGAGATGGTAGGTCGGCTGTACCACATGGGCGTACAGCGCAGTAAGGAGCGAGCGCGGGAACTGCTGGAGCGGTTCCGACTCGCCGACGCCGCCGACCGGCCGGTGAAGGGATACTCCGGCGGTATGCGCCGCCGCCTCGACCTGGCGGGCGCGCTGGTCGCCAACCCACCGGTGCTTTTCCTGGACGAGCCGACCACGGGCCTGGACCCGCGGGCTCGCCTGGACCTCTGGGATGTCATCGAGGAGTTGGTAGCGGGTGGCACCACACTGCTGCTGACCACCCAGTACATGGAGGAGGCCGACCGGCTGGCCGACGCCATCGCGGTCATCGACCACGGCAAGGTCATCGCCCGCGGCACGGCCGACGAGCTCAAGACCATGGTCGGCGGCGACCGCATCGAACTGACCGTCGACCACGCCGACAGCCTCGCGGTCGCCCAGCAGGCGCTGGCGGGGCTGGCGGTCGGCGAGATACATCTCGAGCCGGGGCTGCGCCGCATCACGGTGCCCGTCAGCGAGGGTTCGCAGGCGCTGGTGAACGCGATCGGCAAGCTCGCCGAGCATCGGGTCCAAATCCATGACGTCGGATTGCGGCGTCCCTCGCTCGATGACGTGTTCCTCACCCTGACCGGCCACGAGGCCGAGGAGCTGATCAGCGAGAACGGCAGTTCCAACGGTCAGCGCGCCGCCGATCGAGTCGAAGCAACGGAAGGAAAATCCCGATGAGCACCGCCACGGCGCTCGCCGACCTGCCCTCCCTGGGGCAGCGCATGTCGATGGTGGTCAGCGACAGCCTGACGATCACCAAGCGGAACGTCATCAAGATCAGGCGCGTCCCCGATGTACTGATCTTCTCCACGCTGTCGCCGATCATGTTCGTCCTGTTGTTCGCCTATATCTTCGGCACGGCCATCCAGGTGCCGGGCATGGAGGGCGGGTACCGAGAGTTCCTGATCGCGGGCATCTTCGCGCAGACCTCGGTCTTCGGCGCCACCTTCACGGGTCTGAGCCTGGCCGAGGATATGCAGAAGGGCATCATCGATCGGTTCCGCTCGCTGCCGATGGCGCCGGTCGCCGTGCTCATCGGACGCACCGCCGCCGATGTCGTGATCAACGTGGTGAGCCTGGTCGTGATGTCGCTGACCGGCCTGGTGGTCGGCTGGCGGATTCGCGGCTCGCTCCTCGACGCGGTACTGGCATACGTGTTGCTGCTGCTGTTCGCCTACGCGATCTCGTGGATCATGGCCGTGGTCGGCCTGATCGTGCGGGCGCCCGAGGTGTTCAACAACGCCAGCTTCATGGTTATCTTCCCGCTGACGTTCCTGGCCAACACCTTCGTGCCGCTGAACAATCTGCCGGGTCCGCTGCGTGTATTCGCCGAATGGAACCCGGTCTCCGCGGTCACCCAGGCCACCCGTGATCTGTTCGGCAACACCAGCCCGATGGCTCCCCCGGGGGACGCCTGGCCGATTCAGCATCCGGTGGCGACGACCCTGATCTGGGTGGTGGTCATCCTGGCGGTGTTCGTGCCGCTGGCCGTGCGCCAGTTCAAGCGCTCGGTCAGTCGCTGACCGGATCCGATGCGACCACTGTGACCAGCCTTTCCTGCGCGAAATGTGTTGCTGTGCCACAGTGGTCGCATGCAGTTGGGGAGTTCGGGAAAATCCGGCCGGTTGCGCAACCGGCTCATCGCCGCTGTCCTCGTCGGATTCGCGGGCAGTGCCGCGTGGCTGGCGGCCCGCCGCCGCCCCCAGCTTCCGGAGCCCGCGGCGGAACCGCCGCGCCTGGGCTACTCGACCAACGGGTCCATGCCGCCGGAAGCCGCCCGGTTGCCCTAGCACGTCGCGGCACGGCCCGAAGATGGTGGGATGCAATTCGGTTCGCGGCTTGCGTGGCACGATGTTGGGCGTGACCTCACCGAATCAGACCGCCGTGGCGACGCTGCACACCAACCACGGCGATATCAAGATCTCGCTCTTCGGTAACCACGCCCCGAAAACGGTGCGCAACTTCGTCGGCCTGGCCGACGGTTCGGCGTCGTACACGACGCAGAACGCGAGCGGCGGTACGTCCGGCCCGTTCTACGACGGCAGCATCTTTCACCGCGTGATGGACGGTTTCATGATTCAAGGCGGTGACCCGACCGGCACCGGACGCGGCGGTCCCGGCTACGAATTCGGCGACGAATTCCATCCCGACCTGCGCTTCGACCGCCCGTACCTGCTGGCCATGGCCAACGCCGGACCGGGCACCAACGGCTCGCAGTTCTTCATCACCGTCGGACCGCAGCCGCACCTGAACCGCCGTCACACCATTTTCGGCGAGGTGGTGGACCCGGACTCGCGCAAGGTGGTCGACGCCATCGCCGCCACCGCGACCGACCGCAACGATCGTCCGAAGGACGAGATCGTCATATCCTCCGTCACCATCGCCTGAATCTCATCGGAGTTCCGTGAATCCCCAGCCGCCCGCGCCGACCTGCTTCCGCCACCCCGACCGGCCCACCGGCCTGGCATGCACTCGGTGCGGGCGGTCGGCCTGCCCGGATTGCCTGCGGCCCGCCTCGGTCGGCCAGCACTGCGTGGACTGCGTGCGCCAAGGGCAGGCCGATGTGCGGCCGGTGCGGACGGTGGCGGGCGCGCCCGCGGCCGGTCGGGCCGTGCCGTACGTGACCTATGCCCTGATCGCGCTCAACGTCGCGATCTACGCGATCACCGCCGCGCAGGCGAACAGTATCGGCGACAATCGGCGATCTCAGCTGTTCTTCGACTGGGTGCTGGTCCCGCCCGCGGTGGCAGACGGGCAGTGGGTCCGGGTCCTGGGGTCGGGGTTCCTGCACTACGGGCCGGTACACCTGCTGGTCAACATGTTCGCGCTCTACATCCTGGGCCGCGACTGCGAGATGGTGCTCGGGCGGCTGCGGTTCGTGGCGGTATACGCGGCCTCGCTGCTGGGCGGATCGGCGGCGGTGATGTGGCTGGCCCAGGACGCGGCGACGGCGGGCGCGTCCGGCGCGATCTACGGCCTGTTCGGGGCGATGACGGTGATCCTGCTGCGGCTGCGGCAGAGCCCGACGCAGATGCTGGTGCTGATCGTGATCAACGTGGTCATCAGCGTCTCGCTGCCCGGGATCTCGCTGTGGGGGCATCTCGGCGGTCTCGCCGCCGGAACCCTCGCCACGGGCGGCATCCTGTTCCTGCCGCAGTGGCTGAAGGCCAGGACGCCGGAGCTGGCTCGCGCGACCGGTTGGGTGTCGGTGGCGGCCGTCATCGTGATCAGCCTCGGCCTGATCGGCACGGCGGCGGTGTCGCTGGCCTGATCGCGCGGACGAGGTTCAGTCGCGAACGAGCCCCTGCACGGTCATCGCATCGAGGACATCCTGCGGATGGGTGCCGAGATCCCAGCGTCCGAAGATCAGCAGCCGTTCGTTGCCGTCGTGTTCGACATCGAGCTCGAGATTGGGCACCCGCCGCCCGAGCCGCCGGAGACCGACCACCCGGGCCTTCAGGATCTGCCGCGGCCGGTACTCCATGGGTCCGAGCAGGCCGCGCACGACCAGGGTGGGCGGGTCGCCGGGAACGATGGTCAGCCGCGGCCGCTGGCGCAGTCCCAGACCCGCCAGCCCCAGCAGCAGCACCGCCGCGAGGCCGATCAGCAGGCGGCTCGGCGTGTCGGGGGCGAATACGGCGGCGACGGCCAATGCCACCCCGCCCGCCGCCGTCGCGGCGAGCGCGGCAGGCGGGGTGGACCAGCTGAGCCGGATCTCCGAATCGGATGCGGTCATGGTCCCCAATCGTTCCTCGAGTTGTCCACAGATTCATCCACAAGTGTGAATGAATGACACGGATGTAGCGCCGTGACCCGGTGATTCACCGCCACCGCATCGTCATGATCAGGCCGATCACCATGAGGCCGAAGCCGATCAGGAAGTTCCAGGCGTTGAGCTCGGCCATCCACTCGATCTTGTCGTTGGCCAGGTAGTACACCAGCAGCCACACCAGTCCGGCCAGCATGAAGCCGAGCATGATGGTGACGTACCAGACCGGCGAGGGGCCGCCCTTCACCTTCACCGGCGTGCGGCTGGCAGGATTGATCGTGTAGTCGGTCTTCTTGCGGCGGACCTTCGACTTGGGCATGACGTCCTCGTATTCGGCGTACAGGTCGTACCGGCGGGGGAGTGGGCACCTGCCGGTCTGACTAAAGGCTATCCCAGCTGGGTGTACATCCGGGGTCGGGACTGTTGTCGGCGGCCCTGCCAGCTATTCCCGCGACTGCGGATATCCCTCCCACGTACTCTCGAACCATGCGTGTACTGGTCGTCGACAATTACGACAGCTTCGTGTTCAACCTGGTGCAGTATCTGGGCCAGCTGGGTGTCGAGGCGATCGTCTGGCGTAACGACGACCCGCAATTGGCGAATGTGGACGAGGTGGTCACCGGCTTCGACGGCGTGCTGATCAGCCCCGGCCCCGGCACCCCGAACCGTGCGGGCAAGAGCATCGACCTCGTGCGCGCGTGCGCCGAGCAGCGCACCCCGCTGCTCGGCGTCTGCCTGGGCCACCAGGCCATCGGCGCGGCCTTCGGCGCCACGGTCACCCGCGCCCCGGAACTGCTGCACGGCAAGACCAGCTCCGTCTTCCACATCGGCTCGGGCGTGCTGGCCGGGCTGCCGGATCCGTTCATCGCCACCCGCTACCACTCGCTGACCGTTCTCGAGGACACCCTGCCCGCCGATATCGAGGTACTCGGCCGCACCGAGTCCGGCATCGTGATGGCGATGCGCCACCGCACACTGCCGATCCACGGCGTGCAATTCCATCCGGAGTCGGTGCTCACCCAGGGCGGGCACCGGATGCTGGCCAACTGGCTGGAGGTCTGCGGGAACCGTCCGCCGGAAGGCCTCGTCCAGCAACTGGAGTCCGAGGTCGCGGCGCTGGTCTGAGCGGGAGCCGCGAGCAGCCGTCGCGGGCGCAGCGCGTCGAACGGACCGGAGGGAAAATGCATCGTATGAGTGGCAGCGATGCGGCGAAACCGACGGCTGACGAGAGCGGTGTGGACCGCCCCTATGTGCTGCTGTCGGTGGCGGTGAGCATCGACGGCTACATCGATGACGCGGGCCCCGAGCGATTGCTGCTGTCGAATCCGGAGGATTTCGAGCGGGTCGACGTCGTGCGCGCCGACAGCGACGCCATCCTCGTCGGGGCCCGAACGCTGCGCCGCGACAACCCGCGCCTGCTGGTCAACCGCGAGGAACGCCGGGCCCGGCGGGTGGGCGCGGGTAAGCCGGAGCATCCGCTCAAGGTCACCGTCAGCGCGAGCGGCGACCTCGAGCCCGGGTTGCGCTTCTTCCACACCGGCGGGGACAAGCTGGTCTACACCACCGACGCCGGAGCCGTGCGCCTCGGTGCGCGGCTCGCGGGTCTGGCCGAGGTCGTATCCCTCGGGGAGACAGTGGATTTCGGCGCGCTGCTCGATGATCTCGGGCATCGCGGCGTCACCCGACTGATGGTGGAGGGCGGCGGTCACATCCACACCGCACTCCTGGCGAACGGCCTGGCCGACGAGCTGCTGCTCGCCCTGGCGCCGGTGCTGGTCGGCGACCCGGACGCGCCGCGATTTCTGCATCCGGCCGACTTTCCCGGCGGTTCCGGGCGCAGAATGGTCTTGGCGGATGTCACCCGGATCGGTGATGTCGCGCTGCTGCGCTATCTGCCGACACAGACCGAGGCGCCGACCGAGGGAGGTCCGCACGATATGGAAGCCCCACAGTGACATCGCATTTCGCGGACCGGGGCGCGGAAAACCGTAAGACACACCGGTTCTGGATGCATCACGCGATCGGATTGGCCCGCCTGTGCCCCATCAGCCCGACCGCCTTCTCCGTCGGCGCGGTGATCGTCGGCGCCGACGATATCGAACTGGCACACGGCTATTCGCGCGAAACCGATGCGAAGGTGCACGCGGAGGAGTCCGCGTTGAACAAGCTCGGTGACGACCCGCGACTGCCCCGGGCCACCCTCTACAGCACCCTGGAGCCGTGCTCGCAGCGCGCCTCCCCGGACCGCGCACCCTGCACCGACCGCATCCTGGCGGCGGGAGTGGCCCGGGTCGTCATCGCCTGGCGCGAGCCGCCCACCTTCGTCGACAACTGCGTGGGCGTCGAGAAACTGCGCGAACAGGGTGTCGAGGTGATCGAACTCCCGGACCTGGCCACCGAGGCCATGTCCATGAACCGCCACCTCGACCTGTCGTGATCGTCAGGGCGGGCCGAGCACACCGGTCACGATGGTGACGGTGCCGTTGCGGGCCAGCGACGAACCCGCCTTCGGCTGCTGATCCACGATGCGCCCGACATTGCCCGCGTCGAAGGTGCCCTGGGTGGTCTGCACGATCTGGCCGGCACCTCCGGACCAGCCTGCGGCGCGCAACCGCTCCACGGCCTGCGACGGCGTCATCCCTACCAGGGGCGGCATCTGGATCTGGTCGTTGGACACCTGCACGGTGATCGTCGAACCGCGGTCGGCCATGGAACCGCCTGCCGGATCGGTGGACAGCACCTCGCCGCCGGGGCGGGAGGAGGTCACTTTCTGGATGACGACCTTGAAGCCCGCGCTCTGCGTGAGGTTCGGTTCGGCGATGTCGATCTGCTGGCCGACGACATCGGGGACCCGTACCTGTTCGGGGCCCTTGCCCAAGGTGATCGTCACCGTGCTGTCCGCATCGATCCTGGAGCCCGGGGTCGGCTCCTGCTTGATCACCTTGTCCTTGTCCTCGACGCTGGACCAGTCCCGCTTGATCTCCGGGTCCATCCGAAGATTGGATGCCTTCAGCTGTTGCTCGGCTTGCTGAAGCGTCTGCTGGGCCAGTTGCGGTACCGGCACCTGTTCGGGGCCCTTGGACACCAGGACGGTGACGGTGCTGCCCTTCTCCGCACGCGAGCCGCCGATCGGCTGGGTGCCGATGACGTTGCCGATGGCGACCTTGCTGTCCGCCTTGTCCTGCGTGGACACGTTGAAGCCGACGTTCCTCAGATCGTTCTGCGCCTGCTGCGACGTTTTGTTCGACACATCGGGCACGGCCACCATCTCCGGGCTACTGCCGGGACCGAGCAGGAACCAGAACAGCGCGAAGATCACCGCGAGCGCGCCCAGGGCGCCCACCGCGATCAGGGCGGTGCGCCGACGCGGTTCGTCGGGTTCGGGCTCCTCGATATCGTCGCGCTCGACCGTGCGGTAGGTGCGCGGCGCCGCGTCCATGCTGCCGAGGATCGTGGTGCGGTCCTCGTCGGTCATCACCATCGGCGCGTGCGGCTTCTGCCCGCCGAGCACCCGGATCAGGTCGGCGCGCATCTCCGCGGCCGTCTGGTAGCGGTTGGCGGGGTTCTTGCTCATCGCCTTGAGCACGACCGAATCGAGCTCGCGGGGCACCCCGGGATGCACGTGCGAGGGTAGCCGCGGATCCTCCCGGACATGCTGGTACGCGACGGCGACCGGGGAATCGCCGGTGAAAGGCGGTTCGCCGGTGAGGATTTCGTAGAGCACGCAGCCGACGGAGTAGACGTCGGAGCGCGCGTCGACCTGTTCGCCGCGGGCCTGCTCGGGCGAAAGGTATTGCGCGGTACCGATGACCGCGGCGGTCTGGGTCATCGGATTGGAGCTGTCGGCGATCGCGCGGGCGATGCCGAAGTCCATCACCTTCACCGCGCCCTGGCGGTTGATCATGATGTTGGCCGGCTTCATATCGCGATGCACGATGCCGTTCTTGTGGCTGAAATCCAGTGCGGCGCAGACGTCGGCGATGACCTCCATCGCGCGGCGCGGCGGCAGCGGGCCCTTCCCGCGCACGATATCGCGCAGGGTCTCGCCGTCGACGTACTCCATCACGATGTAGGGCAGCGGCCCGCCGTCGACCTCGGCCTCGCCGGTGTCGTACACCGCGACGATCGCCGGATGATTCAGCGCGGCCGCGTTCTGCGCCTCCCGCTTGAACCGCAGATAGAAGGTCGGGTCGCGGGCCAGATCCGCACGCAGCACCTTGATCGCCACGTCGCGACCCAGCCGCAGGTCGCGCGCCTTGTGCACCTCGGACATGCCGCCGAACCCGATGATCTCGCCCAGCTCGTAGCGAGAGGAGAGATTCTTCGGGGTTGTCATGGCAGTCCTTGCGGTTCTGTGGCCGGGGAACTACTGCTGCTGTCGGTGGTGCCGTTGCTGTACGTGCCGTTGCGTCCGTTGGTGCCGTGGCGCCCGTTGGCGCCGGTGGTGCTGTCGACACCGGGGATCCCCGGCAATGGTATTTCCAGAGACGGCCGCGGTATGCGACCCGTGGTCGTCGGCGCGGTCGTCGACCGCTGCGGTTTCGTGGTCGTCGTCGGTGCCGGCGTGGTGGTCGGCGGCTCCGTGGTCGTCGTCGGCGGCGCCTCGGTGGTGGTGACCGGCGGAGGCGGCTGATACCGGGTGGTGGTCGGCGGTTCGGAACTGGTGCTCGGTGGCGGCGCCGGTGGCGCGACGACCGATGTGGGCGCCTTCTGCGGCGTGGGCTCCGGCGGGTCGCCGCTCAGCAGTACCCACGCGGCGATGCCGCCCAGCGCCAGCGCGCCGATACCCAGGCCCGCGAGCGCCTTCTGGCCGGTGGTGAACCGGCCCTTGCGCTCGTCCTCGGGCGGGTGGCCGGGTATGGCCGTCGTCCCGGCGAAGTTCTGCGGCCGCGATGTCGGGTTCGAATAGCGCAGGGTCGCATCGTCGTAATCGCCGCGCGGCAGCACCGCGGTCGGACCGGCGGCGGGCGGCAGCACCCGCGCCGCGCCGGTCTGCGGGGAGGCGGGCCCACCGGCGTTGCGCGGCGGCGGCGGCCGCCGTCCGGCACGCACCGCGGCCACCGCATCCGCGAATTCGCCACCGCTGCTATAGCGCTGGGCCGGATCCTTGGCCATCGTGGTCTCGACGAGTTCGCGCACGTTGGGCGGCAGATCCGCGGGCATCGGCGGCGGCGCCTCGCGCACATGCTTCATCGCGACCGTGAGCGCGCCGTCCCCGGTGAAAGGCCGCTGCCCGGACAGCGCCTCGTAGCCGACCACGCCGAGCGAGTAGACATCGCTGGCGGAGGTGGCGTCCTCGCCGGTGGCCTGCTCCGGCGCGATGTACTGGGCGGTGCCCATCACCATGCCGGTCTTGGTCACCGGGGACGCGTCGACGGCCTTGGCGATGCCGAAGTCGGTGATCTTCACCTGTCCGGTCGGCGTGACCAGGATGTTGCCGGGTTTCACGTCGCGGTGCACGACGCCCGCCGCGTGCGCCACCTCCAGCGCTCGGCCGGTCTGTTCCAGCATGTCCAGGCCCTGAGCCACCGACAGCCGGTTCATCCGGTTCAGCACCGCGTTGAGCGGCTCGCCCTGCACCAATTCCATGACCAGGTAGGCGGTTTCGCCGCCCTGCGGGTCGAAGGTCTCGCCGTAGTCGTAGATTCCCGCGATCCCGGGATGGTTGAGCTGGGCCGTGGTCTTGGCCTCGGTCCGGAACCGGTGCCGGAATGTCGGATCGGCGGAGAACTCCGCCTTGAGCACCTTCACCGCCACCCGTCTGTCCAGCCGGGTGTCCAGCGCCTCCCACACCTGGCCCATGCCGCCGGTGGCGATCAGCCGTTGCAGTCGGTAGCGGTCCGCGATCATCGCACCGTTGTTCAGCATTGCAGCCCCCGTAGGCTTCGTCTCATGGCACCTGACCAGGGGGCCTGCGTGGTTACGCAAGCTTCCGCCTCCGGCCCCTGACTGCTCAGGTGCGGTCTCATGGCACCTGACCAGAGACCCTGCGCGTGCACGCAAGCCTCGGGGCCCTGACTGCTCAGGCGTCCTAGCTCGTTCATCTGGTCAGCCCCCCTGCAGTCCGGCGTCGAGTACTGCCCGGGCGACGGGCGCGGCGACCGAGCCGCCGGTGGCCGCGAGCGCACGGTCGCCGCCGTTCTCCACGATGACCGCGATCGCGATCTTCGGGTTCTGGGCCGGCGCGAAGGCCGTGTACCAGGCGTGCGGCGGGGTATTGCGCGGATCGCTGCCGTGTTCGGCCGTCCCGGTCTTGGACGCGATCTGGTAGGGGCGTGACTGATTCCCTCCGGCTGTGTTCTTCTCGGACGCGATCATCAGGTTGGTCAGTTCGCTCGCCACGGGCCCGCTGATCGCCTGCCCGACCGAGACCGGCTTGGTCTTGGACAGCTCGCTCAGGTCGGGGCCCTGCAGTTGATCGACCAGATGCGGTTCCATGCGCACCCCGCCGTTGGCGACGGTGGCGGCGATGACCGCGTCGTCGAGCGGAGTCAGCGCCACGTCGCGCTGACCGATGCTGCTCTGCGCCAGGGATGGATTGTCCGGGATCGTCCCGACGGTGCTGTCGGCCCACTGGATCGGGATGCCCGCGTGCGGGCCGATTCCGAACGCGGCGGCCTCGTCCTTGAGCTTGGCGGCGCCCACCTTCATGCCGATCTCGGCGAAGGCCGTATTGCAGGACCGCGCGAAGGCCTCCGTCAGCGAGGCCGTGCCGCCGCTGCCGCAGTTGGAGCCGTTGTAGTTCTCCAGCGTGGTGCTGGTGCCCGGCAGCGTGATGTTGGGCGCCGCGGTGAACTGATCGTCGGGCCTGATCCCCGCCGACAGCGCGGCGGCGGCCGTCACGACCTTGAACGTCGAACCGGGCGGATAGGTCTGGGATACGGCGCGATTGAGCATCGGCTTGTCGGGATCGGTCGACAGCGATTCCCACGCCTGGGTGCTCTTCGCACCGTCGTGGCCGGACAGCTGATTGGGGTCGTAGCTGGGCGTGGACACCATGGTCAGGATGCGTCCGGTGCCGGGCTCGATCGCGACGACCGAACCGGTGTAACCCTTGCTGGTCAGCTGCTCGTAGGCGACCTGCTGCATCACCGGGTTGATGGTGGTGACCACGTTGCCGCCGCGCGGGTCGCGACCCGAGATCATGTCGACCAGCCGCTTCCCGAACAGCTGGCTGTCGGAACCGTTGAGCACCGAATCCTCGGCGCGCTCGAGCGCGGTGCTGCCGTACTGCATCGAATAGAAGCCGGTGACCGGGGCGTAGGCCATCGGATCGGTGGGATAGGTGCGCAGGTACTTGTAGCGGTCGTCGGTGGCGACCGAGCTGGCCAGGACGGCCCCGCCGCCGGAGATCTGCCCGCGCTGGCGGGAGTACTCGTCGAGCAGCACGCGCGAGTTGCGCGGATCGTTGCGCAGGCTGTCGGCCTTGATCACCTGCACGTAGGTGGCGTTGGCCAGCAGGGCGACGATCATGACCATCACGGCGATGGCGACGCGGCGCAGCGGTGTGTTCATGCCGTTTCCCCTCTCGCCGAGGCCTGATGAGCCTGATGACCGTGTTCCCGGGCCGCCGGAGGGCGCGCGCCCCCGTCGCCCGAGCCGCGAATCATCTCCGTCGGCGCATCCGCGATCGGCGCCTGCTCCCGGCGCCGCGCCGGGGCGGGTGCGCGGGCGGCGTCGGAGACCTTGACCAGCAGTGCCAGCAGGGCATAGTTCGCCAGCAGCGAGGATCCGCCGTAGGAGACGAACGGCGTGGTGAGGCCGGTCAGCGGGATCAGCTTCGTGACGCCGCCGACCACCACGAACACCTGCACCGCGATGGTGAACGACAGCCCGGCGGCCAGCAGCTTGCCGAAGCTGTCGCGTACCGCCAGCGCGGTGCGCAGCCCGCGCACCACGAAGATCGCGAACAGCATCAGTACCGCCGTCAGGCCGATCAGCCCGAGTTCCTCACCGATGGTCGCGACGATGAAGTCGGTCTTGGCGAAGGGCACCTGCGAGGGCCGCCCGCTGCCCAGCCCGGTGCCCGCCAGCCCGCCGGTGGCCAGCCCGAACAGCGACTGCGAGATCTGATAGCCGGTGTTGTTGTAGTCCTCGAACGGGTGCAGCCAGGTCGCCACGCGCACCCGCACATGCCCGAAAGAGTTGTAGGCGATGAAGAATCCGAGCGCCAGCAGCAGGCTGCCGACGATCACCCACCCCACCCGCTCGGTCGCGATGTACAGCAGCGCCAGCACGGTCGCGAAGATCAGCAACGAGGTGCCCAGGTCCTTCTCGAAGACCAGCACGAGCAGGCAGACGAACCAGACCGCCAGGATCGGCCCGAGATCGCGGGCGCGCGGCAGTTCCATCCCGAAGACGTGCTTGCCCGCGGCGGTGAACAGGTCGCGCTTGGCCACCAGCACCGACGCGAAGAAGATGATCAGCAGGATCTTGGCGAACTCGCCCGGCTGCAGGCTGAATCCGGGCAGCCGGATCCAGATCTTGGCGCCGTTGGTCTCCGACAGCGCGCTGGGCAGCAGCGCGGGGATGACGAGGGCGACCAGGCCGACCAGGCCGAGCGTGTAGCTGTAGCGGGCCAGCGTGCGGTAGTCGCGCAGCAGCACCAGCAGCCCGACGAACAGCGCGATGCCGAACGCGGTCCACAGCACCTGCTGATTGGCGTCGGGGGAGGGGATGGGCCAGTCGTTGTAGGCGGCGGTCTGCTCGTCGGCCAGGTCCACGCGATGGATCAGCACCAGCCCGATTCCGTTGAGCAGCGCCACGATCGGCAGCAGCAGCGGATCGGCGAACGGCGCGAAGCGCCGCACCGCCAGGTGCGCGACGCCGAACAGCGCCAGATAGGCCAGCCCGAGTTTGGCCAGATCCCAGGTGATCTCCTGATCCTGGCTGGCCTCCACCAGCATCAGCGCGGCGGTGGTGATGACGACCGCGCCCGCCAGCAGCAACGCCTCGGCGTTGCGCCGGGTGGTCGGTGGCGGCGCAGGAGCGAAACCGCCCGGGGGACTGGGGAAGGCCCCCGCGGACGGCGGTGCCGGTGCGGACATCAGTCCGCCTTCCTGCAGTTCTCCCCCGGGGTCTGAGGGACCGGCGAGGCGCTCGTCGGCGGGACCGGCTGCTCGGCCGGTGCGTTGGTCGGGCCGGGGTTGGTGGGTGCGGTCGCGGTGGGCGACGGGGTGGGCCCGTTCGGGCTCTCGCCCGGCTGCGCCGGGGGGACGGGCGGCGCGGCGGGTTTCGCGCACGGCGGCAGCAGTTCCGAGGTGGTGAGCTTCTCGACCTGGCGGCGGGCGTCGCCGAAGGTGCCGGGCTGCAGGCCGTTGTTGACGACCTTGTCGCGACCGGACTGCCTGAGGTCGCCGACCTGCAGCTGCTTGCAGCCGACCGGGAAGGCCGCACCGGGCGAGGTCAGGGTGAGCCGACCGTCCCGGTCGACGCAGGCGAGCTGGTCGACATCGCGGATCGAGTAGCCCAGCACCGACCCGGGTAGGCCGCGCATGACCACCACGTTGCCGTTGTCGGCGCCCACGTAGTAGTTGCTGCGAATCATCTTGTAGCCCACCACGAGACCGACCGCGACCGCGGCGAGCAGCGCCACCGACAGCAGGATCCAGCGCAGCTTGTGACTCTTGTGGGCGGCCGGCGGCTCCGGCGCCACGGGGGCGCGGCGGGGGGCGGCGCGCGGTGGGCGCATGGCGGCGGCGCGTCCGGCGGCCGTGTTCGGCGGCGGGGCGTCCTCGTCCGCACCGGAGGCGGCGCCCGCCACGATCGGATGGCTCTGGCCGTAGTCGAGGTCGATGACGTCGGCGACGACGACGGTCACGTTGTCGGGGCCGCCGCTGCGCAGCGCCAGCTCGATGAGCCGGTCGGCGGCCTCGTCGGTGTTGCCCTCGCGCAACGTATTCGCGAGGGTCTCGTCGCTGACCACATCGGACAGGCCGTCCGAGCACAGCAGGTAGCGGTCGCCGGCGCGGGCCTCGCGCATGGTCAGCGTGGGCTCGATCTCGTTGCCGGTCAACGCGCGCATGATCAGCGATCGCTGCGGATGCGTGTGCGCCTGCTCGGGGGTGATGCGGCCCTCGTCCACCAGCGACTGCACGAACGTGTCGTCGCGGGTGATCTGCGCGAGTTCGCCGCCGCGCAGCATGTAGGCGCGGGAGTCGCCGATGTGCGCGAGGCCGAGTTTCTTGCCCGCGAACAGGATTGCGGTGAGCGTGGTACCCATGCCGTCCAGTTCGGGCTCTTCCTCGACCTGATCGGCGATGGCGGCATTGCCCTCGCGCACCGCGCGGTCGAGCTTGCCGAGCAGGTCGTCGCCGGGCTCGTCGTCGTCGAGATGGGCGAGCGCGGCGATCATCAACTGGGAGGCCACCTCGCCCGCGGCATGGCCGCCCATGCCGTCGGCGAGCGCGAGCAGGCGCGCTCCGGCGTAGACGGAATCCTCGTTGTTGGCCCGCACGAGACCACGGTCGCTGCGCGCTGCGTAGCGGAGAACAAGAGTCACGATCGCAGCTCGATCACTGTCTTACCGACACGGACGGGGGTACCGAGCGAAACTCGGACCGGGGTGGTGACCTTAGCTCGATCGAGGTAGGTCCCGTTGGTGGAGCCTAGATCTTCGACGTACCAGTCGTCGCCGCGCGGTGACAGCCGCGCATGCCTGGTCGACGCGTAGTCGTCGGTCAGAACGAGTGTCGAATCGTCGGCGCGGCCGATGAGGACCGGCTGACTGCCGAGCGTGATTCGTGTCCCGGCGAGTGAACCCTGAGTCACCACTAGATATTTGGCGCCCTTCTGGCCACGGCTGAAGGATGGCAGCACCGCGGAACCGCGAGCGGCCCGGGGCTGGATCCGGATGCCGGATGCCGCGTAGATGTCGCTGCGCAGGGTCCGTAGGACCGCCCAGACGAACAGCCACAACAGCAACAGGAACCCCGCACGGGTCAGTTGCAGGATCAATCCCTGCACGGCGCTCCACCTCCTGTTCGACCGGTGCCGTCGGTACGGTTGCACCCCCAACCGGCGTGCTGGTCAGCACGGCCCGGCTGCCGAGCGAATGGTGGCAGCATAATAGGGCCGACGACCGGTTGCGATCACGATACGACCGAGGTTTCTCGAGTCACACCGTGACCTGCACCGGCGAGCTTACGGGATCAGACGATCCGGATCAGGATCTCGGAATGCCCGGCGCGGATGACATCGCCGTCCGCGAGCTGCCAATCCTGCACCGGCGAGCCGTTGACCAGCGTTCCATTGGTCGATCCGAGGTCCGACAGCATCGCGACCTGACCGTCCCAGCGCACCTCTATGTGGCGGCGGGAGACGCCGGTGTCGGGCAGCCGGAAGTGGGCGTCCTGGCCGCGGCCGATGATGTTGCTGCCTTCTCGTAGCTGATAGGTGCGGCCGCTGCCGTCGTCGAGCTGCAGGGTCGCCGAGTATCCGGAGCCACCCCGCTGCGGCGGCTGCTGCGCGCCGGGGGCGGCGGCGTACCCTGCCTGCTGGCCGTAGGCCTGGTCGGCGTAGCCCGGCTGGGCATAGCCCGCCTGGTCGTACCCGCCCTGGTCGGCGTAGCCCTGCTCGTAGCCCGCGGGGGCCTGGCCGTAGCCTTGGCCCGCATAGCCCTGCTCGTACCCGCCCGGAGCCTGGCCGTAGGCCTGCTGCTGCCCGTAGTCCTGGTTGGGGTAGCCCTGCTGCCCGTAGCCCTGGTCGTAGCCCTGATCGGCGTAGCCCTGGTCGTATCCGCCCTGCTGCCCGTAGCCCTGGTCGGCGTAGCCCTGCTGGTTGTAGGCGGCCGGGTCGTATCCGCCCGGCTGCGGCTGGCCGTAGGCCTGGTCGGCGTAGCCCTGCTGGCCGTAGGCCACGCCACCCTGCTGGTAGTCGTAGCCGTTCTGGTAGTCGGCCTGCTGATAGTCGCCGTAGGCCTGCTGCGATTCGGGCGCGGCGTAATCGCCGGCCGCGGGGTACTGCCCACCGCGGCCGTAGTCGTAACTCCCCGGACCGGGGCGGCCACCGGGCGGCGCGTACCCGCGGTTGCGTGGATCGGACTCCGCGGGCTCACGGCTGGGGTCGTAGCCTGAGTTCTGCGTCATGGGGCCAGCTCCTGGTTGCGGGTTTGCGTTTCGTTGTGCGGGTGGTCCAGGCCGGTCGGGCGGCCGCCGATCCGGCGGGTTGCGGCGGTCGGCGTCCGGGTCGACCCGACCGCGCGTCCTGAACTGCCCGGTGTGCAGCGTAGGGGATGCCTGGAATTCGACGTGCACTTCGCCGTAGGTCTGCCACCCCTGCTCGCGGATGTAGTCCTGCAGATGCCTGGCGAAAGCACGGCTCGTGATCTCGTGGTCGGCATCGAGTTCTTGCAGGTCCGACGTGTTGATGGTGATCACGTAGCTGTTGGGAGCCAGCAGATGCCCGCCGTCGAGTTCGGTGACTCGGTCGTTGGCCTCGCGCTGCAGCGCAGCCTCCACCTCCTGGGGAACGACACTGCCTCCGAAGACCCGGGCGAAGGCATCACCGACGGCCCCCTGCAGGCGTCGCTCGAAGCGCGACACGATTCCCATCCCGGCCCTCCCTTCGGTGCGCTCGTCCTGTCGGTCCTCTGTCAATAATCCGCGACACGCGAATAGGGCGTGTCGTCGGACGGACACGGTCATTGCATGATATCCACGATCGTCCACACCTGTAACTCTCGGCGGGTCGCCGAAGTTCCCAGTCTGAGACGGAGTGCCGGTAGGCAGGTTGACCAGGCGATTTCATCCGTACTGTGGCCGCGTGATACTGTCTTCCAGTCGCTCGGGCGAGTGGCGGAATGGCAGACGCGCTGGCTTCAGGTGCCAGTGTCCTTCGGGACGTGGGGGTTCAAGTCCCCCTTCGCCCACCAGCAACGAGGGCCCGGATCATCGGATTCGGGCCCTTGTTCGTGTCCGACCGCTTTCGTGCACCGATTCATGATCGCTCGAACCGGCGCTGATCTGTAGGTTTGTCGTCAACCGGGGTTTCGGGTCAGTGGGCGAGCAGGGCCACCGCGGCCGCGGCGATCAGCAGCCCGGCGCATTGGCCGCGGGTCAGGCGTTCGCGCAGCACGGTGATTCCGAGCACAACGGGGATCACGGGATACAGCGAGGAGAGCGCGACGGCGACGACGGCGAGCTGGCGGTGGGTGGCCTCGAGGTAGGCCGCGAGCGCCAGGGCGGCGGTGGCGCCCGCGGTCGCGGCGAGAGCGGCCGGACCGGACGCGACCTGCCACGCCGCCCCGGCCCACAGGACCAGCGGCACCAGAGCGCAGACGGCCGTGACCCGCCCGGCGGCGACCGGCCACAGCCCCGACGCCGCGGAGGCGTGCGCGAGCGCCAGATATTGGATCGCGATACCCACTCCGGCGGCGAGCCCGTCGGTGAGGGCCCCGCGCGCCGCGACGGATGCGCTGTCGGGTGTCCGGGAGACCAGCCACAGCGCGGGCAGCGAAACCACGACTCCCAGGCTCGCGGCCGCGGTCGGTCGCTGCCCCTCCGCCAGCACGCCGAACAGAACGGGCAGGCCCATTCCCGTCAGGGTGCTGATCGGAACGACCGTGCTCATCGTGCCGCGGCCGAGGCCGCGAAACAGCGCCGCCATCCCCGCGGCCGTGCCCAGGCCCGACAGCGCGCCCCAGCCCAGATCCGCGGCCCGCATGCCGAGTCCGTCGACGAGCGCCAGCGGTACCGCGACCGTCAGCCCCACCGCCTGCCCGAGCACCGCGGTGGTCGCGAAATGGATTCGGCGCGCGGCGATTCCGCCGACGAAGTCGGAGATGCCGTACAGCACCGCGGACGACAGTGCCAGTAGCCAGCCCATCCGCTCACCCGCTCCGGTCCCGTTCCGCCTGTCCGACCGGGCACACCCCGTCGTGCGTGCACGCCTGCCGATCGCAGAGCCGACACAGCAGAGCGGCCGCGGGAAGATCGTCGTAGATCCTGGTGAGGATCTTGCCGAGCAACCGGTCGAGGGACTGCCGCTCGTCCTCGTCGAGCGCGGCGGTGAGCGCCGCGAGCCATTCGACGCGGGCTCGCAGCGCGGCCGCGGCCTGGCGCCGTCCCGCGCCGGTCAGGGCGACCGTCCGGTCCCGTCCGGTCCGGGTCCGCCGTACCAGGCCCGCGCCCTCCAGCGAATCGAGCGCGCGGGTCGCGGCCGACTGCGTCAGCCCCACCCGGCGGCCTAGTTCCGTCACGCCGATCGGGCCGGCCGCACGGAGGACGACGAGGCTCGCCGAGGCGCTGGGGCTCAGCCGCGTGGCGGCGGTGACCTCGCGAATCATCTTGTCGTTGACCGCCAGTGCCGTCGCGCCCAACAGATTCGACACCCGTTCGGTATGCATGCCTCATGCATTCCCGAGGCGCCGTGCTCTAATCACGGACCACGGGAATCGGTGTGGGGTCAGTGCTCGCCGGACTGTGCCGACAGCGGCGTTCCGGTGTGGAAGAAACGGATCAGGCGGCCGATGCGCACGCTGTGCTCGGCGCAGCGTTCGTAGTGATGTACGAGCAGGGCGAGGTCGACGGCCATGCCACTGCCGTGCGACCACTCCGGCGCCGAGATCGCGTGCAGCACCTGTTGCTGGAGTTCGGTGAGTCGGCCGTCTGGGACGACCACATGGTGCTCGGTCGCGGGCCCGTCGGTGGCGATGGCGCGCTGGGCCGCCGCCGCGAGTTCGATGACGCCCCCGCCGATCTCGGCGAGCAGCGACAGGATCTCCGGCGGCGCCACCGGATTCGGATACCGGCGCACCACACTGTCGGCGACGCGGCTGGTGAGCCAGCTCATCTGGGACAGATCGTCGGCGATCTGAATCGCGCTCACCACGTGCCGCAGGTCGCGGGCCACCGGCGCCTCCAGGGCGAGCAGGATCACCGCCCGGTTCTCGCAGGTCCCGTGCAGGGTCTGCAGCTGTTCGTCGAGGGCGAAGACCTCGTAGGCGGCGGTCAGGTTGGATTCGGCCACCGCCACCGCGACGCGTTCGGTCGCCTCGTGCGCCAGCCCCGACAGCCGGGTCAGCTCACCGGTCAGCGCCGCGAGTTCGGAGGAGAATTTGGTCCGCACGGGGGCTATCTTCTCTGTTCGCCTCGGGGCGTGCAGCAGTTCGCCCCCGAAAAGCGTTGTCGCCGCCGGTAACCCGGCACTCGGCAGCGGTGCGGACGTCCGGAATCGTTGCGGCCGAACGTGTTCGCTGTCGCCGGTCTGTCAATGGTCCGTGACACGGCGATGAGGTCCGCGGCGGGGAAGGTCGAGTGCGCGTGTACCGCGGCGCGCTCGTTCGGGGTCGTCGAGGGTGTGATCTTCGCCGCACTCGGGCGGGTCGGAGGCGGGAATGTACCGGCACGGATGAGGTTGCGGGCCGTCGTTCTTCGGATGTTTGTCGTAATTATCACGGTATCGGTCGGGCGTGTATCCGTGAATCAATGCCCATTACAGGATGTGACTCGGACAACTTGACCTATAACGAACTTTGAGTTTGTTTCTTTGGTGGCAACCTTGTAGTCATCTGCCGTATCAGTGATTAACACCCAGATGAAACTGTACTCAGTGGGCGCCACATCATCGGCGAGTGTGTGGTGGCAAACGCCGGAATGGGACCATCCAGGCGAAACCGCAAGTGTCGAATCGGTCGAACGGGAGCGTCCGGACGGTCGGATGGGAGCCGAATTCGACCCGTTCGCACAATGGACGCTACGAATTTGCGAACCGGGGTGAGAGGCGGTGCCGGGCGGTCGTTTTTCGAACCGTGACTTATACGCGCGAGCTGGGCGTGGCGGGTTGCGCCGCGATAACGATTGTGTAGAGTTGGGGGTAACGCTGGCCGCAGCTGAGCTGGACTCGCTGCGGCCAGTGGATCTCAAATCCCCCGCCTAGATCATCGTCGGCCGTCACCCTCCTGGCAACCGATTTTCCGAGTGTTCGTCGGCTGTACGCCGATCGGTAACTACCGCGCTCCGCCCGGCGCCGAGGGCGTATCCGAGGAAGGCCAGCTCGGCCACCAGCCCGATCGTGATGCGCACCGGTGCGGGCAGCCCGCTCGGCGTCACGAAACCCTCGATGAGTCCCGCCACCAACAGCACGGCGACCAGACCCAACGCGATGGTCGCGGTGGCCCGGCCCTGCCGTGCGAGCGCCCGCGCGCGGCTCATCCGGCCCGGATCGATCAGCGTCCAGCCGAGCTGCAGCCCCGCGCCCCCGGCCACGAAGATGGCCGTCAGCTCCAGCATCCCGTGCGGCAGGATGAAACCGAAGAAGGCATCCAGGCGCCCGGCGTCGGCCATCAGCCCGAACGAGATGCCCAGATTCAAGGCGTTCATGAACAGCACGTAGGCGGCGGGCAGCAGCAGCACCCCGGTGAACAGCGCGATCGCGGACACCCAGGCGTTGTTGGTCCACACCTGCGCGGCGAACGCGTCGTGCGGATGTTCGGAGTAATACGTCTCGAACTGACCGCCGGGGCCGGTGAGCACATCGGTATCCGCCGGGATACCCAGCGCGTCGCGCGCGGCGGCGGATCCGGACACCCAGGTGCCGAGCCCGGCCGCCATGGCCAGGAATGCCACCGCCACGCCCGCCCACCACCGTCCGGCCCGATACACCGCCGCCGGGAATCGATGGGAGAAGAACAGCCCCACCTCGGCCCACGGATCGGGCCGGGCGCCGAGCGTGCGGCCGCGTGCCCGCGCCAGCAGCGCGCTGAGCCCTCCGATCAGCTCCGGATCGGGCGACTGGGATTGCAGCCGGGCCAGGTGTTGCGAGGTACGGCGGTAGAGCAGTACCAGCTCGTCGGTCTCGGCGCCGGACAGCCGCCGCTGCCGGGTCAGCTGGTCGAGCCGGTCCCAGGATCGCCTGTGCGTGTAGGCGTACGCGTCCACGTCCATCCGCATCTCCCAAGCCGCCGGTGGAGGAAATCGAACGCCCCCGGGTACGCCGAACAGGCTAGTCTGTGCACAGCATGGCCGTTTTCACCACCGGCGAGGCCGTCGCCCTGGACCTGCCGATCGCGCGCATCCCGACCCGGGCCGCGGCATTCCTCATCGATGTGATGCTGCAACTGGTGCTGGGCTGGTTGCTGGTGCTCGGGGTCTCGGCCGTCGTGGTGTGGCTGCGGCCGGATCCGGCGTGGCTGGACGTCGCGGTGCTGGTGACCCTCGTCGCGGTATTGGCCGGTTATCCGATCACCTGCGAGACCCTGCTGCGTGGCCGGACCGTCGGCAAGCTGGCGCTGGGGCTGCGGGTGGTGCGCGGCGACGGCGGTCCCGTCGACTTCCGGCACGCCGTCACCCGGGGGCTCGCCGGGGCGATCGTCGACTTCTGGGCGCTGGGCGGATTCGGCGCCGTCGCGGTGGTCACCTCGCTGTGCTCGCCGCGCGCGCGGCGGGTCGGCGACGTGCTGGCCGGGACGGTGGTCGTGCACGATCGCGCCCGAATTCCCGTGCCCGCGTTGGCCGTCGCACCGCCGTGGCTGGCGGGCTGGGCGCAGCGGCTGGAGCTGTCCGGCCTCACCGAGGATCTCGCGCTGCCGGTCCGCCAGTATCTGACCCGGTTCCGGGGCCTCAGCCCCGAAGTACAGGACAGCCTCGGCCACGCCCTGGTCACGGCGGTCTGCGCGCAGCTGCGGGTGCCGCCACCGCCGGGCTACCCGCCGTTGCACATCCTCGGCGCGGTGATCGCCGAACGCCAGCGCCGCACCCTCCCGCCCGTTCCGCACGTGCGGGCGGCCACGCCGCTGTAGGTGTGGGTTCTTCACATGGCGCCGGAGCGTTTGAGTTCCAGGTATTCGTCGGCCAGTGCCTCGGGGAGGCGGTCGGGAGAGGCGGTGACCACGTCGATGCCCTTGCGGCGCAGCGATTCCTGGATGAGGGCGCGCTCGGCGAGCTGGGTCTCGGCGGCGGCCGCGGTGTAGATCTCGGTGAGCGCGTCCCGCCGTCCGGCCGCCGTCGCCACATCGGGATCGGTGACCGAGACGAGCACTACGCGGTGGCGCCGGGCGAGCACCGGCAGGACCGGCAGCAGATTCTCCTCCACCATGGCGCCGTCCAGGCTGGTGAACCACACCACCAGGCCGCGGCGGCGCGCGCGCATCAGGGCGGTGCGGACGAGGCCCGCGGTGTCGGTGTCGACCAAGGCGGGAACCACACCGGCCAGTGCGTGCAACAGCTTGGGCTGCAACCCTTTTCCACTGCCACCCCGTACCTCGGCTCGGACCTCGCGGTCGTAGGCGAGCAGGTCGACGGCGTCACCGGCCGCAGCGGCCAGCCCGCCGAGCAGCAGCGCGGCCTCGATACTCGCGTCGAGTCGAGTGCCGTCGCCGACCCGGCCCGCAGCGAGGCGGCCGGTGTCGAGCAGTATCAGCAGCCGCCGATGCCGCTCGGGTCGCCAGGTTCGCACCAGGACGTCGGCCGCGCGGGCGGTGGCGCGCCAATCGATCGCGCGCACGTCGTCACCGGCGACGTACTCGCGGAACGAGTCGAACTCCGAGCCTTGGCCGCGGGCGTGCACGACGGTGCTGCCCTCGAGCAGGTGCAATTCGGCGACCTTCGACGCCAGCACGCCCTCGCTGCGGAACGGCGGCAGGGCACGCACCCGGGCGGGCACGGTGCGGCGGAACTGCCGCCCGGCCAAGCCCATCGGGCCGAGCAGGCGCAGGGTCACCGGGCCCGCCGCGCGGTCGCCGCGGAAACTCGGCCGCAGCGTGGTGGTCAGACGGATCCTGGTGTTCGGCGGCAGATGCAGCGGATGGGCGCGCGTGGTCGCCCGAGCGCTCTCGGGCCAGTCGTCCCACAGCACGCCGCGCACGGTACGCGAGCCGCGGTTGACCACCGTCAGCTCCACCGCCGCGGACCGGCCCAGTCGCACGGTGGTGACCGGGAGCCGCGACAGTTCCAGCCCGTCGACGCGGCCGAGGGCCAGCACATCGACGCCGATCAGGGCCGTCAGGACACCGGTCAGGAGCACTACGCCCCACCACGACGACAGCACCGCCGTGGCCGTGACCGCCGCGACCGCCGCGACGGCCGCCAGCCGACCCGTGACCACCATGGGCTACACCGGGACCGGCACGGACAGCAGCAGCGAGGACATCACGCCCTCGGCTGTCACGCCATCCAGTTCCGCCTCCGGACGCAGCTGCAGCCGATGCCGCAGCACCGGCGCCGCAACGGTTTTCACGTGGTCGGGGGTGACGAAGTCGCGACCGGTGAGCCAGGCGAAGGCTCGGGCCGCGGCCAGCAGCGCGGTCGCGCCGCGGGGCGAGGCGCCGTGCCGCACCGCCGCGGCGGCGCGGGTGGCTCGGCACAGATCGACGATGTAGGCCATCACCTCGGGATTGACCTGGACCCCGGCGGCCGCGGCGCGGGCGGCGGCGAGGTGGTCCGGTCCGGCCACCGGTCGCAGCCCCGCCGCGGCGAGGTCGCGTGGATCGAATCCCGCCGCATGCCGCTGCAGGATGCGGAATTCGTCGTCGCGGCCCGGCAATTCGATGTCGACCTTGAACAGGAAGCGGTCCAGCTGCGCCTCGGGCAGCGGATAGGTGCCCTCCTGTTCGATCGGGTTCTGCGTGGCCACCACCACGAACGGGTCGGGCAGCGGCTGCGGTTCGCCGTCGACGGAGACCTGCCGCTCCTCCATTGATTCCAGCAGGGCCGACTGGGTTTTCGGCGGGGTGCGGTTGATCTCGTCGGCCAGCAGCAGATTCGTGAACACCGGGCCGCGGCGGAAGGTGAACTCCGCCGAATGCGGGTCGTAGATCTGCGAACCGGTGACGTCGCCGGGCATCAGGTCCGGGGTGAACTGGACCCGGGCGTGGTCCAGGTCCAGGGCGGTCGCCAGGGACCGGACCAGCAGCGTCTTCGCCACGCCCGGAACGCCTTCGAGCAGTACGTGCCCGCGGCACAGCAGCGCCAGCACCAGGAACATGACGGCCTGGTCGTTGCCCACGACGGCCTTCCCGATCTCGGCGCGCAGCGCGCCGAAGGCCCGGTGGGCGTCGGCGGCGGTCGGGGGTTGGTCGCTGTCCGGCGTCGTCATTGGCTCTCCGTCATCCGATCTCCGATTCGATGCGTTCCAGGTGCGCGGCCACCAGCCGCAGCGTGTCGTCGTCGCCGACCGGGCCGAACAGCACGGCACCGGCCTGCTCGACCGGCAGGCTCGTGCGCTGGCCGACCGCCTCGGCCACCCGCGGCGCGGGGGCGTCGGGGGTGAGGCCCAGGGCGGGGCGGATCCGGCGCAGCGTCGCCGCGCGCAGGACGGCGGCCACATGATCGCGGTCGCCCGATCTGCGGTACAGCGCCGCTTGCCCACTGAGCAGCTCGTTCGCGGCGACCTCCACCGGACGCGGTTCGCCGACGAGCGCGCCGCGGCGGCGGGCCCGCCACCACACCACGATCACACCGAAGATCAGCCACTGCAGGCCACCGTAGACGAGCCAGGGTGGTCCGCCGAAGATCGAATCGGAACCCTCGAGGTTCGGATCGGGCGGCGAGTAGCCGCCGGGATCGGGCGGCCGGTTCGCGGTCGGCGGAGGTGGCGCCGTCGGCGCGGCGGCCAGGCGGATCAGCAGATACAGCACCGCCGCGAGCGCCAGCGCCGCGAGCACGGCGGCCCAGAACTTCGGGTCCCGAATCAGTTGCGGCAGTGGGGGTATCCGCAGCGATCGGCGGTGCCGGGCGGTCGCCTCGACCGGTTCGGGGGACGGCGGCGGGGCCAGCGAGAAGATGTCGGCCTGCTCGAGCCGCCGGTACTCGTCGGCGGTGGCGGTCCGGGCGCCGTAGACGACCTCGTCGAAATCGTGTGCGGCGGTGGGGAGTTCGCCGGTTCGGTCGGGCAGTGCCCGGACCGCGGCCGCGGCGGTCTCGTGCGCGGTCCGTGCTCGGCGCACCGGGAGGACGCCACCTTGTTCCAGCCCCCGCACGACCGCGCGGAACCGCTCCCGCACGGCGGTGTGGTAGTCGTGTCGTGCGGCGGCGGTCTCGGCGGCCCCGCGGTGGCTGGCGGCCGGGCCGAGTTCGGGCGGCGGTGGGGCGGGCGGTTCGGCGGCGTGAGCGGGCGGCCAGGGCTCGCGCGGGTCGGTGCCGGTCACGGCGCGACCGTTCGAATACCGTTGGCCCCGGCGGGGATTCGGATGTCGCGGCCCTCGCGGCGACAGCAGCGGTCGACATAGGCCACGATGTCGGAGGCAGACTCGACCATTTCGGTCGCCGCCGTGAGGAACAGCACCGTCGAAGTCGCCAGCGTGATGGTCGCCCAGCGATGGGTGCCGGAGATCTCGGCGGCGAACAACACGATGCCCAGCAGCGGCACGACCAGCACCAGCAGCAGGGCGCGCAGCGTCAGCCACACGCCGGACAGGCGCCATTCCGCCCCGACGGCCAGGTTCCGCGCCCGCGCGGCCGCGTCGCGGTACCGCACCGGCCCGTCGAACAGCGCCGGTGTGCTGAGGCAGCGGCGCGCCCGCAGCCAACCCAGCCAGGCCAGCGCGGGCAGCAGCGTGATGATCAGCGCCGTCCCGGGGATCAGCACGCCGATGCTGATGCCGGTGGACACGGCCCGGTATCGCAGCAGCCCACCGGCGTTCGCCGCCAGCCGTCGTGCGGTCGCACGCCAGGTGATCGGACTCCGGTTTGCGCTCGCCAACCCGATGGGAACGGCCACCCCGCGCACGTAGGAGCGCAGCAGCCAGGCGAATACCAGTGTGGAGAGCACCGCCGACCAGGCCGTTCCGGTATCCGAGCCAGCCGTGAGGGCCGATCCGGCCGCGGTGATCGCGACCACCGCTCCCGACGCGATCACGAACCCGGCTCCCGCCATCGCCGCCAGCAGCCGGACCCGGGATTGGATCAGCGCGAAGGGCAGATCCAGCAGTTCGCGAAACGACAGCGGCCGAATCGGTAGCGCAGCGGCGGGCCCAGCCGGTTCCGGCCCGTGCGCACCGGAGACGGTGGCCGGTGTCAGCGGAGCCGCCTCGGACGCGGCCGGACCCGGCGACGGACCGGCCCCCTCGGCCGCGGCTGGAAACACGCGCCCGAGTTTATCCGGGTCATCGCGGTGCGCACGGTTCCCGGCCTTTCACCGGCGCGCGGAGCGGCCCGGGTTCAGCGCTGCAACAGTCGGGAGACGACTGCCCGATAGCGCTCCGGGTCGACGGGTGGCAGACCGAGCAGGGCGCGCAGATACACCCCGTCGCCGACCAGTCGGATGATGTCCGCGCGGACCGGGTCGGCTATCTCCTGGTCGAGGCCCGTGCCCCAGGCGTCCATGGTGTCGACGAGGGCGCGCTGCACCTCGTCGTCGCCGACATCCTGTGCGGCATCCACCGTGCGCATGGCGGCGACCATGGACCGGAAGAGCGCTATCTCCAGCGCATCGGCGTCGTCGTCGGGGCTCGGTGTCTGCAGGTACCACTCGGCGACCGACTTGCCCTGCGCCACGGCGCCGCTCAGCTGTTCCTCCGCGCGTTCGCCGAGCCGCCGGACCAGACCGGCCAGCAGCGCGTCCTTGCTCTTGAAGTGGTACAGCAGGCCGCCCTTGGAGACGCCGGCGGCCGCCGCCACGCTCTCCAGGGTCACCTGGGACATGCCCTTGTCCAGCAACAGCGTCTCGAGGGCGTCGAGGATCCGATCGCGAGTGGTGGTTGTCACGCGATCGACTGTACCGTCCGGACGGTTATTCTGTTACTGTACCGTCTGGACGGTAATAGAAAGCGCACGACGGAAGTCGAGAGGGACATGAACACCACCGCTGTCGCGAGCCGGGCGACCGCCCGGGACTGGGCCGGTCTCGGCGTGCTGGTGCTGGCGCTGCTGCTCATCTCGGTGGACGCGACGGTGCTGGACACCGCGGTGCCAGCGATCAGTTCCCACCTCGCGCCGACCACGCCGCAACTGCTGTGGATCATCGACGTGTACTCGTTCGTGCTGGCGGGTCTGCTGGTCACCATGGGCACGCTCGGTGACCGCATCGGCCGTCGCCGACTGCTGCTGATCGGCGCCGCCGGATTCGGCGTCGCCTCCGCGGTCGCGGCCTGGTCGGTGAATCCGGAGATGCTGATCGCCGCGCGCGTGCTGCAGGGCATCGCGGGCGCCACGCTGATGCCCGCCACCCTGGGCCTGATCCGCGCGATGTTCACCGATGCGCGCCAGCGCACCACCGCGATCGCGGTATGGAGCGCCGCGGCCACCGGTGGCGCCGCGGTCGGCCCGCTGCTGGGCGGCTGGCTGCTGGAGCATTTCTGGTGGGGCTCGGTGTTCTTGATCAATCTGCCCGTGATGCTGGTGCTGGTCGCACTGGGACCGTTGCTGGTCCCGGAGTCGCGTGATCCGAACCCGGGCCGGTTCGATCTGGTCAGCGCCGGATTGTCGATGCTGGCGATGGTGCCGATCGTGTACGCGGTCAAGGAGATCGCGGCGCACGGTCCGAACCTGTCGATGCTGGGTATCGCCGGGGTCGGCGTGCTCGCCGGTGTGCTGTTCGCGCGTCGGCAGCGCACCCTGGCCGATCCGATGCTGGACCTGCGGCTGTTCGCGCTGCCGCGGTTCCGCACCGCGGTGCTGACCAGCCTGCTGGCGGTGTTCGCGCTCGCCGGTGTGCTGTTCTTCGGGTCGCAGTACCTGCAGCTGGTGCAGGGCCGTTCGCCGCTGGATGCCGGGCTGCACCTGTTGCCGGGCACTCTGGCCAGCATGGTGACGGCGCTGATCTCGGCCTGGCTGGTCCGGATGTGGCGGCCGACCCGGGTGCTCGCCGGTGCGCTGGTGGTGGCCGCGCTCGGCGCCGGATTGTTCGTCTGGCTGAGCGCCGATCCAGCCGCGGGCGTCACGGCGTTCGTCGCCGGGTTCCTGCTGGTGGGCGCGGGTGTCGGTGTGGCGCTGACGGTTTCGTCGGATCTGGTGGTCGGCGCGGCTCCGACCGAGCGCGCCGGTGCGGCGGCCGCGGTCTCGGAGACCGCCTACGAGGCCGGTATCGCGCTCGGCGTCGCGGTGCTCGGCAGCGTGGTGATGTCGGTGTTCCGGCGCGGCCTCGATGTGTCCGCGGTGCCGGGGTCCCAGCTGACCACGGCCCGTGAATCCCTCGGCGGCGCGGTCGACACCGCGCGCGGGCTCCCCGAGCAGGCGGCCGCATCGCTGCTGGACTCGGCCCGCGAGTCCTTCGTGACCGGCATCCACCTGGCCTCGATCGCCACCGCGGTGATCCTGGTCGTGGCCGCGGTGATCGCGTTCCGAACCAGAACCGCGGCGACCGATCCGGGCGGTGGCACGGACCGAGCGACCCGTTGTCGCGTGCCGGAACTCGCTCCCGCCGAGACCCGTTCGGGGGAGTGTACGGAGTCACCGCCGCGCCGGTAGGCGGTCGGCATCAGGCCAGGAGGCGGCCGCCGTCCATGACGATGATCTCGCCGGTGACGACGATGTGGCACCCTGCGAACGGCTTGTCGGACAAGGTGCTGCCTCCTCTCGGACGTCGGCCCGATGCTGCCGCCCGATGCAGGGCAACGCGGCCTCGGCCTCGGCATCCGTGCCTTCGGGTGTGCGCGATCGGAGGTCGTGTCACAGTCGGGGCATACGCGCCGTCGTCTTCGTGTTGTCAGCCGTCATCCGACTCGAAGGAATTCGCATGCCCATCGAAATCAGCAATCCGGCCGAACTGCACGATCCGACCGGGTTCGGCTACAGCCATGTCGCCCGGGTGACCGGCGAACTGGTCTTCATCGCCGGTCAGTACGACTCCGATGCCACCGGGCACACCACCAGCGACGACTTCGCCACGCAGGTGGATCGCGCCTTCGACAATCTCGGGATCGCACTGGGGTCGGTGGGTCTGGATTTCGCCGATGTGGCGCAGCTGCGGACCCATATCGTCGACCATGATCTAGACAAGCTCGGCGTGATCGGCAAGAAGGTCGCCGAGATCTGGGGCGACCGTCCGCCGACCCAGACCCTGACGGGTGTGGCGGCGTTGGCGATGCCCGGCATGCAGTTCGAGGTGGACGCCGTCGCGGTGCGTGGCTGAATCAGGAACCGAGAACCGTTGGTACCTGGTCGTTTACATGTTCTACGTGAAACAATCGGGTACCGCCGCGAGTGTGGTTCAGTGTTCGTCCGATCCCGGGGGCAACTGCCGGGGGCCGCGGTCCTCCAGTTCGCCGGCGCCTCGGCGAGTCGCCAGCGCATCGGCGCGGCGCGGGGCGTCGAGGCCGTACCGCCCCTCGGCGGAATCCGGGTAGGGCGCGTCGACCACCCGCTGCCCGCCCTGCGGTGAGCCACCCGACAGTTGTTGTCCGCCCGGCGCGGCGTAGCCCGAATCATCGGAGTTCACCGTGACCCTGCGGGTGCGGCGCAGGGTGAAGGTGATCTCCTCGGCCTCCTCGAACGCCTGGCGCACGGTGCGCATCGGGTGGGTGGCGGTATCGACGGCATTGGCGACGAACGACGGCACCAGCGGCCTGATCCAGCGGGCCGCGGTATCGGTGAAGGGCACCGTGCCGATCACCGGAAGTTCCAGCCCGCCACCCTTTTTCGGTGCCGGACGCGCGGCGCTCGCCGAGACCACGGCCCCCTGCGGATCCATCGGGGCCAGCTGTCCCGACGGCAGCCGGGCGGGCAGGTTGTGCGGCTGTGTCACGTTCCCCTCCTGGGACGCGGAGCTGTGTTCTCCGGCCGCGGGTGCGGGCGGAAGTTCTGCCATGGCCTCGAAATCGGCGACCGCGCGGCGCGCGGGCTCGGTGATGCCGATCTCGAAGTTGCCGATCGCGGCGACGATGCGCTTGCGCTGCCGTTCGCGATCGATCGCGGTGTCGGCGTGCACGGCCAGGTGGGTGGCGGCCAATTCGTGGTCGGCGCGCAGCTTCTCGGCCTCGGCGCGCACCTCGGCCCGCTTCACCGCGATGGCGACCGCGGCCTGCTGCTCGGCGCGGTCGGCCACCGCCCGCGCGGCGATCCGCCGGTCGAACGACGTCTCGCCGCGCCACCACCGCAGCAGCAGCGGCAGCAGCGTCAAGACCACGCCGACGACGATGGTCGCCAGCCGGAGCAGCAGGGCCCCCGCATGGCCGGTGGTGTAGTCGTTCATGGCGAGCCAGCGGGCGCCGAGCCCCCGATCGCCGGTGTCGGAGGCGTCGGCGCGGGCTTCGTCGAAGGTCCGCTGCCGCTCGGTGATCCGGTTGTCGAGCGGTTGCACGCGGGCCTGCGCGTCGGCAAGCCGGGCGCGCGCGTCGGCGAGCATGTCGTTGGCGGTCTGCGTCTCGGGGCCGCTGCCGGGCACTCCGGTGATCTTGGTCTGCGGGCACTCCGGCGACGGGTTGTATTCACAGCGCGCGATGGTCAGGCTCTGGTCGATATCGCCCTGCGCCTTGGTGATTGCCTGGTCCAGACCCGCCCGCTCGGTGCGCGCCTGCTCCAGTTCGGTGCGCGCGGTGACCACCGCGGGCGCGGATTCCGTATCGCGCCTTGCCCTTTCGTCGAGTTCCCGATCGACGTTACCGCCCAGCAGGACGGTGCTCGCCAACTCGGCGAGCACCACGCCCGCAAGCGCCGCGACGGCGATCCTGGCGATCAGATCACCGCGACGCCTGGCGGGCGCGGTCGGCGGAGCCGTCGTCAGCCCGCGCACGGCCGGGACGGCGGCCAGTGCCCGCGCACCCGTGGCGACCACCAGCGGGGCGAGCAGAGCCGCGAGCACGACGATCACCAGCGGCCAGTGGGCGGCGGCGGTCGCCAGCGTCACCACCACCCCGGAAACCACTGCCAACAGCAGGACCGCGGCGCCGCCGACCGCGTAGTGGGAACGCTCGTGCCGGTCGGTCACCTCGTTTCCGGCCCCGCCGAGCCAGGTCAGCAGGGCGACCGCGGCCGGGCGGGATTTGCCGAGGACATCGCCGCCGCGGCCGGTGGGGGAAGCGGACGGTTCAGGGACGTGGGGGTCGGTCATGGGATCTCACATCCTCTAAGTCCCAGGCATTTTCGCATGCCGACGACGGTGTCGCTCACTTCGCTGGCGGGGCCGGAGGCGGGACCTCGCGCTACCACGGAGACCCCCGGCCGTGCGCAAAATCGACTTCAGCGTGACAGGCTGGATCGCGTTCTACCGAGTACGGAGCCGGGGTTGTGGTCAGCCTCACAGATCATCGGCGCGTGTATCCCCGAGACCGCGCGCTAATCCCTACTCTCGGTGGGTGATCGGTTACGGGGAGCCGGATCTCGGGGTTCGGCGACAGGAGGTTCGGATATGCGCGGCGGCAGCGACGACCGGAGACTCGCGAGACCACGGCGCCACGGACGCCGCCAAAGACGCGGCGCCACACTCGTGCTGGCCTTCGCGGTCTCCTTCGGGACGGCGCTTGCCGCGGCCTCGCCGGTGAGCGCCGACCGCGTGCCATCGGCGGCCGGGGAGACCGCCGACTCTCCGGCGCCCGCGCCGCTGGGCGGGCTCGTCGAATTGGTGCTCGAGCGCCTGAACACCGCCGATGCGGTCGCCGCGGCGAAATGGGCCATCGCGGCCCGGACGGGGCAGCCGCCCGTGGTCGACGATCCGGCCCGAGAGGCGGAGGTCTACGACTCGATGGCCGCCGCGGGCGACGGCCTCGGCCTGCCCGAATCCTGGGTACGCCAGGTGTTCTACGGCCAGATCGAGGCCAACAAGGTGGTGCAGCGCGGCCTGCAGGCACGATGGCGGTTCGATCCGGGCTCGGCCCCCGCGACGCCGTCGGACCTGTCCGCGGTGCGGCCCGTGATCGACCGGGTGAACGGTGCGATGCTGCGGCAGTTGGCCGCGCATCGCGGCGAACTCGACGGTCCCGCCTGCGTGGAACGCCTTGCGGCCGCGGTCTTTCCGGTGCTGACCTCCGGCCGGGCCGACGCCCTGCACCAGGCGGCGCTGGTGCGCGCGGCGGTCGCGCTGTGCCCGGCGCCGTGAGCCCGTGGGCGGATGTGAGAAAACCCACTGGCGAGGGTTTGCTGGATCTGTGCTGAAACGCACAGTCGGTAAACGAAGCCGTACGGTCTGAACGCAGCCGCGACCCGCTGCCTGCGTGTCCGGAACGTCACCCGCGGGTGTCCGGAGAGTTAGCCGTCTTACATTCGGTTTGTTCGAGCCGCGCCCTGGGAATTCTTGGTTGATGCAGGTAAGAGGGCATCTTGCGGCGTACGTGCAGGCTCGCCGGGCGGCACGACGCGACCATGGCGAACAGTGGCACACACGACTCAGCGATCATCCGTACCTGCTTTACACTGGAGAACGCGCAGGTAGTGGAGGACCGATGAAGAAGCCCAGGTAGACGCCGTTCTTAGCACAACCTAAGTTGGTTGGGCTCACGTCCTGACTTATCGTTTGCTCTTAGCGCCGGACACGAAATGTCCGGCTACAACGCCCGACCCGGCCACGAGCCGTGGCAACAGCCTAGCGGGCGAGAACGGCGCGGCGGCCAGCAAAACCATAAGGGTTTCGTTACCGCCGAACACCCGCCTGCGACATCGGAGCGGGTGGACAACTGGAGAGTCGACTGCACGGGAAGACCATCAGCGCAGCTGGTCTCCGAAACGTCCGGGCGCAGTCTAGACGGAGGCGATCGACGAAGGCCCGATTTCATCGAAGGCCTGAATTTTTTGAAGGCAGAGGCATGACGCAACTTCCTGGCCACAGGTCCGGTGCCGGTTACGGTGGCGCTGACTACGGACGTGGACCCACCGGTCTCTACGACCCGGCGTACGAGCACGACGCCTGCGGTGTCGCGTTCGTCGTCGACATGCACGGCCGCCGCAGCCGCGACATCGTCGACAAGGCCATTACGGCATTGCTGAACCTGGAACACCGCGGCGCCGCGGGCGCCGAGCCCAACTCGGGCGACGGCGCGGGCATCCTGATCCAGGTACCGGACCGGTTCTTCCGCGCCGTGGTCGACTTCGAGCTGCCGCCCGAGGGCTCCTACGCCACGGGCATCGCCTTCCTGCCGCAGGCCCGCCGCGAGGCGGCCCGGGCCCGCTACCACGTCGAGAAGATCGTCAAGGAAGAGGGACTGACCGTCCTCGGCTGGCGCGAGGTCCCGATCGACGAGTCGTCGCTGGGCGCGCTGTCGCGCGACGCGATGCCGACCTTCCGCCAGCTCTTCATCGCCTCGCCCGCCGACTCCGCCGAGCAGCTGTCGGGGATGGACCTCGAGCGCCGCGCCTACGTGGTGCGCAAGCGCGTCGAGCACGAACTCGGCAAGCAGGGCCCCGGCGAGGGCGCGGTCGGCCGCGAGACCGTCTACTTCCCGAGCCTGTCCGGCCAGACCTTCGTCTACAAGGGCATGTTCACCACCCCGCAGCTGCGGGCGTTCTACCTGGACCTGCAGGACGACCGGGTGGAATCGGCGCTGGGCATCGTGCACTCGCGCTTCTCCACCAACACCTTCCCGTCCTGGCCGCTGGCGCACCCGTTCCGCCGGGTGGCCCACAACGGTGAGATCAACACCGTCACCGGCAACGAGAACTGGATGCGGGCCCGCGAGGCGCTGCTGAAGTCCGACGTGTTCGGTACCGATTCGCAGGGGCAGGACCGGCTGGAGAAGATCTTCCCGGTCTGCACCCCGGGCGCCTCGGACACCGCGCGCTTCGACGAGGTGCTGGAGCTGCTGCACCTGGGCGGCCGCAGCCTGCCGCACGCCGTGCTGATGATGATCCCGGAGGCCTGGGAGCGGGCGGAGTCGATGGACCCGGCGCGCCGGGCCTTCTACCGCTACCACTCGTTCCTCATGGAGGCGTGGGACGGCCCGGCGTCGGTGTGCTTCTCCGACGGCACCGTCATCGGCGCGGTGCTGGACCGCAACGGCCTGCGTCCGTCCCGCATCTGGGTGACCGACGACGGCCTGGTCGTGATGGCGTCCGAGGTCGGCGTCCTGGATATCGAGCCGTCCAAGGTGGTCAAGAAGGTCCGACTGCAGCCGGGCCGGATGTTCCTGGTCGACACCTCGCAGGGCCGCATCATCGGCGACGACGAGATCAAGACCCAACTGGCGGGCGAACACCCGTACCAGGAGTGGCTGGACGACGGCCCGACCAAGCTGTCGGACCTGCCCGACCGCCCGCACGTGCATATGTCGCACGATCGCGTCCTGATCCGGCAGCAGATCTTCGGGTACACCACCGAGGAGCTGAACCTGCTGATCTCGCCGATGGCCAAAACCGGCGGCGAAGCGCTCGGCTCGATGGGCACCGACACCCCGATCGCGGTGCTGTCGGCCCGCCCGCGGCTGCTGTTCGACTACTTCTCGCAGCTGTTCGCGCAGGTCACCAACCCGCCGCTGGATGCCATCCGCGAGGAGATCGTCACCAGCCTGCGCAGCATGATCGGCCCGGAGTCCGACCTGCTGCACCCGAGTCCGGAATCCTGTCGTCAGATCACGCTGACCCAGCCGATCCTGGACAACGACGAGCTGTCCAAGCTCGTCCACATCAACGACGACGGCTCGCACCCGGGCCTGCGTTCGGTGGTCGTGCACGGCCTGTACCCGGTCAAGAAGGGCGGCAAGGGCCTGCGCAAGGCGCTGCAGGCGATCAACGAGCAGGTCTCGACCGCCATCGACGGCGGCGCCCGCATCATCGTGCTGTCCGACCGCGAATCCAACGAGAAGCTGGCGCCGATCCCGTCGCTGCTGCTCACCGCGTCGGTACACCACCACCTGGTGCGCGAGCGCACCCGCACCAAGGTCGGGCTGGTCGTGGAGGCCGGTGACGCCCGCGAGGTGCACCACATGGCCATGCTGGTCGGCTTCGGCGCGGCCGCGATCAACCCGTACATGGCCTTCGAGTCGATCGAGGACATGCTCGAGCGCAATGCGCTCGACATTCCCGGCAGCACCGGCGATCTCGCCGCCGACTACGACAAGGCGTGCAAGAACTACATCAAGGGTGCGGGCAAGGGTGTGCTGAAGGTGATGTCCAAGATGGGCATCTCCACCATCGCCTCCTACCGGGGCGCGCAGCTGTTCCAGGTCGTGGGCCTGTCGCAGGACCTGTGCGACCAGTACTTCACCGGCCTGACCTCCCCGCTGAACGGCATCGGCCTGGACGACATCGCGGGCGAGGTCGCGGCCCGGCACCGGGTGGCGTTCCTGGAGAACCGCAACGAGCGCGCGCACCGCGAGCTCGAGGTGGGCGGCGAGTACCAGTGGCGGCGAGAGGGCGAATACCACCTGTTCAACCCGGACACGGTGTTCAAGCTGCAGCACGCCACCCGCACGGGCCAGTACAAGATCTTCAAGGAGTACACCAAGCTCGTCGACGACCAGTCCGAGCGGCTGGCCTCGCTGCGCGGGCTGTTCAAGTTCAAGTCCGAGACACGGCACCCGATCCCGATCGAGGAGGTCGAGCCCGCGTCGGAGATCGCCAAGCGGTTCTCCACCGGCGCGATGAGCTACGGCTCCATCTCCGCCGAGGCGCACGAGACCCTCGCGGTCGCGATGAATCGCCTCGGCGGCCGGTCGAATTCGGGTGAGGGCGGCGAATCGGTGTCGCGCTTCGAGCCGGAGGAGAACGGCGACTGGCGGCGGTCTGCGATCAAGCAGGTGGCCTCGGGCCGCTTCGGCGTGACCGCGCACTACCTGACCAACTGCACCGATATCCAGATCAAGATGGCGCAGGGTGCGAAACCCGGTGAGGGCGGCCAGCTTCCGGCGCACAAGGTGTATCCGTGGGTCGCCGAGGTGCGGCACTCCACGCCGGGGGTGGGTCTCATCTCCCCGCCGCCGCATCACGACATCTACTCCATCGAGGATCTCGCCCAGCTGATCCACGACCTGAAGAACGCGAACCCGCAGGCGCGGATTCACGTGAAGCTGGTCGCCGAGCCGGGCGTCGGCACCGTCGCCGCGGGCGTCTCCAAGGCGCACGCGGACGTGGTGCTGATCTCGGGCCACGACGGCGGCACCGGCGCCTCCCCGCTGACCTCGCTCAAGCACGCGGGCGGCCCGTGGGAGCTCGGCCTCGCCGAGACCCAGCAGACGCTGCTGCTCAACGGCCTGCGCGACCGCATCGTGGTGCAGGTCGACGGCCAGATGAAGACCGGCCGCGACGTGCTGATCGCCGCGCTGCTCGGCGCCGAGGAGTACGGCTTCGCCACCGCGCCGCTGGTGGTTTCGGGCTGCATCATGATGCGCGTGTGCCACCTCGACACCTGCCCGGTGGGCGTCGCGACGCAGAATCCCGTACTGCGCCAGCGCTTCACGGGTAAGCCGGAGTTCGTCGAGAACTTCATGCTGTTCATCGCCGAGGAGGTGCGCGAGCTGCTGGCCTCGCTGGGGCTGCGCACGCTGGACGAGGCCATCGGCCGCGTCGACCTGCTCGACACCACCAAGGCCAAGGAGCACTGGAAGGCCAGCAAGCTGGACCTGTCGCCGATCCTCGACGATGTCGAGACGGCGTTCATGTACCAGGATCGGCGCTGCACCAAGGAGCAGGACCACGGCCTGGACAAGGCGCTGGACAACCAGCTCATCGCCCAGTCCGCCGACGCCCTGGAGCGCGGCAAGGCGGTGAAGTTCGAAACCAAGATCACGAACGTGAACCGGACCGTCGGCACCATGCTCGGCCACGAGGTGACCAAGCTCTACGGTGGTGCGGGCCTGCCCGACGACACCATCGACATCACGTTCACCGGCTCGGCCGGTAACAGCTTCGGCGCGTTCGTCCCGGCGGGTATCACGCTGCGGGTCTTCGGTGACGCGAACGACTATGTCGGCAAGGGGCTTTCGGGCGGTCATCTCGTCGTGCGGCCCTCGCTGAACGCCCCGCGGGAGTTCGTCGCGGAGCAGAACATCATCGCGGGCAACGTGATCCTGTTCGGCGCCACCAGCGGCGAGGTATTCATCCGCGGCGTCGTGGGCGAGCGGTTCTGCGTGCGCAACTCGGGCGCCACCGCGGTCGTCGAGGGCGTGGGCGACCATGCCTGCGAGTACATGACCGGCGGCAAGGTGGTCATCCTCGGCGAGACCGGCCGCAACTTCGGCGCGGGCATGTCGGGCGGTATCGCCTACGTCTACAACCCGAACGGCAGCTTCGAGAAGCAGCTCAACCCGGAGCAGGCCGACGCGGTCGAGCCGCTGTCCGGCGACGACTTCACCTGGCTGCGGGACGCCATCACCCGGCACCGCGACGAGACCGGATCGGCCGTCGCGGAACGCATCCTGGGTGACTGGTCGCAGCAGGTGAACCACTTCGTGAAGGTTATGCCGCGCGACTACAAGAAGGTATTGCTGGCTATCTCCGAGGCTGAGAAGTCGGGCCGGGATGTGGACGAGGCAATCATGGAGGCCGCCCGTGGCTGACGTGAGACGCACCGGATTTGTTGGGTGCGCCGATGAGGCGCGGAGGTCAGAGGCCGTACATGGGTGACGCACAAGGATTTCTGAAGCACACGAAGCGGGAGCTGCCCGAGCGGCGGCCGGTTCCGCTGCGCCTGATGGACTGGAAAGAGGTCTACGAGGAGGGTTTCTCGCACGACACCCTGAAGACCCAGGCCAGTCGCTGCATGGACTGCGGAATCCCGTTCTGCCACAACGGCTGCCCGCTGGGGAACCTGATTCCCGAGTGGAACGACCTGGTGTACCGGGGCAATTGGCGCGAGGGCATCGATCGCCTGCACGCCACCAACAACTTCCCGGAGTTCACCGGGCGGCTGTGCCCCGCGCCGTGCGAGGCGTCGTGCGTACTCGGCATCAACCAGGATCCGGTGACCATCAAGCAGGTCGAGGTCGAGCTCATCGAGAACGCCTTCGACGAGGGCTGGGTGGCCCCGGTGTACCCGACCCGGCTGACCGGTAAGAAGGTCGCCGTGGTGGGGTCGGGCCCGGCGGGTCTGGCCGCGGCGCAGCAGCTGACCCGGGCCGGTCACACGGTGACGGTGTTCGAGCGCGACGACCGCATCGGCGGCCTGCTGCGCTACGGCATCCCGGAATTCAAGATGGAGAAGCGCTTCATCGACCGCCGGCTGGCGCAGATGGAGGCCGAGGGCACCGTCTTCAAGACCGGCGTGAACGTGGGCGTGGACATCACGGCCGCGCAACTGCGCGAGAAGTTCGACGCCGTCGTGCTCGCGGGCGGCTCGACGATCGCGCGCGATCTCCCGATCCCGGGCCGCGACCTGGACGGCATCCATCAGGCGATGGAGTTCCTGCCGCTGTCGAACCGGGTGCAGCTGGGCGATCCGATCACCGACGAGAACGGCCTGCCCCCGATCAACGCCCAGGGCAAGAAGGTCGTCATCATCGGCGGCGGTGACACCGGCGCCGACTGCCTGGGCACCTCGCACCGGCACGGCGCGGAGAGCGTGCACCAGTTCGAGATCATGCCGCGTCCGCCGGAGGAGCGCGCGGAGTCGACGCCGTGGCCGACCTACCCGCTGATGTACCGGGTGTCCTCGGCCCACGAGGAGGGCGGCGAGCGCGTCTACTCGGTCAACACCGAGCGTTTCGTCGGCGAGGACGGCAGGGTCACCGCGCTGCAGGCGCACGAGGTGACAATGGTCAACGGCCGTTTCGAGAAGGTCGAAGGCTCCGACTTCACCCTCGAGGCCGACCTGGTGCTGCTCGCCATGGGCTTCACCGGGCCGCAGAAGACGGGCCTGCTCGAGGATCTGGGCGTCGGCTACGACCAGCGCGGAAACGTCAAGCGCGACAAGGACTGGCAGACCACCGTGCCCGGCGTGTTCGTCGCCGGTGACATGGGCCGCGGCCAGTCGCTGATCGTGTGGGCCATCGCCGAGGGCCGGGCCGCCGCGTCCGCGGTGGACACGTTCCTCGAGGGCGATACCGCGCTGCCCGCGCCGATCGTCCCGACGACGGTCGCACAGCGCTAGCGAACGACAACGAAGGTGCCCGTGAGCCATTGGCCGCGGGCACTTTTCGTGTATCCGAACAATTCGACGGAAATCGGACGACTTCAGCTGGTCGAATGGCACTTCTGCAAAGAGCCCTTTATTCTTGGCAGCGGTGTGGCATCGGACCAGGCAATCGGTCTGTTTCCAAGCTCATAGGAGCGAGTAGTTTTGGTTAGCCCCGCGTTAACCAACCGGAAATCCGGTGCGCTCACCATTGTCAGCAAGTAGTCGGGTGCCCCTGCCGGGGCCGGGCTTGAACTGGAGCGGTATGCGGGTGAAGAAGTTGGTCGCGGCTGCAGGAGCGGCGGCAGCGGTGTTGTCTGGCGTGGTAACCGGTACCGCGCTCGGAACCGGCTCCGCCGCAGCGGCTCCGGGGTGCCCGAGCCTGTACGTGGTGGCGATCCCTGGAACCTGGGAGACCGGCGACCACAAGCCCGAGGACATGACGGGCCCGGGCATGCTGGCCGGTGTCACGCGCGGACTGCCGAGTTCGGCGGAGGTCGACTATGTCTCCTACGCCGCCACGGCCTTCCCGTGGGAGGGCGACGTCTACGGTGCGTCCAAGAAGCAGGCGATCGATGGGGCCCGGGGCCTGATCGGTTCGATGGCCGCGCGGTGCGGCGCCACCCGCTACGCCCTCGTCGGCTACAGCCAGGGCGCGGACGCCGCCGGTGACCTCGCGGCGGAGCTCGGCACCGGGCTCGGCGTGGTCTCCCCGGACAAGATCTCCGGCGTCGGCCTGATCTCCGATCCGCGTCGTTCGCCCACCGACATCCAGGTCGGCCCGCCCGCCGGTGGCGCCGGCTCCGGTGGTCCCCGCGTCGGCGGCTTCGGCTTCGTCAGCGACCGCGTGCGCACCATCTGCGCCGAGGGCGACCTGTACTGCTCGACCGCGGATACGGATTTCATCACCCGCTTCGCCGGTTTCCTGGCGCAGGCGTCGGGCGCCAACGCGGCCAACATGTGGCGGTACCAGCTCGAGGCCGGTTCGATCATCGGCGACCTGTTCGCGCACGGCGGCATCCCGACGCTGCAGTCGCAGCTCTCGGAGAGCGCCAACAAGCAGCGGGTGCAGCAGCTCGAGGACTTCTACGGGTCCGGGGCGCACACCGCCTACGGCAGTTACCGGGTCGGCGGCGGCCAGACGGCCATCTCCTGGATGCACAACTGGGTCTCCGGCATGGCGTGAGCCGATGTGCGATGAGGGCCGCTCCCGTTCGGAGCGGCCCTCCTGCGTGCGTGGGGCGGACTCAGCCGAAGGAGCCGGTCGAGGGCAGTGCGGGACCGCCCGGACCTCGATGGAAGATCCGAGGTCCGTCGGGACCCGGGCCCTCGTGCCAGCGTCCCGGGCCGTTCCAGCCGCCCGGGTCCGACCGGTGCCATTCGCGGTCGTCGTGTCGAGTCGTTGCTGAGACGAGGATCCGACCGGGCTGGCAACTGGCTGGGAGTTGTGCCCGGAGTCTCAGGCGTTGCCGGTCAGGTTGCGCGGCAGCAGGTCCCAGACGTGCCCGTTCTCGTTGATCGTGGCCGCGGTGCGGCGGCCGGTGCGCGAGTAGAGGATTCGGGTGATCGAGCAGTAGTCGATCGGGAAGGTCAGCGGACGCTCCAGGCCCAGGACATCCTGCAGCGTGACATTGACCACGCCGCCGTGGGCGAAGACGACCACGGTATCGGCCGGTGCCGCCGCCGACACGATCTCGTCGATCGCGGCGCCTACCCGGGCGATGAAGGCCGGACCATCGATCTGCTCGGGGAGATAGCCCGTCTTGATCCGCTCGTAGACGGCCCGGAACTCCCGGTGGAACGCGTCCGACCGCGCCGCTGACCCGCTCGATCGGGCCGCTGCCGTTTCCGATTGTGCGGATGCCGGATCCGATTGCGCCGGTACAGTGTTCGGCGCGACGCCCGCCGGGGACGATCCCGCCCGCCCGGCCTCGATCGGGATATAGATCGGCAGGTCGCGGTCGTACTCGGCGAGATCGTCGTGGATCTCGACCGCGAGACCCAGCTTCTCCGCCGTCGGCGCGGCCGTCTCGCGGGCGCGGCGCTGCGGGCTGCTCAGCACGCGCGCGATGCGATGCGGGCCGCCCTCCAGCCGTGCCAGCGCCCCCGCCACCCGCGCCGCCTGCTCGCCGCCCAACTCGGTGAGCCGCGGATCGGCGGGCCCTGCTGCGGTGACCATCTGCTCCGGTTGCGCGTGACGAACGAGAACGAGCTGCACCCGCCCCACTCTGCCGTACTCCGTCGCGAGCCTCCCGCTCGGGACTGCTACGTCCGGGGCTTCACCAGGGGGAAGGGGAGGGTTTCGCGGATGCTACGGCCGGTGATCAGCATGACGACGCGGTCGACGCCGACGCCGAGGCCGCCGGTTGGGGGCATTGCGAACTCCAGGGCCTGGAGGAAGTCCTCATCGAGTTCCATGGCCTCCGGGTCGCCGCCCGCGGCCAGCATCGACTGTTCGGTGAGGCGGCGGCGCTGCTCGAGCGGGTTGGTCAGCTCGCTGTAGGCGGTGCCCAGTTCCACGCCCCACGCCACCAGATCCCACCGCTCGGCGACGCCCTCGACGCTGCGGTGGGCGCGGGTCAGCGGCGACACCGAGGTGGGGAAGTCGATGTAGAACGTGGGTTCCTCGGTGCGGTCCTCCACCAGATGCTCGTACATCTCCAGCACGATCTGCCCCGCGTCCCAGCCGAACTGGTAGGGCACGCCCGCCTTGTCGCACAGCACGCGCAGCCGTTCCACCTCGGTCTCGGCGGTGATCGTCTCGCCGATCGCCGCCGAGATGGCGCCGTGCACGGTCTTGACCGGCCACTCCCCGGAGATGTCCACCTCACGCATCGAACCGTCCGGATCAGGCCGCAGCGCAACGCATTTCCCGTTCGCGGCGACGGCGGCCTCCTGGATCAGCTGGCGGCAGGCGTGCATCATTCGCTCGTAGTCACTGTGCGCCTCATAGGCTTCCAGGATCGTGAACTCCGGGTTGTGGCTGAAGTCCACCCCCTCGTTGCGGAAGACCCGGCCCAGTTCGAAAACCTTCTCCATGCCGCCGACGCACAGGCGCTTCAAGTACAGCTCCGGCGCGATGCGCAGGTACAGATCCAGATCGTAGGCGTTGATGTGGGTGGTGAACGGCGTCGCGTTGGCGCCGCCGTGCACCTGCTGCAGCACCGGCGTCTCCACCTCGAGAAAACCCCAGCCGGACAACGTGTCCCGCAGCGACCGCACCACCGCGCTGCGCTTGGTCAGCACCTCGCGGGCCTCGGTGTTGATCGCCATGTCGACGTAGCGCTGCCGCACCCGCGCCTCGGGATCGGCCAGGCCCCTCCACTTGTCCGGCAGCGGATGCAGGCACTTGCCGATCATCCGCCAGTCCTGGGCCAGCAGTGACAGCTCGCCGCGGCGGCTGTGCCCGACCTGGCCGCTGACCTCGATGAGATCGCCGAGATCGAAGTACTCGTCGAACTCCGCGGACCGGTCGGCGCCCACGCGGCCGCGGTCGATGACGAGCTGGATGTCGGCGGACCAGTCCCGCAACACCGCGAAGATCACCCCGCCGTAGTCGCGAATGCGCAACAGCCGACCGCACACTCGCACCGTGGTGCCCTTGGGGGAGCGCCGCGCGGAGGCCACCGTGTGGGTCGGGGGGTAGGCGACCGGATAGACGTCCACGCCGGTGGCCTCGAGCCGCCGGACCTTGTCCATCCGCACCCGCACCTGTTCCGGGCGCCGGGCGCCCGCCCGCTCCAGTTCGGCGGGCGGCAGCTCCGGCGGGCTGCCGTCGGCGTGCAGGCCGGTCATCGTGGACGGAACGGCCGGGCGAAGACCGGTGTGCGCCATGGCATCCGGTTGTTTGCCGAACCGGGGGAGGAAGCCCTCGGCGAGCGCGCTGGCCATCGCGACACGCGGCAGCTGGCGGCGCTCCTCGAACATGAAGAACCGCGGCACCCACTGGGGCTGATACTTCACATTCGACCGATACAGCGCCTCCAGCTGCCACCAGCGGGAGAAGAACATCAGCACGCTGCGCCACAGCCGCAGCACCGGCCCGGCGCCGATGCGGCCGCCCTCCTCGAAGACCGAGCGGAACACCGCGAAGTTCAGCGATATCCGCGTGATGCCGTACTGGCCGGAATTGAGCGCCAGCTGCGAGATCATCAGCTCCATGATCCCGTTGGGGCCGTTGGGGTCTCGCCGCATGACATCCAGCGAGACGCCGCTGCGCCCCCACGGCGCCAGCGACAGCATCCCCCACACCCGGCCCGCGCCGTCGGCGGCCTCCACCAGCAGGCTGTTGCCGTCCAGGGGATCGCCGAGGCGGCCGAGCGCCATCGAGAATCCGCGCTCGGTCTCGGTATCGCGCCAGGTGTCGGCGCGGGCGACCATCTGCTCCCGCTCGTCGGGGGTCAGTTCGCTGTGGCGGCGGATCCGAACGGTGAAGCCCTGCTTGCGAAGCCGGTTGGCGGCCTGCCGGACCTGTTTCATCTCGGGGCCCGCCAGCGAGAACGAGCGGGTCTCGAGGATCGCCTCGTCGCCCAGCCGCAACGCCGACAGCCCGGCGCGCCGATAGGCGGTGGCGCCCTGTTCCCCGGCGCCCATCACCGCGGGCGCCCAGCCGTACTGGTCGGCCAGCCGCAGCCAGGCGTCGATCGCCTGCGGCCACGCTTCGCGCACGCCGATCGGATCGCCGGAGGCGAGGCACACTCCGAGTTCGACGCGGTAGGTCACCGCCGCCTTGCCGCTCGGCGCGAAGACCACCGCCTTGTCGCGGCGGGTGGCGAAGTAGCCCAGCGAATCCTCTATGTCGGAGCGCTCCAGCAGCCCGCGCAGGGCCGATTCGTCGAGGCCGGTCATCGCGTTCTCCGCGCGCTGCGAGCGCAGCAGCACGACGGCCGCGGCCATCAGGGCCAGGAAGCCGAAGAAGCCCAGCGCCAGGTTGACCAGGTGCGGCGGATGGCCGTCGAAGTTGTCGTTGCTGACCACGACCGCCGCCGTCACCCGCGAGACCGCCCACAGGGGACGCTCCGCGCCGCGCGGCAGGTTGCCGGGGAACACCTCGACCAGACCCCAGCCGACCAGGCAGCCGACGGCCAGGCCGCCGATCAGCACGCCCAGCGCCTTCCATCCGGCGGCGCGGCGCACGTGGGTGTAGAACTCCGGCCAGGACGCGATCAGCAGGCCGATCACGGCGACGTGCACGATCAGCGCGATCAGGTCGTGGACGCTGCGCTCGTCGGCGAAGTCGAGCGCGTTGGCGACCACGAACAACGTCATGTAGCCGACCAGCAGCCACCAGGCGATCCGCTTGCGGCTGGCGGTCGCTCCGGCCAGCAGGGCCACGATCAGGGCCCACACCAGGCTGGTGTCGGGGGCGTCGAAGTAATAGGCGTCGATATAGCGCCGGGGCGCCTGGGTGATGAAGCGCAGCCCGGGGGAGATGCTCCACAATCCGCACAGGACGGAGAAGACCCCCAGGACGAGGCCCACGATGTGCGGGACTTCGCGCAACCGCCCGTGTCCGCGATGCGGCACCTCCGGCGGCCGCGGTCTGTGCTCGGTATCGGGTTGTTGCCGGTCCTGCGTGAAAGTCACCGCATCAGTGTGGCGGTTGACCGGCCTCGAATACAGAAGGTCGGCGGGCATGTCCGGGGGCCGGGATGTGCCGCCGCGGCGGCGGAAGGTAATGATGTACCCCATGTCGGATCCAGTCGATGTGCCGATCGATGACGAAGTCATTCGACTCGGACAGTTCCTGAAGCTGGCCAATCTCATCGAAACCGGCTCGGAGGCCAAGACGGTGATCGCCGCCGGTCTGGTCCGCGTCAACGATGAGGTCGAACTGCGCCGCGGACGTCAGCTACATGCCGGTGACGTCGTCACCCTGGCCAGTCATCAGGTGCGTGTGGTCAGCGTGTGAGAGCGCGCTCAGGCCCGCACGACGATGCCGTCGTGGTCGCTGTAGAGCATCTCGCCCGGCACGAAGGTGACCCCGCCGAACTCCACCGGCACATCGCGCTCCCCGGACCCGGTCTGGGTGCTCTTGCGCGGGTTGGTGCCCAGCGCCTTGATGCCGATGTCCAGGGTGCGCAGGATCGCCGAATCGCGCACGGCGCCGTGCACGACGACCCCCGCCCAACCGTTGTCGACGCCGCGGCCCGCGATGATGTCGCCGACCAGGGCGGTGTGCACGCTCGCGCCGCCGTCCACCACCAGCACCCGGCCCTCGCCGGGTTCGCTCAGTGTCTGCTTGACCAGTAGGTTGTCCTGGAAGCAGCGGATTGTGACGATGCGCCCGTCGAACGCCTCGCGGCCGCCGAACTGCGTGAACTGCGTATCGCAGCTGCGGATTTCGGGGCCGATCTCGTCGGCGAGGTCGGCCGTCGCGACTGGGTTTGCTGAATCGGTCACGAACCCCAGCTTGCCATGGCGCCGATCCGCGTCACGCGGTGACGGCCAGCGTCGCCGCCAGCCCGAACACCAGCGCCATCACGACCACCTCGGAAACCGCTCGGCGCAGCGAGGATTCGGCGGTCATCCGGTGGTCGCCCGCCAGCGGGACCCAGCGCCGGCGCCACCACCAGCCCAGCGCCAGCAGCACGCCGAGCAGTGCCGTCTTCGCCAGCAGGATGCGGCCGTAGCCGGTGTCGATCAGCGGCGTCAGCCCGCCGAGGCGGACCAGGCCGTTGCACACGCCGGTCAGCGTCACCGCCGCCAGCGCCGGAAGCGCCCACGCCGAGTACCGGGGCAGCAGCACCGCCCACTCGCCGCGCGTACGCGTCACCAGCGCCAGCGCCAGCAGCAGCCCGAACCAGACCGCCGCGGCCAGCGCGTGCACGGCCGCCAGCACCGAACCGAACGCCTGCTGCGACATATGTCCGGTGATCGGCCGCAGCGCCAGCGCGACCGCCGCGAACACCAGCACCAGATCGGCGGTGGCGTGCTGCGGCCGCCGGTACGCCAGCGCGCAGTAGCCGGTGACCGCACAGGTGCCGATCAGGATCGCGATGCCCACCTGACCGCCGCTGACATAGATCAGGTAGTCGCCGAACCGTGGGAGCCGCAGCCGGGTCACCGGCACCCCCACCACCTGCGCCGCCTCGCAGGCCAGCACCGCGAATTCCGTTGCGACCCAGAGCCCGCCGAATCCGGCCAGCAGCCGCCACGCCGGTCGCAGGCGGTCGTGCAGCCGGGGCAGCGCGGCCAGGCCCAGCACGAGGGCGCCGGCGCAGTCGGCCAGCGCCCGGACCGGCGCCTCGGACTGCACCGGATCCGGCGCGGCCAGCGCCCACGCCAGCGCCGCCCCGAGCAGTGCGGCAGGGACGACCAGCAGCAGCGCCGCACGCAGGGCGGTCGAACTGCCGCCGGTCGCCGCTCTGCTCACTGTCGCTTGCGGGTGCTCCCGCGGCCGAGCAGCAGCACCGCCAGCACGCCGCCGAGCACCACGACCGCGCCCACGATGAAGACCCACACGGGGATTCCGACGGATCTGCCGTTCTCGGCATCGCTCGCCGGGTCGGCCTGCTGCCCCGGGGCGCCGTTGCCGGGCTTGGTGAGCGTGAACGTGCGGGTGCCGCTGACGGGATGGCCGTCGGCGGAGGTCACCCGGTAGGCGATCGTGTACTGGCCCGCGGGTCCCAGCTCGCCGACCTCGACGCTCGCCGTCGGGCCGTCGATGACCGGCTGGCCCTTGTCCCAGCGGTTGCCGTCGGGGCCGACCACGGTCAGCGACGGAAAATTGGGCTGCAGATTCTCGTTGAAGGTGACGCTGACCCGGGCCGGACTCGCATCGATCTGCGCGCCGTCGGCCGGATCGGTGCCCACCACCGACGAGTGCGCGGCGGCCGGCCCCGCGGCGACGAGGGCGAGGCCGCCGAGCAGCAGGCCGCTCACCAAGCCGAAGAGTATGCGCCGCGTCATGACCGCCGTCCCCGGATCAGGGCGCCGAGCCCGAGCGCCGCGCCGAGCGCGCCCAGGATCAGGCCGACACCGCCGAGCCAGCGCGCCGCGCTGTCGGATTCGCGCGGTGCCGCGGCGCCGCGCGCGGCCACGCTGTGGTCGTCGCCGGAGCCACCCGGCGCGAGGCGCAGCTCCGGTGCCGGATGTTCCGGTTCGGCGCCGTCGGGACCCATCGGCTGATTCCACTCGACGATCTTGCCGTCGCTGTAGGACTGGGTGGCCGGAAAACTGACCGTGGCCTGCTCGGGCAGCGGGCCCGCGGACAGCACGAAACGCTGGAACTGGCCGGGACCGACGCCGGGGTTGCCCGGATCGGTGGTCCAGGTGACGCCGACCGCCTGGTTCTTGTCGTTCTTGTCTACCGTGGCGGTCCACCCGGGCATGGGCTCGGTGCGGGCGGAGGACAATCCCGGGAGCTTGACGGTCAGCTTGGTGGTGGCGGCGGTGGTCGATTCGGTCGGCACCTTGAACGTGACGACAGTGTAGCCGCCCTGTTCGGCGCCGGGAGCGTCGGCCGTGACGTGCGCGGCGGCGGTATTGGCACCGAACAGGGCCAGCCCGGTCGCGAGGCCCGCCGTGACGACGGCGCGCGGAAGCACAGTGGACATGGGAACTTTCTCGGTCGAGGGGTGCGGTCGGATTATCGGACCGGCACCGGAGGCGCGCGTGGGGAGATCGCGCCGCGACGGAGAAAGCGGTAGGAGCGCGCCGCCGCGCCCGGCCAGCGCACCGAGCGGGTGGGCGGCGGCGGGCACGGTGCGCCGACGACCGCGCGAACGGTCTGCGAGACAACGGCATACAGCCGGTCGGCGGCGCCGATCAGGATCGTGCACAGCAGGGTGGCGAGCGCGTGTGCGAGCAGCATCGGACCCGCGGGCAGATGCACACCGGCGACGAGAATGTCTGCGGCGTGGGCGGATTCGCCCATCGGTGCGCCGTGTTCGTGCGCGACCATGCTCGACAGCGCCGCGTGCCCGGCCAGTTGTCCGCCGAACAAGGCGGCGAAAAGCATTGCGCGGCTGAGCGTTCCGGTGCGAGTCGGCAGTGTCGCGGTGACCGCTCCGCCCGCTGCCGCCGCGAGCAGCACCAGCGTCAACGACGTCGACCCCGGATATCCGCCTCCGGCCAGGCCGTGCGCCGCCACCGCCAGCGCCATGACGGCCGCACCCACCACGGGTCCGCGCACGTGCCCGTCGTCGGATCCGGTGGGTTCGTGACCCACCGGCCCGAGTCGTGGCAGGCCACGGCGGCGCATCGGTGCGGGTTTCCGGGGATTCAGCGCACGCCGAGGCGGGCGAGAATATCGGCTTCGATACCGGAGAGCTCGTGGGAGATCGAGCCGTGCACGGCGCGCCGGCGCTGCGGCGGCATCTGCTCGGCGGTGCGGACCGCGGCCGCCAGGCTCTCGAGCCGATCCCGGGTGGCGGACACGAACTTTCCGGTCTCCTGCCCGTCCGCGCATCGATCCGCCTTGCCCTCGATCTCGGTGAGGGCGGCTTCGGCGTTGGCGATGCGCGCCCGCAGCTTGGCGCCGTGGCCGCTGAAGTCGGTCAGCTGGTCCATGCCGATGCCGAGCCGCTGGGCCCGGCGGGCGTCGACCTGCCCGCGAATGAACGTCGCGGCGCGATAGGCGAGCGGGGCCAGCACCGGCACCAGCACTCGGGCCACGCCCAGGTACTTCTTGACCTGCCCCGCGGAGAACAGGTCCCGCTCGGCCTTCTCGGCCGCCTTCTGCGCGGCCTTCTCCTCGGCCTTCAGGGTCGCGATCTGCTGCTTGGTCACGTCGCGCTGGTTGCGGGCCTCGGCGCGGTCCCGCTTGCGCTCGTTGCGGGCGCTGAGCTTGGCCTCCACGGCGGCCTTGTGCTTGAGAGCCTTCGCCTCGGCTTTGCGGTCCGGCCGCCGCTTGCGCTTGGTGAACAACCCCATGAAGCCCTCCGTCATGCTGATTCGCCGCAGGCAGCCGCTACCTGCGGTGTATTCCGGTGCACACAGTCTGCGCCAACCTTACTGTGCTTGTCGGCGCCGCCTCCGGCGTCGCGCCGAAAACCTCCCCGGGGGCCGCACATCGTGATGGTTGGGTGGCCGATCCGGAATCGAAGCGTGCGGTGCGGTTCGCGAAGGTGTCGGGGGTCTGGACCATACTGCTTACGTGTATTCGGGCAGCGGCGACCGGAATGGGCGCGAGGAAGAGGGCGGCGGCGCGGAGCGGCGGGCGGCCGCGACGCGTGCGGGCGCCGCTGCCGCCGCGACTGCCGGGGGGATGGCCGCGCGGGCGGTGGCGCCGGGGGTGGAGGAGCGCGAGATGGCTTCCGCGGCAAGCGATATCGGGAACGGCCGGGCGGCCTATGTCGACGCGCGGGCGCTGATCGGATGTCGGCATCGGCTGCATCTGGAGGCGACCCACCCGGGGGTATTGGTGGGGGTCGCGGAGGACGCTGGGGTCCAGCAGCGCCGCGAGGCCGCCACGGCGCACCGGGAGAAGGTGCGTGACACGCTCGTGGCCGCCGCGCCGGACCAATGGGTCGTGGTCGATCCGGCGCTCCCGGCGCGCGAGCGCGCGGCGGTCACCATGCGCGCCTGCGAGTCCGGGGCGGCGCGAATCTGGGGCGCGCTGCTGCCGCAGGAGGCCGACACCGGCCGCCGCGGCGGCGTGGAGATGCTGCTGCGCGACGAGGACCGCGGCGGCTACCTCCCGGTCATCGTGGTCAACCACAAGGTCACCGATCCGCGCCAGCCCGATCCGGCCGATTTCCACCCGCTCACCTCCGACCTCTACCGCTGGGAGCCGCGCCCGGACCGGCATGTGCGCGTGCGTGCCCAGCCGCGCGACCAGCAGCGCCTGGCCCACCTGTATCGCATGCTGCAGCGGCACGGCCTGGCGAGTCCGGCGCTGGTCGGCGGGGCGATCGGTTACCACTTCGACCGCATCCTGGTGCACGACCTGGGCCCGGTTCTCGACGAGTACGACCGCCGCTACGCCGATCGGATCGCCGTGGTGCGCGGGGAGCTGCCGACGGTCCCGTCCAAGGTGCCCGAATGCCGCCGCTGCCCGTGGTGGTCCCGCTCGGCCACCCCGGAGGCCCCCAGCTGCGAGCGCTGGCTGACCGACCATCGCGACGTCAGCCTGGTCGCACCGGGTTCGCGGGCCGAGCTGCTGCGCAGGCACGGCGTCGAGACCATCGAGGATCTGGCGGGCTGGACCGGTGACGATCCGGACGACTGGCAGTACGAGCCGTTCACCGAGACCGTGGTCACCGCGCGGGCCTGGATCTCCGGCGCCCCGCTGGTCCGCCGTTTCGAACAGGTGCGGGTGCAGCGCGCCGACGTCGAGGTCGATGTGGACCTGGAGAGCTTCCAGGAGTACGGCGCCTACCTGTGGGGCACCCTGCTCGACGGCGTCTACCGCCCGTTCGTCACCTGGGATCCGCTGCCGACGCAGGACGAGGCCCGCTCGTTCGCCGAGTTCTGGGCCTGGCTGATGCAGGTGCGCGCGCAGGCCGCCACCGCCGGGAAAAGCTTTGCCGCCTATTGCTATTCGCGCACCGCCGAGGACAAGTGGCTCTACGAGTCGGCCCGCCGATTCGCGGGGCTGCCCGGCGTGCCGACCGAGGACCAGATCCGCGAGTTCGTCGACGGCCCGCAGTGGGTCGACATGTTCCAGGCGGTCTCCGAGCAGTTCATCTGCCCGAACGGCAAGGGCCTGAAGAAGATCGCCCCGGTGGCCGGATTCGCCTGGCGCGATGCGGAGGCGGGCGGCGAGGCGTCGATGAGCTGGTACCGGCAGGCGGTCGGCTACGACGGCGAGCCCGACCTCACCCAGCGCACCCGCCTGCTGGAGTACAACGAGGACGATGTGCGCGCCACCCGGGTGCTGCGCGAGTGGATGGCCCCGAGCCGCCCCGGCGCCCCGGGCGCCGCGACCGAGGTTCCGGCCATGTCGGACTTTCGCGAACACCCTGTCTCGTCCTCCCCGCATCCGTCGTAATATCTGGAACCGTGACTGAGCACGTCGAACAGCTGGAGTTTCAGGCCGAGACCCATCAGCTCTTGGAACTGATGATCCACTCGGTCTATTCGAACAAAGACACCTTCCTGCGCGAACTGATCTCGAACGCCTCCGACGCCCTGGACAAGCTGCGGCTGGAGTCCTATCGGGACAAGGATCTGGAGGTCGACACCTCCGACCTGCACGTCGAGCTGGAGGTCGACAAGGACGGCCGCACGCTGACGGTGCGCGACAACGGCATCGGTATGTCCCGGGCCGAGGTGGTGGACCTGATCGGAACGCTGGCCAAGTCCGGCACCGCGGAGCTGCGCAAGCAGCTGCTGGAGGCCAAGAAGTCGCAGACCGAGGCCGAGGAGCTGATCGGCCAGTTCGGCATCGGCTTCTACTCGACCTTCATGGTGGCCGACAAGGTCACCCTCACCACCCGCCGCGCGGGCGAAACCACCGCCACCCGTTGGGAATCGGCCGCGGGCAGTTCCACCTACACCATCGAGACCCTGGACGAGGCGCCGCAGGGCACCGCGGTGTCGCTGCACCTCAAGCCCGCCGACGAGGACGACCACCTTTTCGACTACACCCAGGAGTGGAAGCTCCGCGAGATCGTCAAGAAGTACTCCGACTTCATCGCCTGGCCGATCCGCATGCAGGTGGAGCGGACCGTCACCGAGGGTGAGGGCGAGGACAAGCAAGAGAAGACGATCCTCGAGGACCAGACCCTCAACTCGCAGAAGGCGCTGTGGACGCGGCCCAAGAGCGAGGTGTCCGAGGACGAGTACAAGGAGTTCTACAAGCACGTCTCGCACGCCTGGGACGATCCGCTGGAGGTCATCCCGCTCAAGGCCGAGGGCACGTTCGAATACCAGGCGCTGCTGTTCATCCCGTCGCACGCGCCGTTCGACCTGTTCCAGCGCGAGCATCAGCGCGGCGTGCAGCTGTACGTCCGGCGCGTGTTCATCATGGACAACTGCGAAGAGCTGATGCCGGAATATCTGCGCTTCGTCAAGGGCGTGGTGGACGCGCAGGACCTGTCGCTCAACGTATCTCGCGAGATCCTGCAGCAGGACCGGCAGATCCAGATGATCCGCAAGCGGCTGGTGCGCAAGGTGCTGTCCACCGTGAAGGATCTGCAGGGAGCGGAAGACACATCGAAGTACGAAACCTTCTGGAAGGAGTTCGGCCGCGTCCTCAAGGAGGGCCTGCTGCAGGACTTCGACAACCGCGAGACCATCCTGCAGGTCTCGTCGTTCGCGTCCACCCACTCCGACTCCGAGCCGACCACGCTCGCCGAGTACGTGGAGCGCATGGCCGAGGGCCAGGATCAGATCTACTACATGACCGGCGAGTCCCGGCAGCAGATCGAGAGCTCGCCCCATATGGAGGCGTTCAAGGCCAAGGGCCGGGAGGTGCTGATCCTCACCGATCCGGTCGACGAGATGTGGGTCGGCGCGGTGCCGGAATTCGACGGCAAGCAGTTCCAGTCCATCGCCAAGGGCGAGGTGGATCTGGAGACCGAGGAGGAGAAGAAGGCCTCCGAGCAGCTGCGCGAACAGCAGGAGAAGGACTTCGGCGACGTGCTGAAGTGGCTGCGGCAGACCCTCGGCGAGAGCGTCAAGGAGGTACGGCTGTCCACCCGGCTGACCACCTCGCCGGCGTGCATCGTCGGCGACGCCTTCGACTTCACCCCGCAGCTCGAGCGCATGTACCGCGCCTCGGGCCAGATCCTGCCCGAGACCAAGCGGATTCTCGAGCTCAATCCGGGCCACCCGCTGGTCACGGGGCTCCGCGACGCCTACGGGGAGAAGAAGGCCGACGCCGACGAGGGCAAGGCCGAGGATCTCGCCCAAACCGCCGAATTGCTGTACGGCACGGCGGTTCTCGCCGAGGGCGGCGAGCTGAAGGATCCGGCCCACTTCGCCCAGGTCTTGGCCGACCGGTTGACGCGCACGTTGTAACCTGTCCCAGCGCCCGCGCGGGGGCGGCTGTGATGCTGATCATGGTCGTCCCCGCAGTGGGAACCCTTTCCGTCCGGGTGCGTTATTGTTGTTAGTCGCATTTTTGTTGTTCAAATGCTCGTGCGGAACAGTGTGCGGGCGTCGCTTCTCCTTGCCAGGCAAGTTGCAAGTCGCCGTCTGGATGTGACTCGGACGCCGCGACCGCGGCGCCGATGACAACTCTGCCAAGGAGAAACAAGATGGTTCAGGGAACCGTGAAGTGGTTCAACGCGGAAAAGGGCTACGGCTTCATCGCTCATGAGGGCGGCCCGGACGTATTCGTCCACTACTCCGAGATCGAGGGCACCGGCTACCGGGGCCTCGACGAGGGCCAGCAGGTGAGCTTCGAGATCACCCAGGGCAAGAAGGGCCCGCAGGCCTCCGGCGTCCGCGCTCTGTAATCACAGGCCGAACGTACAAGGCCCGCACCGGATTCCGGTGCGGGCCTTGCCGCATTCGGGGGGCGGCCCGACCGTGACGGCGAGAGCCGATGCGGAGGATCCCGCATCATGGAGGCATGGACGTCGTGCTGGATTCGGTGGGGGCGAACCTGGTGGACCTGGTTCGTCGGGACTTCTTCTGGATGGCCTGGAACACGGTCCTGGCGTGGGTTCCGGTACTGCTGGCACTGCTGGTGTTCCGGACTCGCCGGGGTGCGAAGGAGATTCCGCGGTCACCGGTGTGGTGGGCCGGGGTCGCGCTGTTCGTGCTGTTCCTGCCCAACGCGCCCTATGTGGTGACCGACCTGGTGCACCTGCGGGAGGACATCCATTTCGTGGGAGACGGGCCGGTGGTCACGACGGTGCTGCCGCTCTACGCGGCATTGATCGTCTCCGGATTCCTCGCCTACTACCTGGCGCTGGCCGAGGTCGGGCGGTTCCTGGACGGGGTGGGCCGCGCGCACTGGCGGGTACCGGTCGTTCTCGGACTGCACCTGCTGTGTGCGATCGGCATCTTCCTCGGCCGCTGGACGCGCCTCAACAGCTGGGAGCCGGTGGTGCAGCCGCGCGACACCGTCGACCGTATCCTCCTGGCCCTGAGCTGGTCGTGGGCGCCCGCCGCGATCGTGGTGCTGGCCCTGGTCACGGCGGTCGGCCATTTCGTCACCAAGGCGGTCGCCGAGGCCACGATCGCCAGCACTCGCCGCGCCCTCCTCCGGCTGCGCCCCGCCTCCGACTCGCCCTGACGTCGTGCTCCCGGGCGCCTTCGACTTCGGTGACAAGTGTGCGGCGAAGCCCCGCGACCTCGCGTCAGCGCGGCGCCATGCGGAGGGCGCCGTCCATGCGGATGGTCTCGCCGTTGAGGTAGTCGTGCTCGACGATGTACTGCGCCAGCTGCGCGTACTCGTCGGGACGGCCCAGGCGCGAGGGGAACGGCACGCCCGCCTCGAGGCCCTTGCGGTACTCCTCGGTGACACCGGCCAGCATCGGGGTGTCGATGATGCCGGGGGCGATGGTGTCGACGCGAATGCCGAACTGCGCCAGGTCGCGCGCGGCCGGAATGGTCATGCCCGCGACGCCACCCTTGGAGGCGGAGTAGGCGATCTGACCGATCTGGCCCTCGAAGGCCGCGACCGAGGCGGTGTTGATGACGACGCCGCGCTGGCCGTACTCGTCGAGAGGCTCGGTCTTGGCGATGGCGTCCGCGGCCAGCCGCATCACGTTGAACGTGCCCAGCAGGTTGACCGTGATGACGGTGCGGAACAGCTCCAGATCGTGCGGGCCGTTCTTGGACAGGATGCGACCGGCCCAGCCGACGCCGGCGCAGTTCACCACGATGCGCGGCGGCACGCCGGACTCGACGACCGTGGCGACCGCGGCGGCGACATCGTCCGCGCTGGTCACGTCGGTCGGGATCAGGGTGACACCGGCCGGAACGCTGTCGCCCGCCCGCTCGATGGACTGCTGCAGGTCCAGCCCGAACACGGTCGCGCCCAGGTCGGCGAAGCGCTTGGCGGTCGCGGCGCCCAGGCCGGACGCAGCTCCGGTGATGATTGCGGCGGATCCCGAAATCTCCACGGTGTTTTGGTCCTCTCGTTTGTGACGGCCCTTCGCTGGCCTTCCGTCAATAAGCACCATAACGGGCGTCCGGTGACGATCGGCCGCGGGCCGCCGTCGAGGCATTTGTGAACAGGCCTGTTCTTCGGTGCTACCGTCGTCGATATGCCAGAGCCGGTCAGCACCGCCCGTCAGCTGCCCCGCGGCCGCCACGGCCTACCCCGCGAGACCGTGGTCCGCGCGCAGCGCGACCGCATCCTGGGCGCGATGGCCGAGTCGATGTCCGAAAGCGGCTATGTGGGAACGTCTGTCGCGGTGATCATCAAACGGGCCGGAGTGTCTCGGGAGACCTTCTACGAGCAATTCCGTTCCAAGGAGGATTGTTTCGAGGCCGCCTACGAACGCGCGGTGCAACTGTTGGTGGACCGGATCATGGAAGCGGCACGGGCGCAAGCGGATTCGGCCGATCCGCTGGATTTGGAACATCGCATGGACGCGCTGCTGACCGCCTATCTGGACGGGTTGGCGAGCGAGCCCGCCAACGCGCGGCTGTACCTGGTCGAGGTATACGCGGTGGGGCCCAAGGCGATTGCCCGGCGCGCGCAGCTGCAGGAATCGTTCGTCACCATGCTGGCCGACATCCTCGACGCCCACACCGAGCAGCAGCGCTTCGCCTGCCAGACCCTGGTGGCCGCGCTGAGCGCCATGGTCACCACCCGCGTCGCCGCGGACGACCTGGACGGACTGCGCGCCCTGCGCGAGCCCATGCTCGACCTGGTGCGCCGCAGCGGCGACCTGTTCGGCGCCGCCCCGGCCACGGTGGGCTCCAACAACTAAGGGTTTGGCTCGGTACCGGCGCTCAGTTGTGGGTGTCGAGACGGTCCGGTGTGGCGGCGTCGGTGGGGCGGCGGAGCCAGAGGATGCCGCCTGCCAGGGCGGGGGCGAGGGCGGCGAGTGCCAGCTCGGGCAGCTGGCCGAGGGTCGGGGCGAGTGCGCCCAGCAGGGTGGCGGTGCCGATGTAGAGGAACAGCAGCCCCGAGCCGATCGCGATCAGGCGTTCGGGCAGATGTTTGCCGACGGTGATGCCGATCGCGATGGCCAGCGCACCGGCGGCGACCATGCCCAGCACCGATCCGGTCCACACCGCCACCCAGCTGCGGTTGGAGGCGAGGGCGATGGTGGCGAACATGGTCCGGTCACCGAGCTCGGCGAGCAGGAATGCCGACAGCACCACGAAGAAGGCCCGGCCCGGGGGCCGGGTGCCGGAGTCCGCCGCGGCGGACTCGGGATCCGCGCCGCGGACGTGCGCCTCACGCAGCGTCCACCCGCCGACCGCGAGCAGGATGACACCGGTGCACACCGCGATCAGCTCCGTCGGCAGCGCCGCCCCGAGGAAGTGGCCCACACCGGTCGCGATCAGATTGACCGCGACGCTGGCGGCCGCGATGCCGGACAGCACGATCCACCAGCGGTAGCGCAGCGCGAAGGTCAGCGCCATCAGCTGCGACTTGTCGCCCAGTTCGGCGACGAAGAGCACGCCGAAGCTCAGCGCAATCGTGGCGATCATGAATCGGCTCCCAGGTCTCCGGCCTGCCGACCGAAGACGGATGCGCCCTCAGCCGACAACGCATCCGAATAATCGGTTGGTCTGTCATCGGCCGAAGGTCTCGCCCACCGGATTTCCGGTTCACGTGGCCGGACCTGCTCGGCGGAACTCGCAGGGCGGGTCAGTATGTCGACCACGTGATTGGGGGCTACTCCCCTTCGCTGTCCGCCAGCCTACCCCCGGTTACCCCCGAACGCCAACCCCATATCGCCGAAATCGCAATGCGCGCAATAAGTTTGGCGATCCACGCCGAAAGTTTCGGGTACCCGTCGCAACCCGGCAGCAGACCCTGTACGGGTCGGGCAGCAGACCCTGTACGGCCGGGTCCATCGCGGGAGAAGCCCGGCGGCGATCGCCCGCTCAGGCCGCGAGCAGCATGGCCAGCACGGCGGTGTCCGGATCACTGATCGGATCCACGCCCACGCGGCTGACCATGGTGTTCACCGTGCCGTCCAGTTCCGCCTCGACCCATGCCGCGCGGTGCTCCAAGCCCAGATGCGGCACCCCCGGCAGCAGCACGCAGCCCGACGCCGCACCCGTGGATTCGGGCAGCGCGGGCCGGGTCTCCGACGGTGGATGCAGCATGATCAGCGCGGGCGGCACGTGATCGGCGAATCGGCCGGGCTCGACCGCCTCGTCGCCCAGCACGGGCCCCTCGGCCAGCACCAAGCCGATCGTGCCGGGATCCGGGTCGTCCGGCAGATCCTCGCGGGCCCCGAAGACCGTGGAGGTGACCAGCAGGCCCGGAAGGCTCGCGACCCGGACCGCCAGGACGAGCAGCTGCGCCCACTCCTTGGTGGTGTCGGGCCAGCGACCGCCGATGAGGAAACCCCTCAGTAGTCCGTGCGCCTGGAAGGGCGTGACCAGTACCTGATCGTTCGTGCGCATCGCTGCCTCCCGAGGTGGTTACGGGGGCGGCCCGCTCGGTGACGAGCGAGCCCGTCCTTTGAGTTGTGAGTACCCGAGATTGGCCCAAACAATGTCTGGCACACAAGTACCAAAGAGTGCCAAGCCCCAGGTAACAGGGCGGAAACACAAGACCGGGCCCGCGGACCGAAGTCCGCGGGCCCGGGGCGGGTCGAGCGCGATCAGCCGAAGACGAGACCCTTGGCCTGCGAGGTCGCCCGGGCGAAGCGCTCCTGCACATCGGCCCAGTTGACGACGTTCCAGAAGGCCTTGACGTAGTCGGCCTTGACGTTCTTGTACTGCAGGTAGAAGGCGTGCTCCCACATGTCGACCTGCAGCAGCGGGATGACGCCCAGGGGAACGTTGGCCTGCTGGTCGTACAGCTGGAACGTCAGCAGCTTCTGGCCCAGCTGGTCGTAACCCAGCACCGCCCAGCCGGAGCCCTGCAGGCCGTTGGCCGCGGCGGTGAACTGCGTGCGGAACTTGTCGAACGAGCCGAACTGGTCGTCGATGGCGGCGGCCAGGTCCCCGACCGGCTTGTCGCCGCCGTTCGGGGAGAGGTTCTTCCACCAGATCGAGTGGTTGACGTGCCCACCCAGGTGGAAGGCCAGGTTCTTCTCGTTCAGGAAGATCGCGCCGTGGTCACCGGACTCGCGGGCGGCCTCCAGCTTCTCGAGCGCCGCGTTGGCACCGGCGACGTAGGTCGCGTGGTGCTTGGAGTGGTGCAGCTCGTTGATCTGCCCGGAGATGTGCGGCTCCAGGGCGCCGTAGTCGTAATCCAGATCTGGCAGCGTGTACTCAGCCACGATGTCCCTTCCTCATGATGTCGGGCCGTGTGCTCCCGAGGTGTCTCGGGCGCACCCAACCATCATTCGTACACCCGCTCGGTTGCAACCGGGTTCCATGCCCCCGGATTCCGATCCCGGCTCGGTTTCTCACCGTATGGACCGGGTCGGTGCGACCCGGGTACCCGGCATGCACGACGTTAGTCAGCGCGGAGCCTGCCCGCCTCCGTCGAACGGCGGGGATCATCGTCACAGCGCGTGAACAGCCGGTATACGAACTGCGCTCTCACATGGGCGGCGCGACATCCGGCAGCATCGTGCGCGGATCGCAGGCGTCGTGCGCCTTCCACCAGCGTCGGCCGCCGTCGGCGAATTCGGCGGGGGTGAGCGGGCGACCGTCCGAGGTCTCGACCTCGAGGCCCTCGAACCACACCCGGACGTCGAGTTCGCGCGGGTCGATGCCCTCCTGCTGGGAGAACTCCAGCACGTGTGCCGGGGGCCGGTCGCTGACGGTGGTGTCGAGGCTCAGCAGTTCGCGCCACAGCGCCCAGCCGCTGTCGTCGACATCGATGAAATCCCACCCGTGCAGCGCGCCGCCGCCGAACCCGGCGATCGCCTCGCCCAGGGTGTCCAGCGTCAGGGGGAAGATCTGCGGTTCCAGATCGTCCCACTCCTGTTTGCGCAGGGACGCGGCGACTCGGCTGACGCCGGTCAAGGTCAGGATCACGCGGCGGTCCTCGGGCGGCGGCCCGTCGACGGGAAGGGTCAGCACCTCCAGTTCGAGTCGCACCCGCGCGGCCGCGGCGTCGACCGCGACGCCGAGGCAGGTGGCCTCGGCAAGCGCGGTGTTCAGCCCGGCCGCATCCATTCCGTCGAGTAACCCCCTGCTCGCGTCCATATGCCAAGGCTACCGAGCGCGCCGGGCAGAGCCCGGGATTTCGGTTTCTCGCTAGTGTTGTCGTTTTTTTCGGAGACATTTTTCGGAGACAAGGGAACCAAATGGCCGGGCGTCCCGTCCAAGTAGTTGTCGGGACCACGCCGCGGATCTCGGATATGTGCTGGACCTGCGGCGTGGCCCCGCCATCGGCGGCGGGTGACCGCTCCGGGATGAGGAGGGGAGTCTCGGATCGGTCGCCCGCATGCGCTCCGTCCGCCCATCGCACCCGTTCCGGGCGACCGATCGGTCGGCTCACCCTAAACCTGTGGATCAGGTTGTGGATTATGTGGATAACTAGGGCCGGAATAGGCGCAGTTCGCGACCGCACAGGGGATGTGACCGGGTATGACCCGGCGGAACCGACCGCATGTCCGCCCATGCCGCCCGACGCGGAAGACCAGCGGAACTCCCCGCCCGTCCGGCGCCCGTGGCAGGATCGACACCGTGACGAGCCCCGAAGTTCCGTCGGTGCCGGTCGACGAAGTGCCCGCCGAGTTCGACGCTGCCCTGCCCACCGTTTCGGCCATCCTCCTCGACGTCCGCGAGGACGACGAGTGGCAGCTCGGCCACGCGCCCGGCGCCCGCCATATTCCGATGGCCGACGTGCCCGCCCGGGTCGACGAGCTGGACTACGACTCCGACATCTACGTCGTCTGCCGCCAGGGCGGCCGGTCCATCGAGGTGGTGAAGTATCTGACGCACGTCGGATTCGACGCCGTCCACGTCGTCGGCGGCATGGTGGCGTGGCAGCGCTCCGGCCGTCCGCTGGCCGGTGCGGACGAGCACGAGGCGAAGATCTACTGATGGCCCACGGCTTCCGATGACACAGCTATTCATGAAAGGGGGCGGCGCCCGATGAGTACGGTCGTGCAGCCCTGCGCCCGCTGCGGGTCGCGCTGGGCGGTGCAGGGCAGGCCGATGCACTGGTGCCCGCGCTGCCGCGGCGTGCTGCTGTCGCCAGCGCCGGTCGACGCCCCCGCCGAGCACCGCAACTATCGCTGGGTGGCCCGGCCGCCGGGGCAGCATCCGCGCGACGGCCGGTCGAGCCGCGCCGCCCGGCCCGCGCGGTCGACCCCCCGCTATGCCGAGATGCCCCGCTGGGGCCTGTGGGACGAGCCGCCGCGATCGCCGGCGGTCGTGCGGCATCCGCTCTCCCGGCTGACCGATCGTCTCGAACGCCTGCTGGTGACCACGGCGGTCCTGTTCGCGGTGGCGGGCGTCGCCGAACTCGGGCGATATCTGATCCTGCTGGTCAACCGCACCCGGCTGATTCACCCCGCGACGCTGCTGGTCTCCGATATCGCGGTCTATGCGAGCGCGGTGCTGGCGCTGCTGTTCGCCCTGGCCGGCGCCCTCGCGCTGATCGGCTGGCTGGTCGACGCCCGCCGGGCCGCGTACGCGCGGGACGGGCGCCGGGATCCGCGGTCGCTGCCGATGCTGCTGTGCGGGTGTGTGATTCCCGGGGTGAACCTGATCTGGCCGGGCGTGTACCTGATGGAGCTGGTCCGGCGGCTCGGCGGGGACCCCCGTGCCGTGCGGGCGGCGCGAATCTGGTGGTGCGCGTGGGTGTGCAACGGCGCGATGGTGGTCGCCGCCCTGTGGTGGCGCACCGCCGATTCCCTGCAGACCCAGGCCGACGGTGTGATGTTCACCGTCTGGACCGATCTGGCGGCCGCCGCGGTCGCCGTGCTGTCGCTGTGGGTCGTCAGGCTGATCGAGGGGCGTGACCTGCGCGGTCGCGTCCGGATGCCGAAGCGGTGGCTAGCGGCGGTGGGTCCGGTCGCCCCGGTCATCGAGCCCGTGCACCCGGTGGCGGAAGGTCATGGGCGCGCACCGGATTCGGCGGTCGGGAAGAATGGCGGCTCCGATGCGGAGCCCGAGGTGGCGTCCGAGGCCGGGTCCGAGCAGGAGGAGGTCATGGCGAAGTGAGCCGAGACAGTCGCGCACCGTTCGTGGTGGCGCACCGCGGCGCGTCGGGCGCGCGCCCGGAGCACACCCTGGCGGCCTTCGAGCTGGCGCTGCAGGAGGGTGCCGACGGCGTCGAATGCGATGTCCGGCTCACGCGCGACGGGCACCTGGTGTGCGTGCACGACCGGACCGTGGATCGGACGTCCTCGGGCACCGGGCTGGTCAGTGAGCTGAGCCTGGACGAACTGCGCGAGCTGGACTTCGGCGCCGACGACGCGCCCGCGGGCGTGGTCACCCTCGGCGAGCTGATCTCGCTGGTGCTCGACTGGCGCAGCCGCCCGACCAAGCTGTTCATCGAGACCAAGCATCCGGTGCGCTACGGCGCGCTGGTCGAGGCCAAAGTGCTGGCGGAGTTGCAGCGCTTCGGCATCGCGACACCGGCCTCGGCCGATCACTCCCGGGCCGTGGTGATGTCGTTCGCCGCCACCGCCGTGTGGCGCATCCGGCGCTCGGCCCCGCTGCTGCCCACGGTGCTGCTCGGCGAGTCGTCGCGGTACCTGGGCGGCAGCGCCGCGACCACCGTCGGCGCCACCGCCGTCGGTCCGTCGGTGAAGACCCTGCGCGACCATCCCGACCTGGTCGACAAGGCGGCCGCGGCCGGGCGTGCCACCTACTGTTGGACCGTCGACGCGCCGGAGGACGTCAAGCTCTGCGCCGATCTCGGCGTCAGCTGGATCGCCACGAATCACCCGGGTCGCACCAAAGCGGTCCTGGCCACGGTGTGACTCTCGTGCGCCCCTGCGCCGTGTGTTCGATCCGACACTGTAGGTTCACCGTTCGTGGGTAAGAGCAAACGGAATCAACCCAAGTCCGACAGCAAACGGGCCCAGCGTCTCGCCGAGCGCCGCGCGGCACAGGAGCAGGCGGCGCAGGCCGCCGCGCGCCCGTTCGCCGGTCTGGCCGCCGAATGCGATCTCGTCGCGTTACGGGAGTTCGTGCCGTCGGCGACCGCGACGCTGAAGCTGTCGAGCGGGGTTGCCGCCGAGCGCCCCGTCACGCTCGCCACCGTGCTGCCCGGCGCGGTCGCCGCCCTGGTGCGCGCGGGTGACGAGCCGATCGGTTTCGTCGGCGCCCAGGTGCAGTTCCAGTCGGAGGATCCGGCGGCCGATCTGGCCGCCGCCGTGCTGTGGACGCAGGGCGCCGAGCCCGGCGAATCCCTGCAGGCCGCCGCCGAGGCCGCCGCGGCGCCCGCGCTGGGCGAGGTGATCGATCCGGGCGCCAGCCTGGATCTGACCGTGCACCAAGACTTCAACTGGTGGGTGCCCGCGGGCGTGACCCCGGATCCGCAGGTCGCGGCGACCATCGAGCAGGCGAACCAGGCGATCATGCCGTCGGATCGGCTGGAACTGGGCGGCGATGCGATCGGCGCGGCCTGGTGGGTCGACGCCGGGGAGAAGGCGCACGTGCGCTGGGTTCGCCCCGAGGACGAGGACGCGCTGATGCTGGCGCTGGCCCGCGTGCACGCCGCGGGCGGGCTGAATCTGGGTGACGGGTCCCGGTTCGCGGGATCCTTCCGCACGCACGGGCTGCTGGTGCCGGTGTTCGACCTGGACCGCGAGCGGCACCCGAGCGAATGGGTCACGCCCGCCCGGGAATTCGGCGCGCGGCTGGCGGAGGCGGCGGCCTCGGACGTGCCGTTGAGTTCCGACGAGCGGCGGTCCCGCGACGGGCTGCGGTCGCGCCAGGTCACGCTGCGCTAGCGGCCGGAGTAAACGAAAAGCTCGGCTCCGCGCGGGCGGAGCCGAGCGTCGCTCACTCACTGTGGGGAAACTCAGATCGCTCCACCCGCCGCGTGCGGCGCACCCGATGTGTCGTCCGGCCCGCTCATCTCGCGGGAGACGAAGTACTCCAGATCGAACAGGTTCTGGCCCGCGCGGTCGGCGACGGTGAGCAGCGTCGTCATCCGCGCGACCTCCTCGACCTGCTCCTTGAGGAACCACTGCATGAACTGCTCGCCCAGGTAGTCGCCCTCTTCGCGGGCGGTGCTGGCCAGCTGGACGATCTGATCGGTGACCGTCTTCTCCTGGGCCAGGGCCAGGGCGATGGGCTCGCGCGCATTCTCGAATTTCGACTTCGCGCCGTCGATGCCGGACAGGTCGATGCTCATATCACGATCGAGGAAGTACTGCGCGATCATCATCGCGTGGTTGCGTTCCTCGACGGCCTGCTTGTAGAAGTACTTCGCCAACACCGGAAGATCGGCATTGTCGAACCATACCGCGATTGCGATGTACTGATGTTCGGCATTGAATTCGTGCCGAATCTGATCGTGGAGCAAGCTGTGGAACTTGCTGCGTGGGGTTTCGGGGTGGCTGGACATGAGCACGACATTAATGCTGGTAATCGCGCTTGTCATCCAAGTGCACCCTTATTGAGCACAACCTTATTGAGGCAAGTATTGCCTAATCAAATGCGAGTTGTTCCCGCCATTTTCGGTGCGGCCGGATCCGGCTTCGAGGGACGTTGCAGTTCGCGCGCGACGAAGTCCTCGACATCGAAAAGGTTGCCGTCGGCGCGGTCGCATACGGCGAGTAGCGTCGTCATCCGGGCCACCTCCGCCAATTGGTCGCGCAGGAACCACTGGACGAACTGCTCGCCGAGATAGTCGCCGGTCCCGGCCGCGGTGCGGGCCAGGGCGTTCAGCCGATCGGCCAGGCGCTGTTCGCGCCGCAGCATGAAGTCGACTGCGGCGCGCGCGGAATCGAAGGTGGGCACGATCTCGTCCAGGCCGCCGATCTGGACCGGGATATCCCGGTCCAACAGGTACTGGATCATGCGCAGCGCGTGTGCGCGTTTGTCGTCCCCGCCGCGGTAGCAGACACCCGCCAGCCGCGGCAGTCGCTGAGTGTCCAGGTACACCGCGGCGGCCAGATACTGCCGGGCCGCGGTGAATTCATGGCGAATCTGGTCCCGGAGCGAATCCGGAAACGACCGTTCGCCGTCGGCGGCGGGAACGTTGTCCGGGGTGTGACCGTCGTTCGGCATGTGCTCGACGTTACCGCGTGATCAGGTCCGCGGGGATGGGCTTGTCCGATGCGAGTGCGTCGAAGAACCGGCCCGCCTTCTCCTTGTCCCACAGCACCACGTTGCCGCTGCCGGACACGTCGTCGAAGCCGCCGATCGGGACCGTGGTGGTCACGGTGTCGCCGCGCAGGCCCCACCCCAGCCGGGCCAGATCCCAGATGTGGTCGCCGTTGTCGACCCGCAGCGAGTTGGTCAGGCCCTGTGCCAGCGGCCAGCTGCGCAGCGGATTGACCAGGGTGCCGGTGCTGGTCGCCTTCTTCAGCAGGGCGGCCATGAACATCTGCTGGTTCTGCATGCGGTCGAGGTCGGCCCGGGGCGTGGCGCGGGTGCGCACGAAGCCGAGTGCCTGGGCGCCGCCGAGATGCTGGCATCCGGCGGGCAGATCTATTCCGGCCAGCGGATCGTCGATCGGATAGGGCAGGCACATATCGATACCGCCCACCGCGTCCACCATTCCGGCGAAACCGCCGAAACCGATTTCCGCGAAATGGTCGATGTGCAGGCCGGTGATCGTTTCCACGGTCTGCGCCAGCAGTTTCGGGCCGCCCGCGGAATAGGCCGCATTGAGTTTGTCCCGGCCGATGCCGGGAATGGGCACGTAGGAATCGCGCGGCAGGCTCACGATGGTGGTAGCGCCGGACTTCGGGACGTGCACCAGCATGATCGTGTCGCTGCGCTCGCCCCCGGCATCGGAGGTGTCGCCGGTGGAGAGTTCGCTCTCCTGATCCTTCGTCAAGCCCAGGCGACTGTCGGATCCGGTCAGCAGCCAGTTCGTGCCGGGCGTGTCGCCGATGCGGTCGGTGTAGTCGCTCAGCGCATCGATGCGATGCAGCGAGCGGTCCAGATAGATGGCGGCGACGATCGGCGTGATCAGCACGACCAGCAACAGCGCGACGAGCCAGCGGCCCCAGTGCCGCTTGCGGCGCATCCGCGGTTCCGGCGGCGGCCGCTCCCGGCGGCGCGGCGGCGGACCGGGAGGTGGGGGCGGTGGTGGTTCGCGATACGGCACGGGGCGCTGCGTCGGCGCGTGACCTGCGGGTCTGCGCGGCGGGCCCGGGCGGTAGCGGGGCGGCGGATTGTCCGTGGGCGGTACCTGGGACCAGGCCAGGGCCTGTTCGCGGGCGCCGTCGCGGCGCATCACCTGGGTGGGCTCGTGCGGTGGCCTCGGCTGCCCGCCGCGCGGGTACCGCTGATCGGGCGGGGGCGGCGCGGGTCGGCCGGGGCCCGGCGGCGGGACCCGGCGCGTCCGCGCGTACTGCTGGGGGTCGTCGCCGTTCATCACCGAGATGCTACTGATCCGCCGGGCTCGCCGGTTCATCTCGAGTCGATGACGATCCTCACGGTTTCGGTGCCCAGGCGTTCAGGGCAGCCAGGACGCGTGCCCGCGCAGCAGGGCGTAGCCGACATAGGCGACCGTATCGATGGTCGCGTGGGCCAGCACCAGCGGCCACAGCCGGTCGGTGCGCTGCCAGAACTTGCCGAACACCAGGCCCATCACCAGATTGCCGAGACCGCCGCCGAGGCCCTGGTACAGGTGATAGCTGCCGCGCAGCAGGGCCGAGGCGAGCAGCGATCGGTGCTCCGTCCAGCCCAGCGCCCGCAGTCGGGTGATGAGATACGCCACCACCAGGATCTCCTCGGCCACGGCGTTCGCCAGCGCCGACAACACCAGCACCGGCAGCCGCCACCAATGATCGCCGAGCGAACTCGGCACGATGGTCACGCTGAATCCCATCGCATGGGCCACCAGATACAGCCCCAGCCCGGGCAGGCCGATTACCGCCGCCAGCGCCAGGCCCGGAAGTATGTCGCCGCGCCAGCGAATGCGAGCCAGGCCGATCAGTCGCGGCCCGATCCCACTGCGCCACAACAGATACAGGCCGAGCGCGCCCCAGCCCAGCAGCCGCAGCACGCTCAGCAACTGGAACATCAGATCGATGGCCGACTGCGCCGCCCGCGACGGATTCAGCGCCACCGTCTGCCCGCCGACCCCACCGGGCGCCAGCGCGCTCTCGAGCAGCGACAGCGCCGCGTTGGCCCCACTCAGCCCGAACGTGACCACCAGGACGATCGCGATCTCGATCCGAACGGCCGTGCGCTGCCGCCCGGTAGCGGGCTCGCGCCAGCCGGACACGGAATCGGCGGAAGACACCATGCCAGCCAATCTATGCGCGGCCCACCCTCACCCCATCACCCCCGCTCCCCGGCTCCACGCACCCCGTGCGTATTCACGCACCCCCTCCAGCAGCTGGAGAGGGTGCGTGAAGGGGCAGCGGGTGCGAACTGTCGGCGCGGGCGTGTCCGGGCTGGGCGAAAGGGGTTGGGGCGCTGTCAGATGCGGCGCATGCCGTGCAGGAAGGGGCAACCGGCGAGGATGCGGACCGCGCGGCTGAGGGCCTGGATATCGTCGACGGGGGATTCGAAGGGCAGGCGGACGTCGTGGTCGCCGTCGTCGGGGCTCTCCACGCGCAGGGTCACGCCGTAGCGGTCGATGGCCAGCGGGTGCACCGCGCCGCCGCGCAGCCGGACCGGCAGGTGCCGGGCCAGTTGCGCGACCACGTCGGCGTGGTCGGCGTCCATATGCTGCAGCCAGGCCGCCTCCAACTCCCAGAACGGGTCGGCCTGGGCGGTGCGCAACTGCTCCTGGCAGGCCGAGGCCGCGCCGCTGGAATCGGCCACCACCGCGGAGTCGATCACCAGCCGCAGCAGGGTGGTGGTGTGGCCGACGTCGAGCAGCGCGGGATGCGCGTGCTCCTTGGCGACCTCGCCCGCCAGGACACGCTGGGCGTGCTCGGGGACCGCGCGCACCCGGCCGCGCAGCCATACCAGCGCGCGGACCGGCTCACGCAGCGGCAGTGGCGCCATATCGGTGAGCTCCAGTACGGCGGGCGAACCGAGCGGGCCCCATGCCGCCGTCACCGCCGGGGAATCCACCGGCACCGCGATCACCGCATCGCCGCAGGCACGCAGGTGATGCACGGTGGTCGGGACGGGATCGGCGCCGGGGAGGGCGAGCACTGCCTGCTCGGCGTGAGCGCAGGCATTTCGCACCCGCTCGGCCGTGGACGGTGCGGCGGTCGTGGTCGTGCGCGGCATGCATACCTCCAGATGTCCGAACCCGGCGCTGTAATTAGGTAAACCTAAGCTAAGTGACGACGAGGGGTTGCGCAAGCGTTGCGATCGCTACGGTGGAAACGTGCCGCACGATTCGAATCCGCCCGCCGAGCCGGTCCTGGTACCGCTGAGCGTGCCGCCGAAGCCGTCCGTGGGTCTGGTGGAAGGTCTGGTCCGGGCGCCCGCTGGGGTGTCCGATGCGCCGCTGCTCGACGGCGCGGCGTCGGACTCGCAGGTCGCCGCCTTTCTGGCCGGAGCCGCGCATGCCGATACCGGATTCGTGGCCCGTGTCGGGTCGGGGGAGCGGGCACTGGCGGTGGTGGCGGCCACGGCCGCCGCGCTGTGCGGCGAGGACATCGCGGCTGCGCTGCGCGAACCGGATATCGAATTCCTGCGCGGACTCGAAGCCCCGGCGGTGCAGGCGTTGCGCGAGGTGTTGCTGGCCGTGGAGTCGGACCGGCCCGGCGAGGTCGCACGCACCCTGGCGGTGCTGGCCCCGGACATCGTGCAAACTCCCGGCCCGCCCCCCACTCCTCGGTAATGTCGTATCCGTGCCGCGTATCGCCTATTTCGGGCCGTCGGGAACCTTTACCGAGATGGCCCTTGTCAAGTTCGAGTCCGCGAACGTCTTCGACGGACCGGTCGAACGCGTCGCCGCACCCAGCCAGGGCGCCGCGCTCGAACTGATCCGGGCCGATGAGGTCGACGGTGCGGTGGTGCCCATCGAGAGTTCGGTGGAGGGCTCGATCTCGCCGACGCTCGACGCGCTCGCTGTCGGCCCCCGCCTGCAGATCGTGGCCGAGACCGAACTCGACGTGGCGTTCACGATCGTGGCCCGGCCGGGCGTCGCCCTGCACGAGGTGCGGACACTCGCCGCCTACCCGGTCGCCGCGGCGCAGGTGCGGGTCTGGCTGTCGAACCATATGCCGCGGGCACGGCTGTACACCTCGTCGTCCAACGCGGCCGCGGCGGAGGACGTGGTGGACGGTCACGCCGAGGCCGCGGTGTCGACCACGCTGGCCGGGGAGCGGCTGGGGCTGGCGGTGCTGGCCTCCGGAGTGGCCGACCACGACCGGGCGGTGACCCGGTTCGTGCTGGTGACCAGGCCGCGGGTGGCGCCGCCGCGCACCGGCGCCGACCGGACCTCGCTGGTGGTGCTGGAGTTGGCCAACGAACCGGGCGCGCTGATGCGGGTGTTCGCGGAATTCGCCACGCGCGGAGTCGATCTCACCCGCATCGAATCGCGGCCCACCCGCACCGGGATGGGCACCTATCGGTTCTATCTGGATTGCGTCGGGCACATCGACGACACCGCGGTCGCCGAGGCGCTCAAGGCGCTGCACCGAACGGCCGGGCGGATCCGCTACCTGGGTTCGTGGCCCGCGAGTTCGCCCAGCGGCAGCATGCCGCCGCCGGACGAGCCCGCGGCGGCCTGGCTGGAAGACTTGAAGAAGGGGGTGGCCGACCTGTGAGCGAGCCTGCGCGCGACAAACTGGTCCTGGTGCGGCACGGCGAGACCGAGGGCAATGTCGCGAAGATCCTCGATACCCGCGTGCCCGGTCTGCCCCTGACCGAACGCGGTGTGGCGCAGGCGAAGTCGTTCGCGGCCACCCTCGCGCCGCCGCGGCGGCTGTTCTGCTCGGCGGCGCTGCGGGCACGCCAGACCGCCGGTCACGTCGAATCGGTGACGGGTGTGCCCGCCGAGGTGCTCGAGGGGCTGTACGAGGTCCAGGTCGGCGAGTTGGAGGGCGCGAATTCCGATGCGGCGCATCGGATGTTCCAGGATGTCTACCACGCCTGGCACCTGGGCGAACTACAGGTGCGGTTGCCCGGCGGCGAGACCGGGCAGGAGGTGCTGGACCGGTATCTGCCCGAACTGGACCGGATTCGCCGGGAGTTCCTGCGGCCCGGTGCCGATCGGCTCGGCGACATCCTGCTCGTCAGTCACGGTGCCGCGATGCGTTTGGTGGCGCGGGCGATCGGCGGCGTGGAGCCGCCGTTCACGACCAACAACCACCTGGACAACACGGAGACGATCGAATTGCTGCCGCGCTACCACGGCCCGGAGTTCCAGGGCTGGGAGTGCGTGCGGTGGGGCCGCTACACCCCACCCTTCGAATACGACGCCGAACCCACGGCAGACGACCCCATGGGGTAGTAACGGCCGGTTGCAACTCCGGCTCGCCCCCATGGGTAACGGCCGGGTCGCAACTCTGGCTCGTCCCGATGGGTAGCGGCCGGGTTGCAACTCTGGCTCGTCCCGAGGGGTAGTGGTCGGGTGCAACTCTGGCTTGCCCCGAGGGGTAGCTGCTCGGTGCTCTAGCCGCCCAGTACGCCTGGGGTCGGCTTGAAATCCTCGCGTAGCGGGAGGGATTCGATCAGGTTCTCGAGGGCGGCGCGTAGGCGGGCCGGGGTGCCGCTGCTCAGGGACGACCATTTGACGTCGTCGTCGGAGACGCTGGTGGTCGATAGGAAGCGGCCGTTGCGGGTGTCGAAGACGGCGACGTGGTTGGGTGAGAAATCGCGCTCGCCGTCGCCGTAGATGACACCGACGATCTCCGCCGCGGACTGGATCTCGACCAGTGCCGCGGCCAGGATGGTGGCGTCCTGGTCCGGCTTGCCGACCTGTGCCAGGCGCCGCGCGGTGGCGGCGGAGTCGCCGGTGTCACCCAGGATCGGGGCCAGTTCCTCGGTCGGCGCGTTCATGCCGTACAGCTCGAGCGCCGGGGGCGAGCCGAGCGCCGCGATCACCGTCCCTGGCAGGTCGGGGCCGCACTGGTCGATGACGAAGGAGTCCGGGCCGCGCAGGGCGACGACCTCGAGGTCGTCGGCCTTGGCCACGCACAGCCGATTCACCGCGTCGCCGACGATCCAGCGCATCTCCAGGGCCCAGTGCGGCCGGTCCAGCGCCCGCATGCGATCCGCGAGTTCCGGCGCGACCGCGTCACCGTGCAGCAGACCTCGCTCGGTGAGTGATTCGGCCGCGCCGGACATCGCCTCGGAGTAGGTGACGTTGTTCTCGTAATACCGGTTGGCGCTCAGCACCACCGGGATGTCGGTGAGTTCCAGTCGCTCCTGCAGCAACTGGAACTCGTGAAACGACAGCGTGACCGCCTCCAGCATGGACGGCCCGTTACCCGCTCCGAGCACCGTCACCTAGTGCTCTCCGCGGACGCGTCGGCGCCGATGACGCCGGGCGCGATGACACCGCCCTCGGCGAAGTGCTCCCCGCGCAGGTAGTCGTTGCCCGAACGCTCTTCCTCTTCCTCGTCGTTGTGAGCCTGGTTGCCCAGCAACGGGTTACCGGTGGCGTTGTTCGCGCGGGCCGGAGCGGGCGCACCCGACTGGCTCACGGCGGCCGACTCGGCGGCGGTGGCCGCGGCCGGGCCGCCTCCGAGCGCCGAGCCCGCGCCCCAGCCGTCGGGGAGCTTGAGCGAACCGGCGTTGTTCCCGATGCCGACGGAGCCGCCGGAGAACGAGACGGCGCGCGTGGCCGCGGCGGTGCCGCCGACCGCGCCGACCGAGGCCATCATCGGGCCCGCGAAGCTCGGGACGCCGGTGCTGCCGTTGAATGCCGAGGAAATCGCCGTACCGGCGACGTTTCCGGCGGTGGTGACCCCGGTGCCCGCCATCGACACCGCCGATTGCGCGGCCTGGGTGGCGGCGCTCACCACCGACGGGTTGCTCGCGAGGCCCTGCGCGGCGGCGATCGTGGCCTGCAGCGGATCGCTCGGTGTGGCCTGCATGGTCGCGGATTCACCGCCCTGGGCGGTCCCGGCGCCGGCCGCGACGGGCGGCGGGGTCAGGAACTCGCCCGGCGTGGTGACCAGTGCGGTGGTAGCGGCCTCGTAGGTCTCCATCACCAGCGCGGCGCGGGTGTCCATAGCGACCCGCGCGGCCTCGGCCGCGGCGAAGCTGCCCGAGACGATTCCGGGCGGGGTGTGGGCCGCCGCCACGGCGGCGTTGGTGGCCCCGATCTCCGGCGGGCTCGGCATCACCAGTGCGGCAACGCCGTAGGCCGTGGCGTTGGCCGCCGTCTTGGCGCTCATGGTGGCCGCCATGGTGGTCTGCTGGCCCGCCCAGCCGAGGAAGCCGGTCAGCTTGCTCAGGGCCGCGACGCCGTTGATGCCCTCCATGCCGATGCCGAGTTCGGCCATCACGCGGGCCACGGTGGCCCCGGCCTCCGCCCAGGCCGCGGACAGCCCGCCCCAGGCCGTGCTCGCCGCCACGATCGGCACCGCATGTGCCCCCGAATGGAGTGTGGCGCAATTGACTTCGGCGGGTCTGAGCCCCCAGATGGCTCCGGTGATCCCTGCAACCATGGTTCTGTACTCCCCTGTGTGTCCGAGCCGAGTGGTATCCGAATTACGCCTGGATCGCGCCGCCGACGGCGTTGACGCTGCCGGCGCGCATCATGTCGGTGCCGAGGTACTGCGCCAGTTGCATGCGGAGCGTGTTGGCGGCGTGGTGCAGCTCGAGGATCGCCTGCGCCGACGCGCCGTCGTGGGTGCCCGCGGCGTGGTTGAAGTGGCCCGCGGCGAGCAGCGAGACCTCCTCGATGCCGGAGGGGATGACATGGGTTGCCGGTGCCGTCAGGCTGGAGGCGGCGGCGAGCCGCTCGGCGAGCAGATCGAGTTCGACCGAGGCCGCGAGAATGGCTTCAGGTGAGACGAGAAGCATGACCCGAACTCCTTCTAGTGGTGTCTATACAGCAGTAGAGCCGGCACATGCCCGCCCTTCGGTGGAACCACGAGAATTCCCCCTACGAGTGATAGGACGCGACGGCTCCCGGCCGGGTTCCCTCGAATCCGAAGTTTCTTGCGGCTCGACCCGCTCCGCGGGTCAAGATTAACCCCATCCCAGCTGATGCAGGCGGTCTTCGTCAATCCCGAAGTAGTGCGCAATCTCGTGAATCACTGTGATCGCCACCTCTTCGACCACCTCTTCCTCGCTGTCGCACATCTCCAGCAGGGCCTCGCGATAGACCGTGATCGTGTCCGGCAGCGCCCCTCCGTACTGGCTGTCGACCCGTTCGGTCAGCGCGATGCCGTGGTAGAGGCCCAATAGGTGCGGGTCCTCGGCGTTGCGGGGCTCGATCAGCACCACCACGTTGTCGATGGCGCGGGCCAGTTCCTCGGGGATCATGTCGAGTGCTTCGCCGACCAGCTCCTCGAACCGGTCATCGGACATCGAAACGGACATTCGGTCCCTCACCAGCCGTGACCTACCGCGGCTGCGGCGGGATCGGAGCGGGCGGGGCGCCCGGGAGCGGGGACGGGGTGGAGCGGCCGGAGTTCGGCGGCGGCACCGGCGCCTGGCCGTCGATGAGTACATCCCCCTTGACCGATCCGGTGATCGTGGAGAAGCCGTCCTGCGTGCCCTTGCCGACCAGACAGCTCAGCCGATGGCTGCCGACCAACCAGCTGCGGGTGTCGAGGTTGTCCCAGAAGATGGTGAGCGTCTTGTTGATCAGCGCGTCCTGTCCGCCCATGTAGTCGTCTGCGGCGCGGGCGCACTCGTCCTGCATGTACTTGTCCTGGTCCGCGTTGTTCGGCGGGGCGCCGGTGAAATGCGTGCCCAGGTCCACCACCGACATCACCTCGTAGGCATGCGGTTTGGCGCAGTCGATCGATTCGTTGGTGGGCAGTCCCTGGCTGATCCCGATGCAGGCGCCGGCCTCGAACGCACGGGACTGATCGCTGTCGCGGACCTGGCCGACCGTCTGCTGGGTGGCGTTGCCGGTGGCGCTGACCAGCTGCAGCCCGCAGCGGATGGTGCGGTCGCCGTTGCGCCAGCCGGGCTCGCCCGGGTTGATCATGCCCACGACGTACCGGCCGCGCGGGTCCAGCCGTCCGCCGAGATAGGCGGCCGCCGCGGGCGTGCAGTGCTCGTCACGCAGTTCGGCGAACCGCAGCGAGTCCGGGAACCGTGAGCCGGGCCCGAATTCGCGGCCAGGGTACAGACTCAGGTCGATGTCGGAGGTGACCTCGAACAGGTGCTTGTCCGCGCAGTTCACCTTCGACAGGTCCAGCGTCTTGGCGTTGGTCCAGGTCAGGCAGTCGCCCGGTTTCGCGCTGCCGAACGCGCTGCCCGCCCGCCCGCCGATGTGCGGGGCGGCGGGGTCGTGCGCCTCCAGGCCGTTCGAGCTGCGGAAGCCGGAGATGAACATCGTCACCAGCGCGGCCACGATCGCGCCTACCGCGACGGCCAGCAGCCCCCAGCGCAGCTTGTGCGCGGGCAGGTGCACTCGCCCGGACGCGCTGCGCGCGGCCCGCCTCGACGCCGCTCGCCCGGGTTTACCGGGGGTGCCGGACGGTTCGGTGCCGGATGCCTGGGGCTCATCTTCGGTGGACATCGCGCTCCATCATGACAGCGCGGTTACGCAGCCGCCACGAGCCTCGGCCGATCCGTGCCACGGGCAGGGCACGACGGCCGCTGCCGCAGCCGCTGGTACGGGCGATTTCGAGCCGATGCGGCACGCTCGGGGGAGCGGTGCCGACGGCGGTTCACCCGCGCAGCGCGGAGGCGATGCCGGGCAACTGTCGCGGATTCGGCGCGGCGTAGAACTCGGTGAGCTTGCGGGCGGTCTCGGCGGCGGTGTGGTGCGTTGGGCCGAAACGGGGCGATTCGGGCATCGAATGCTGTCTCCACTCCTGCCCTCAGCAAAAACCCTTGGCGTGGCTGCCTAGGATTGCGCTCATGATCGACCTCCGATTCCTGCGTGATGATCCGGACGCGGTCCGTGCCTCCCAGCGGGCCCGCGGCGAGGATCCGGGGCTGGTGGACGCCCTGCTCGAGGCCGATGCCGCGCGCCGGGCCGCGGTAGCGACCGCCGACAACCTGCGCGCCGAGCAGAAGGCGCTGGGCAAGAAGGTCGGCAAGGCCTCCCCGGAGGACCGTCCCGCGCTGTTGACGCACGGGCAGGAGTTGGCGGCGAAGGTGAAGGAGGCCGAGGCGGCCGAGCACGCCGCCGACGCCGAACTGGGCGCCGCGCAGCGCGCCCTGTCCAACGTCGTGCAGGAGGGCGCCCCGGCGGGCGGCGAGGACGACTTTGTCCTGCTCGAGACAGTCGGCGCCCCAACCGAATTCGATTTCGTGGTCAAAGACCACCTGGAGTTGGGCGAGTCGCTGGGCCTGATCGATATGGAGCGTGGCGCCAAGGTGTCGGGGTCGCGGTTCTATTTCCTCACCGGCTACGGTGCGCTGCTGCAGCTGGGGTTGTTGCAGTTGGCGGCGCAGCGGGCGACCGCGAACGGGTTCACCATGATGATCCCGCCCGTGCTGGTGCGCCCGGAGATCATGGCAGGCACCGGATTCCTGGGCCAGCACGCCGCCGAGATCTACCACCTCGAAGAGGACGAGCTGTATCTGGTCGGCACCTCGGAGGTGCCGCTGGCGGGCTACCACTCGGGTGAGATCCTCGACCTCGCCGCCGGGCCGAAGCGATATGCGGGCTGGTCGTCGTGTTTCCGGCGCGAGGCGGGTAGCTACGGCAAGGACACTCGCGGCATCATCCGGGTGCACCAGTTCGACAAGGTCGAGATGTTCGTCTACTGCAAGCCGGAGGAGGCCGACGCCGAGCACCGGCGGCTGCTCGGCTGGGAGCAGGACATGCTCGCCGCGATCGAGGTGCCGTACCGGGTGATCGATGTCGCCGCGGGTGACCTGGGCAGTTCGGCGGCGCGCAAGTTCGACTGCGAGGCCTGGGTGCCCAGCCAGGGCACCTACCGCGAGCTCACCTCGACCTCCAACTGCACCACCTTCCAGGCGCGCCGGTTGTCGGTGCGCTACCGCGACGACAACGGCAAGCCGCAGATCGCGGCGACGCTCAACGGAACCCTGGCGACCACGCGCTGGATCGTCGCGCTGCTGGAGAACCATCAGCAAGCCGACGGATCGGTTCGGGTGCCGTCGGCGCTGGTGCCGTTCGTCGGCCGCGAGATCCTGGAACCGTTGCGGTAGCCAAGGATTCGCCACGGTGCGCAGATTTGTGCACGTGCACCGGCACGTGCGCCGCGAACACGGAAATCGCAGACTTTGCCAGTCGATTCCTGCCGATGTGACTACTGCACGGGACAACTGTGTCTAGGCTAGGCGGCGTGCGAGGAATCGGGTCTCGCGGCGATACCCGCACGCGGGTGCGGACGGCATCGGCGCTGGCAACTGCAATGGTGATGGCTCGGACCACCGGTGCGTTCTATGTGATGGGTGGCGTGCTCGGCCTGCTGATCACCGCCATCGCCCCAGGTGACGAGGGAAATCGGCCGCTCGTGGGCGCCGCGGCGGCGGTCGCCCTGCTGCTGGGGGTCAGTCTGCTGATCTGGGGTCCGCGGCTGCCGCATTCGGTGCACCACATCTACGTCGCGGTGGCGACGATCCTGGTGACGATCGCGGTGCACTGGTTCCCCAATACCGTCGGCGGGATCAGCCTGGCCGCCTTCTATGTGTTCGTCGCCTGCGATGCCGCGATTTTCTTCGGCTGGCAATGGGTTGCGGCGCATGTGCTGTTCGCCGTGCTGCTGTGCCTGTGGGTGGTGCCCTCGCGCGGGCTGCCGTGGTGGTCGGGCATGATCCCGGCCGGGGTGACGGTCGGCGCGGGCATCGTCGTCGGAATTCTTACCAGGATGGCGTCCGACGCCGATATCGATGTGCTCACCGGTCTGCTGAACCGGCGCGGCTTCGACCGCGCCCTCAATTCCGCGATCGCGCACGCCACCCGGACCGGCCAGGGGCTGGCCCTGGTGCTGGTGGACCTGGACCGCTTCCAGAAGATCAACGACCACCTCGGGCACCGCGCGGGCGACGCGGTCCTGCAGCGGGTGGCTGACACCTGGCAGAAGCTGCTCGAGCCGGACCAGCGGCTGGCCCGCTACGGCGGCGACGCCTTCGCGCTGCTGCTCCCCGGTACCACCGAGCAGGCCGCGATCCTGCTCACCGAGCAACTCCGCGCCGCGGTGACGACCGGATGTTCGGCGGGAGTCACCTCGTGGCAGCCCGGCGAATCCGGATCGCTGCTGGTCAGCCGGGCCGATGTGGGTCTGTACCGGGCCAAGCAGGCCGGGCGCAACCGCACGGTGCTGGAGTCGTCGCGGCAGCTGCCGCTGGCGGTGGAGTTGCGCGAGGCCATCGACAAGGGCGCGCTGGACGTGCACTACCAGCCGATCGTCAGCCTCACCGAGGGCGGCAGCAAGGCCGTCGGGGTGGAGGCGCTGCTGCGCTGGTCGTCGAGCGCGCAGCCGGATGTCACCACCGAGGGCCTGATCCGGGTGGCCGAGGAATACGACCTGATCTCCGACCTGGACGAACTGGTGCTGCGCCGCGCGTGCGCCGACGCCGCCCGGCTGCAGGAGACCTTCGCCCAGCTCGACCTCACCCTGAACGTCAATGTCAGCGGCCTGGAGCTGGCCGAATCCGATTACGCCGATCGGGTTTCCGGGATTCTGGCCGATACCGGCTGGCCCTCGGGTCAGCTGGTGCTGGAGGTCACCGAGAGCGAGCTGGCCGCCGAATCGCAGATCGCCATCGCGAATCTGCACACGCTGCGGGAGCGGGGCGTGCGCATCGCCATCGACGACTTCGGCACCGGCTACTCCTCGCTGAGCCGCCTGGCCACCATCCCCAGCGATATCCTGAAGGTGGACCAGTCGTTCGTGGCGGCCATCCGTTCCGGCACTCCGGCGCCGCCGCTGCTGGGTGTCATCGCGGCGCTGAGCAAATCGCTCGATCTGCAGGTCATCGCCGAGGGCGTGGAGACCGAATACCAGGCCGCGGTGCTCACGGAGCTGGGATTCGCGCTGGCGCAGGGGTATCACTACAGCGATTCGCATCCGGTGTCGGAGCTGATCAGCGACCTCAACGAGCAGCGTGGTCTGGTCGGCGCCGGGACGTCGGACCGCGACTTCGCCGCCAAGGGCTGGATCCCGGTCGAGAACGGTTACGACACGGGAACTCTCGGCAAGAACTGACCGCGAGCTGATGCGGAGAGAACTCGGTGTGGGCTGCGGCCTGTGTATCGGCGCCGGTGTGGCCGTGCAGGGGCGGGTGAACGGCGCGTTGGGGGAGCGGTTGCAGGACGGGATCGCCGCGGCCGTCATCAGTTTCGGATCCGGGCTGGTGGTGCTCGGAGTCGCATTCGTGCTGCGTGGGCGATTGCGCGCGGGGGTGCGGGCGGTGTGGCGCGCGGTCGTGAGCGGCCGGCTGCGGTGGTGGCAGCTGCTCGGCGGGCTGTGCGGGGCGTTGTTCGTTGCGTGTCAGGGGCTTACGGTGGCGGCGATCGGGGTCACCGCGTTCACCGTCGCGGTCGTGGCGGGGCAGCTGACGAGCAGCCTGGTGGTGGATCGGCTCGGGCTCGGGCCGAGCGAGCGCACGCCGGTGACTGTTGCGCGCATCGCGGGCGCGGCGCTTGCGCTGGCCGCGGTGGGGCTCTCGGCCGCGGGCGGGTCGGGGGCGGGCCACCCCGTCTCTGCGGCGGGGGATCTGCTCGGTGCGGTTCCGCCCGTGGCGCTGATCGCGTTCCCCGCGCTCGCCGGGATCGGGCTGGCCTGGCAGCAGGCCATGAACGGGCAGATCGGGATGGTCGGCGGGCCCTACTCGGCCACGCTGGTCAATTTCGCGACCGGCGTCGTCGGCCTGCTCCTCGTCGAATCGCTGGTCCTCATGCGCACCGGCCTCCCTGAGCGCTTGCCCGCCGAACCGTGGTTGTACCTCGGCGGTGTCATCGGCGTGGTATTCATCGCCTTGGCCGTCGCGGTGGTTCGTTGGATCGGGGTACTCCTGCTCGGCCTCGCCTCCGTCGCCGGTCAGCTGCTGGCCGCCGTGGTACTGGATGTCGTGCTGCCCACCGGGTCCGGGCTGTCGGCGGCCGCTCTCGGGGGCTGCGTGCTGACCCTGATGGCGGTTGGTGTCGCGGCGCGCCGATCGGATTCGCGCGTGGTGACCGTCGGCCGGTCGAAGGAGTGAGTCGACTGCGGCGCGGCATGGTGGCTCGGTCGATGGGTCTGATCGGCGGGATGGCGCCGCGCGGGTAAGAGGGGCGGGAGAGACTCGGGAACAATGGCGTGCGGCGACGACGGCGGAAGGACAGCATGCGGGAACTGAATGTTGCGGTGATCGGATATGGGCTGGCCGGGTCGGTGTTTCATGCGCCGCTGATCGCCGCCGAGCCGAGGCTGCGGGTCGCTGCGGTGGTGACCTCGTCCGAGGAGCGAGCCGAGCAGGCGCGGACCGAACACCCCGGGGTGCGGGTGGTGCCCAGTGCCGAGGAGGTGTTCGCGGATCCGGCGGGCATCGACCTCGTGGTGGTCGCGACGCCCAACCGCACCCACGCGCCGCTGGCGACGCGAGCGCTGGCGGCGGGGCTGCCGGTGGTCGTGGACAAGCCGTTCGCGCTTACCGCCGCCGAGGGCGAGCACCTGATCGATGCCGCCGAGCGGGCCGGGCAGTTGTTGACAGTGTTCCAGAACCGGCGCTGGGACAGCGACTTTCGCACGGTTCGCCGTGTGATCGCGGACGGCAGCCTCGGTGAGGTGCGGCGGTTCGAATCCCGCTTCGAACGGTGGCGGCCGGTGACGAAGGGCGGATGGCGGGAGGCGGGGGGCGTCGACGACGGTGCGGGCATCCTCTACGACCTCGGCAGTCACCTGATCGACCAGGCATTGAGCCTGTTCGGTCCGGTCGCCGGCGTGTACTGCGAGCTGGACACACGACGCGACGGCGTGCAGGCCGACGACGACGCTTTCGTAGCACTGACGCACGTCTCCGGCGTGCGGTCACACCTGTGGATGAGCGCCGTTGCCCCGCAGCTGGGCCCGCGCTTCCGTGTGCTGGGTTCCGACAGCGGCTATGTCTCGTACGGTCTGGATCCGCAAGAGGCCGCGCTGCGCGCCGGCGAACGTCCGGAGATTGGAAAGCCCTGGGGCACGGTGGAACCCGAGGGCTGGGGGCTGCTCGGTACCGAAGGGGACACGCACCCGACTCCGACCGAGCCCGGCGACTACCCGGCCTTCTACACCGCCGTGGCCGACGCGCTGCTCGACGGCGCCCCGACCCCCGTCGATCCCCGCGATGCCGTCGCGGCCCTGCGCATCGTGGAGCGTGCCCGAGCCTCGGCGTACGACGGCTCGACCCGCTAACCCAGCTTGCGTGAGCGCAGCTCGTGACCCTTCGAGGTCTTGCAGCGCCCGCTCTCCAGGTCCCACTGCCAGCCGTGCAGATTGCAGGTCAGCGTATTGCCTTCCACCACACCGAATTTCGAAAGATCGGCCTTCAGGTGCGGGCAGCGCCGCTGCACCTCCCAGCCCGCGATCTCGCAGGAGGCCGAATCGTCGTGCGCCTCGGAGAACCAGCCGTCGGCGTAGGCGATGCGCTCGTCGCTGAGGCATTTGAAGAAGGTGTAGAGGTACTCGTTGTACCCGCCGATGCGCCACGCCTGGAATCGCGTGGACAGGAAGATGGTGTTCACCCAGTCGGGCTCGCCGTCGCGCAACACGGTGCGCACCAACTGCGGATCGATGCGGAAACCGTAGCGGTACTTCCCTTCTCCCTCGATCGGGCCGCGCACCACGCGCTTGGGGAAGTCGAGCACCACGGTCTCCTCGCCCAGCGCCAGGCCGACCGGGTAGCCGATGCCGTCGCAGATCAGATCGCTCTGCGCCATGATCGGCTCGAACAGCTCTTTCAGCTGCGGTAGCAGCGGGCCTTCCTCGGTGGCCCAGGCGGCCTTCTCCGCCGCCAGTACGGGGGCCATGCGCTGCGCCATCTGCTCGATGTAGGCGGCCTTGTCGTCGTAGATCTCGCCTGGATCGAACGGGTGCGTCAGCTCCAGTTCGGCGCCGCGCACGTCGGCGACCGAACCCGGGATCATCAGCACGCCACCGGTATTGCCGTGGATGCGCATCTGCTCCAGGAACACCATCTGATCCGGGAAGATGTTGCCCTCGTCGCCGTGGTCGTCGTTCAGATAGCGCAACTCGTCGTCCAGGAACACCGGCGGGCCCGCCGACGGGACCACCCAGGTCGCCCCGACCTGCTCGATATAGCTGCGCGCCCGGTCCATACCGCGCTGGCGCTTCTGCTTGCCGAAGTTCGACTTCGTCCGCTTCGGGATGTCGTAGACCATCGGGTACCAGATGGCGCCGGAGTACTGCAGCAGGTGGATGTCGACGTGGCCGAACTGCTCGTGCAGCACGTCCATGTCGACCGGCCGGGCGTCGTTCATGTTGAAGCACACGGTCTCGCCGTCGGACACCACCAGACCGGAGTCGCCGATCGGGCCGTCCGCGGGCGCGCGCAGCGCGATGATCATGACGTCCAGGTCGCCGCCCGGCCCGGTGACGGTGTGCTTGACCGAATCCTCGGTCTCGAAGAACTTGTGGAACCCGAGCTTCTCCAGCTCGCGCCTCAGGTCCGGAACCGGGTAGTCGGGCAGCAGGACCGTGGCGTCCTTGTTGATGCGCTCGGCCAGGTTCTTCGCGTCGAAATGGTCGCGGTGCAGGTGCGAGACGTACAGGAAGTCGCAGTTCCCCAACTCGTCCCAGTCGAGCCGGGTGTTGTCCGGAAACGGGAACCACGAACCGAAGTACGCCGGGTTGACCCACGGATCGCAGAGAATCGTCCCGGCCGGGGTACGGATGTGAAATCCGGCGTGTCCGACGCTGGTGATCTGCACGAAGAAGTCCCTCCTGAACCGTTGTCAGCCACCCAGGGTAGCCGTGTCGGGCCGGGAGTGCTCGAGGGTCCCTCCGCGTTACCCGGAGACGTCGCCGAGGCAGTAACCCTGGTCGGTGAGTCGCAGGGTGAAGGTCCGCTCCTGCGTCCCGGCGGCGGTGGTGACCGGCGCCGAGACCGAGAAGTAGTCCCCGCGCAGCGGTTTGGACGTGATCGACTGGTCGACGAAGGACCGCACACCGGTGAGCTTGTCCGGGTTGGTCGTCAGGGGAGCCACGGCGGTGCGGCCGCTGCCGGTGGGATCCCAGGCGGCATCGCAGATCAGCGGGTGGGTGGTCTCCCGATCGGCCGGATTCAACGGTCGGCCGACACCGCGGGCCAGGTAGCGGCGGACGGTGTGGCGGGCGTCGGCGTCGTTGAACGCGGTGTCCGCGCCGGTGGGGTAGACCCGCGGGCAGGCGTAGCCCGTGGCGATATCGGCGCGCTGCGCGACGAGGGTGACCCCCGCACGATCCGGGGTGCCGGGGCTCTGCCAGGTGATGGCCGCGCCGTCGTCGACGCCGGGCTGGGCGAGCGCCCGCACGACGGCCTGTTTGTCGGCGTACATGGTCTCCACATTGCGCGGCGCCAACGTCCAGCACTTGTCCACCAGCTGCGGCCGGGGCAGCTCCTGCAGGTCGATCGCGAAGCGGGTGAGGGCGTCGGCGGCCGCGGGGTCCGGGGATTCCAGCGAGACGGTGACCGCCACCTCACCGGCGGCCGATGGCGCCGTCGACGGGACCGCCGACGAGGTCGTCTCGGCCCCGCTGTCGTAGTCGGTGCCCTCGATCCCGACCCGCGAATCGCATCCGGCCACCGCGGCCAGCAGCGCGAGCCCTGCGAGTAGCGTCCCCAGGCGCGGGTGGGTGCGTCGGGTACACCGTGCTGGTCGAGGGCATTTCACTGCGGCAAACCTCTTTCCTGCGCGTGCGATGGAGGGCGCGAATGTGACTGCGACTACGCTAGCTGAATTGTGGAACCCGTCTACCGGACGATCATCGGCCTGGCCCGCACCGTCTTCTTCGCGCAGGGGCTGAAATTCGAGGTCAGAGGGGATGAGAACATCCCCGCGACCGGTGGCGCCGTCATCGCGATCAACCACACCGGCTATATGGACTTCACCTACGCCGGGCTGCCGGCGCGGACGCCGAAGCGCTACATCCGGTTCATGGCGAAGAAGGAGGTCTTCGACGACAAGATCTCCGGTCCGATCATGCGAGCGCTCAAGCACATTCCGGTGGACCGCTCGGCGGGAGCGGACTCCTACGAGGCCGCGCTCGACTATCTGCGGCGGGGTGAGCTCGTGGGCGTCTATCCCGAGGCCACCATCAGCCGCAGCTTCGAGATCAAGGAGTTCAAGTCGGGCGCCGCGCGGATGGCGATCGAGGCCGGGGTGCCGCTGATCCCGATGACCATCTGGGGCGCGCAGCGGGTGTGGACGAAGGGGTTCCCGAAGCGTCTGGGACGTACCAATACTCCGATTTCCATCGCCGTCGGCGAGCCCATCCAGCCGCCCGCCGTCGAATCGGGCAATATCGCCGAGCCCGCCGCCGAGCTGACCCGGCGGCTGCGCTCGACGATGCAGGAGATGCTGTGCGACCTGCAGCGGGACTACGTGCACGAGCCGGGCGCATACTGGGTTCCGGCCCGCCTCGGCGGCGGCGCCCCGACGCTCGAGGAGGCCGATGCGATGGATGCCGCGGAGGCCGCCGAGAAGGCCGCGCGGCGCTCGGCCACGGGTGACCCGACGCAATAGCCGAAAGGCCGCAGCAGTACAGGAGTTTCGAGTATGTCGCGAGAGCCCGTCTTCGACGTCCTCACCGGCCTGGTCCGCACGATGTTCTGGGCGCAGGGCCTGCGCATCGATATCGCGGGGCAGGAACACATTCCGCGCACCGGCGGGGCGGTGCTGGCCGTGAACCACACCGCGTACCTGGATTTCATGGAAGTCGGTCTGGTGGGCCGCAAATCGGGCCGCAATGTGCGGTACATGATGAAGGCCGAGTTGGAGCACGGCATCGTCGGCTGGCTCATGAAGCACTGCAAGGCGATCGGTGTGGACCGCAGCGCCGGGCACGAATCCTTCGAGCGCGCGGTAACGGCGCTGCGCGACGGCGAGATCGTGGTCGTCTACCCGGAGGCCACTATCAGCCGCAGTTTCGAGATCAAGGAGTTCAAGTCGGGCGCGGCCCGGATGGCGATCGACTCGGGCGCCCCGATCGTGCCGATGACGATCTGGGGCGCGCAGCGCGTCTGGACCAAGGACATTCCGAAACGGCTGGGGCGGCACAACTTCCCGATCCACATCCGTATCGGCGCGCCCATCCCGGCGTACGAGCCCGCCGACGCCCTCACCGCCGAACTGCGTTCCAGCATGGAGCGCCTGCTCGACCAGGCACAGCAGGGCTACGACATGCCCGAGGGAGCGCGCTGGGTACCCGCACGTCTCGGCGGCGCCGCGCCCACCTTGGAGCAGGCGGCCGTGCTCGAACAGGAAGAGCTGGCGCGACGGCGAGCGAAGCGCGAGGCCCGCGGCGGCTGAGCCCGGAACCCCGCACCTCCCGCATGCGTGGACGTGGCCGTGAGTACCAGTGCTGCTCCGGCGATTCCGACGGCTGTGGCGATCCAGAAGGCGGCGGTGAATCCGGTGGCTACCGAGCCGAGGATCAGTCCCGCGCCCAGTTGACTGCCCAAAGCGCCTCCGACCGTGCGGGATACGGTGTTGATGCCGTTGGCCGTGGCTGCCCGGGCGGGATCGACGACCCGGTGTAGCTGGGACGGCAGCGCGGTCATCACCAGGCCCGTGCCGAGTCCGATCGGCAGCGCGCCCACCGCCAGCTGCCACGGTGAACCGTGCGCGAGGGCCAGCGATGCCGCGCCGCAGGCGGTCAGGAGCAATCCGGCGGCCGAGGGACCGCGCGGGCTCCGGCGCGCGATGATCCGGCCCGCGACGGCTCCGGCGGGCAGGACCACCAGCGTGGACGGCAGCATCACCAGCCCGGCGGCGGTCACGGAGCCGCCGAAACCAGCTGCCGCCGTGGGCAATTCGACCAGTTTGGGTACCAGTACGTAGTACATGAACTGGACCGCGCCCAGGGCGAGCGCCGCGAGATGTGCGATGCCGACGGGCCGGTGGAGTACCAGGTCCATATCGATGAGCGGATCCCGGAGCCGCCGCTCCACTCGAGCGAATATCGCCAGCAGCACGACACCGCCGACGGTGAGCGCCAGCGTCGGAAGGCCAAGCCACCCGGCGGTCGGGCCGACGGTGAGCGCCAGCAGAATTCCGCAGAGCCCGCCCGCGAGCAGGACGGTACCGCCGATGTCGAGCCGTCCGGCGCCCCGCGACGCGCCGTCCGGCACAGCCGGATAGCCGAGCGCCAGTGCGGCCGTGATCAATCCGGCGCCGACTACGAAAAGCCAGCGCCACGAGGCGTGGTCGACGATCAACCCGCCGCAGACCAGCGCGATCCCCGCCGCACCGCCCACCAGCCCGGACAGCAGTCCCAGCCCCGCGTGCACGCGCTCGGGCGGCAGGATGTCGGGAACCGAGCCGAAGGCCAGTGGCAATATCGCGAGGCTGATGCCCTGCCCGGCGCGGGCCGCGATGAGTACGCCGATATGCGGCGCGGCGAGGGCGACCAGCGTGGCGGTCAGGTAGATCGCGAGCACGATCAGCAGCATGCGACGCCGCCCGTACCGATCGCCCAGTCGGCTGACCAGCGGCGTCAGGGTCGCACCGGCGAGCAGGGGTGCGCTCATCACGGCCCAGGTCGCGCCGGTCGCGCTGGTGTGCAGGGCATGCTGCAGCACGCCGATCGCGGGAACCAGCATGGTCTGCATCAGCCCGTACGACAGCACGCCGAGGGCCAGGGCGACCATGGCGGCGGTGCGGCGGATCGCGGGCGGGGTGGTGGTCAGGGTCTGGGTGGTCACACGGCCTCCTTATGCAGCGAACAACGTTCGCGTTAGGCCTACCTAACTATATGCGAACACCGTTCGCAAGTGCTGCGTCGTGGCGGTCGACCCCGCCGCTTAGGCTCGGAGCACCCGGCGGAAGGAACGAGGTGCGCGAACAACCGTTGACTCGCGGCGCGATCGTGGCCGCCGCGCGCCGGATCGCCGACGCGGAAGGCCTGTCGGCGCTCACCCTGCGGCGGGTGGCGCAGGAGCTGGCCACGGGCCAGGCCTCGCTGTATCGGCACATCGCCGACCGACGTGAACTGCTCGCCCTGCTCAACGACGACCTCGCCCGCGCGTTTCCGGTGGTCCGGGAGGGGCGGCCGCGGGAACGGATCGTGCGGCAGTGGCTCGGGGCGCATCGGGTCCTGCTCGACCATCCGTGGGCCGCAAAGGTGATCATCGATGCCGCCTCGGTGACGGCCACCGCGCTGCCCTTCGCGGAGTCGGGGATCGGCGCCCTGCTCGACGCCGGTCTGAGCCCGGATGTCGCGGCGCGGGCCTATCGCGCCGTCTGGCACCTGCTGCTCGGATATGTCGTCAACGAACATCCCCTCGGGCATCCGGGGCTGGCGGTCGACGCGAACGCCTTCCCGGCCCTCACCGCGGCCCGCCCGCACCTGGCCGCGGCCGATTCCGTCGCCGATTTCGAGTGGGCCCTGCACCGACTGCTGGACTCGATACTGGGCCAGGAGACGGACGATTGAACATGCCGGCCAGGTACGCGGCCGTGTGGCTACGGGAATTGTGTCGTGCCGATGTAATTCGAACAGACCGGCCGTCGGTGGTCTGCGGCGCAGACCGGTCACGGAATTAGGTATCCGGTGCCGAATTGTGGCGGCCGAATCGTTCATCGATGTCCGAAATTCGCGATCGCGACATGGGCAGGTACCGCGAAAACGCATCCGCAAACTCGACGGGCGAAACTTTTTGGTGCGTCTCCGAAAAGTGGGTAGCGTCGGTCCCATGACGCGCTACACAATGCCGGCGGAGACCGCTCCGCACGCCCGGACCTGGCTGGCCTGGCCCGCCAAGGAATCGGTGTGGGAGGAGCTGCTGCCGCTGGTGCGCGCGGATATCACACGGCTGGCCCGCGCGATCGCCGAACACGAACCGGTGACGCTGCTGTCCCGCCGCGAACAGGTCGAGGAGGCGCGCCGGGCCTGCGGTTCGGCCGTGGAGGTCGTCTCGGCCCCGCTGGACGATCTGTGGGTGCGCGATACCGGGCCGACATTTGTGTCCGGCCCGGACGGTCCCGCCGGAATTGACTTCAACTTCAACGGCTGGGGTCAGAAGTCCGAGTACCACATGGATGCCAAGGTGGCGCGAAAAGTGCTCGAGCATGCGGAAATTCCCCGCGTGGTCGCGCCGATCGTCACGGAGGGCGGTGCGCTGGAGGTGGATGGCGAGGGCACGCTGCTGACGACCGAGAGCGCATTGGTCAATCCGAACCGAAATCCCGGGCTCGATCACGAGGACATCGAAAAGGCGCTCGGCGAAATGCTGGGCGTCACGAAAGTCGTGTGGCTGCAAGGGGTCGCCGGGGAGGACGTCACCGATTGCCATGTCGACGCCGTCGCTCGTTTCGCCGCACCCGGTGTGGTCCTGGTGGATTGGCCGGTCCATCCGGATCCGGGCGACGTCTTCGCCCGCGCGGCGGTCCAGGCACGCGAGATCCTGCGCCGGGCCACCGACGCCGCGGGCAGGCCCTTCGAGATCATCGAACTCCCGCAACCGGACCCGACCGAACTGAGCGGCGAACGGGGACCCGACTTCCTGTACTCCTACGTCAACTTCTACATCGGCAACAACGCCGTCTACATGCCCGCCTACGGCGATCCCCGCGGCGACGACCGCGCCGCGGGGATTCTGGCCGACGCGTTCCCCGGCCGGGAGGTGGTCCGGGTGGAGTACAACGCGGTCGTGGAGGGCGGCGGGGGAATTCACTGCTCGACCCAGCAGCAGCCGCTGGTCACGGGCTGAGGTTCAGCTCGGATCGGACCCGCGGATCGCGGCGAACCAAACCACCACACAGGTGGCGACCGTCACCGCTCCCACGAATGCGGGGAACCCACCGCCCGCGACATACACCCACAGCAGCGCGGCGAACGGCGCGGCGACGGCGGATTGGGCATCCAGCACCAGCCTGCGCGCGAACCGCGCCGACCGTGCGGCGTGCGCCGCCCCGTCCGGATCCGGGCGGGCGGGATTGTCGATCAGTTTTCCGGGCGGCTCCGAATCCCGCAGCGGCCCTGCGGGATACAGGCGCAGCTCGCCGATCCGGATGGTTCCGTTGCCCATTCGCAGGGTCGACGCGGTCAAGGTCACCAGGGCGGGATCGAAATACACGGGTAGCCAGCGCCTCCGGCCGCCGACCTCCCATTCCAACCAGGAGTGGCTGGCGAGTCGATACTGTTGCCGGACCCGCCGACACTCCGCGGTCCCCGCGACGATGCCGCGCACCGGCCACTTGCCGAACGCCACCGCGAGTCGAAACGCCGTGTACCCCAACACGACCAACCCCACCGCCGCCAGCATGCTCGCCTGCTCCAGATCGGCGAACGGCGCCCAGGCGAGGCAGATCGCCAGGGCGCCGAACGCCGTCAGAACTGGGTAGGCCAGGGGATGGCCCGAGCCGGAAATCACTTCAGGAAGCCGACTTTCGTCCAGTCGAAGGTGGCCAGGCCGCGGGCGCCGTAGTTGGCGAGATTGGCCTTGGCGGCCACGATGCCGGGCGACTGCAGCAGCGGAAGCGAATGCCCCTCTTCGAAGATGCCGCGGTCCACCTTGTTCGCGAGTTCGATCGCCTTCTTCTCATCCAGCTCCGAGATGGTCTGCTCGATGAGGGCGTTGAGTTCCGGCGAGCCGATCCGGCCGTAGTTGCCCTGCAGGTCGTTGGGGTTGTAGCCCCAGATCTGGTTGAGCGAACTCAGCGGGAACGGGTCGCCGACCCAGCTCCACTGCGCCACATCGAAATCACCCGGCTGGATCACGTCGGTGAAGAACGCCTTGCCGGGCCGGGTGTCGATGGTGAGCTTCACGCCGATCTGGGCCAGATTCTGCTGGATGATCTGTGCCAGCTGGACCCAGGTCTCGTCGTTGTACATGACGTCGCGGATCTCCAGCTTCCGGCCGTCCTTCTCCCGGACGTCGCCGTTGAGCTTCCAGCCGAGGTCGTCGAGTTCCTTGGCGGCGGCGCCGGGGTCGAAGCCGAGGCTGTTGTCCTGGTAGCCGGTCTGGCCTTCCAGGTAGATGTGGTTGTTCAGCGGCTTGGGAGCGGCGACCAGGCCGTTCTGGATAGCCGTGGCGATGCCCTGCCGATCGATACCCTTCGAAATGGCGAGGCGCAGTTTGGGATCGGAGAGAATCGAACCGGGCGCGCCATTGAAGGTCAGGTGCGACCACTGGGTCGCCGGTGCCCGCCGGATCGCGATGTCCGGAATGCCCTGCGCCGTGGCCAGGTCGTCGCGCCGACCGATGCCGACCGCGTCGATCTCGTTGTTCTGCAGCGCGGGTACCAGCGCGGCGCTGTCCAGGACACTGAAGGTGACGGTGTCGAGCTTGGGAGTCGCTCCCCACCATTTCGGGTTGCGGCCGAGCACGATACGGCCTTGGGCGCGATCGGTCGACTGCAGCGTGAACGGACCCGCCGTCAGCCCGATATTGTCCACCAGGCTCTTGTTGAACGCCTCCGGAGTGCCGGTCACCGATTTCGGGAACAGGAAGCCGTTGCCCGCGAACTGCCCGCGCCACTCCGCGTAGTGCGTTCTGAAGGTCATGACGGCCTGCCGGTCGTCGACGCCCCGCTCGACCTTCTCCACCCGGTCGAAGCCCTGATTCGCCGCGATCAGGAACTCCTTGTTCCGGCCGCTCAGCGCCTCGGCCTCGGAGCGGATGTCCTCCCAGGTGATCGGGCTGCCGTCCGACCACACCGCGTTCGGGTTGATCGTGTAGGTCACCTGCTGCGGCTCGGTATTGGTCAGCTCGATGCTGGTGAAGTAGTCGGTGTTGAGGATCGGATTGCCCGAGGGATCGATCCGGTAGGACTGCGGCATCATCAGTCGCTCGATACTGGCTATATCGGCGTTGTTGCCGTCATTGGAGATGGAGTTCCAGTTGGGCGGGAACTCGGAGACGGCCAACCGCAGATTGCCGCCGTCGCGGAGTTCGCTGACGTCGTGCGGGTTGATGTCGTTGGTCGTCCCGATGGAGGAGGTCCCGGTGCCGGGATCATCGGAGCCCGCACACCCGGACAAGACCATTCCGAATGCGACCGCCGGGATCGCTAACCGGACAACTGTCGAACGAATCCGCAAGGGTCGCTCCTTTCATCGGGACCGGTGCTCACTTCACAAAGCCGATCTTGGTGTAGTCGTAGGACGCCAGTCCGGGCGCCCCGTAGTTGGCCAGTCCCGCGCGGACCGCGAGATTTCCGGGCGATTGCATCAGCGGGATCGAATGCCCGATCTCCCAGATCTTCCGGTCGATGCGATTGGCCAGTTCGACGGCCTTGGCGGGATCCAACTCGGCCAGCGCCTGATCGATGAGGTCGTTGATCTCCGGCGATCCGACCCGGCCGTAATTGCCCTGCAGGTCGTTCGGATCGTAGCGGTAGACCTGCGGCAGGTTCTTCAGCACGAATACGTCGCCGGACCACACCCAGTGCGCGACATCGAAATTGCCGGGCTTGATGTTGTCGGTGAAGAAGCCTTTACCCGGTTTGGTGTCGATGACGAGCTTCACCCCGATGCGCGCCAGGTTCTGCTGGATGATCTGTGCGATCTGTACCCAGTTCTGGTCGTTGTACATGACATCGCGGATTTCCAACCTGCGCCCGTCCTTCTCCCGGACGTCGCCGTTGAGTTTCCAGCCGAGTGCGTCGAGTTCGCGCGCGGCGGCGTCCGGATCGTAGCCGAGACTGTTGTCCCGGTATCCGGTCTGGCCCTGCACGTACACGTGACTTCCCAGCGGCCGCGGGGTCTGCACCAGCCCGTTCTGAATCGCCGTGGCGATGCCCTGCCGGTCGATCGCCTTGGAGATCGCCACCCGCACCTCGGGGCCCTCGAGCAGCGAGCCGGGTGCGCCGTTGAAGGTCATATGCGACCAGACATTGCCCGGGGCGCGGCGAATGGCCACCCCGGGAATGCCCTGGGCGGTCTTCAGATCGTCGCGGGTGGCAATGCCCACGGCGTCGATCTCGTTGTTCTGCAGGGCCGGGATGAAAGCGCTGCTGTCCAGGGCGGTGAAGGTGATCGTGTCCAGTTTCGGGGTGTCGCCCCACCATTTCGGATTGCGGCCCAGGACTATTCGGCCCTGCGCCCGATCCACCGACTGCACCGTGAACGGTCCCCCGGTCAGTGAGATGCTGTCGACGAGGCTCTTGTTGAATGCCTCGGGGGTGCTCGTCACCGATTTCGGCAACAGGAATCCCTCGCCCGCGAACTGCCCCTTCCAATCCGCCCAGTGCTGCCGGAAGGTGATGATCGCCTGCTTGTCGTCGGCACCGCGTTCGACCTTCTCCACTCGATCGAACCCGAAGTTCATCCTGATGAGAAACGCCGGATCGGCGCCGCTCAGCGCCGCGGCCTGGGACCGGATGTCCTCCCAGGTGATCGGCGTGCCATCGGACCACACGGCCTTCGGATTGATGGTGTAGACGACCTGCTGCGGATCGGTGTTCGTGAGTTCGACACCGGTGAAATAGTTCGTGTCGACCGAGAGGTTGCCCGCCGCGTCGGTTCTGAACGCCCGCGGCATCATCGGACGTAGCACGCCCGCCACCTCGCCGTCGGCATCGGTGTGCAGCACGTTCCACTGCGGCGGCAGCGCCGTGAGCGCGAGCCGCAGGTTGCCCCCGTCGCGCAGGTCGGCGACATCGTGCGGGTTGACGTCGTTGGTGGTTCCCAGTTCGGCGGCGGCGCCGTGGGGCGCCTCGCCGGTATCCGAGCCGCACGCGGCCAGCCCGAGCGCGACCACCACCAGCGGTACGGCGAACTGCCTGCTCAGCGAGCGAACCTTCACGATCTTCTCCTACCGCGCGACGACCGGGAGTGGGACAGCGTCGATGAGGGCCCGGGTGTACTCGTGCTGCGGATCGGAGAAGATCCGTTCCGCCGGACCGGATTCGACGATCTTGCCGCGGTACATGACCGCGATATCGTGGGCGAGATTGCGGACCACCGAAAGATCGTGGGAGACGAAAAGATACGACAGCCCGCGCTCGATCTGCAGCTCTCGCAGCAGGTTCAGCACACCGGCCTGAATGGAGACGTCGAGAGAGGACACCGGCTCGTCGAGTACCAGCAGCTCGGGGTCCAGCGCCAGGGCGCGCGCGATATTGATGCGCTGCTTCTGACCGCCGGAGAAGTCGGCGGGATAGCGGTCGGCGTGTTCGGGGCGCAGGCCGACCTGTTTCAGCAGTTCCGGTACCCGCCTGCGGATCTCCTCGCGCGACCGTCCGTCGATGCGCAGCGGCTCGGCCAGCGCGTCGGAGATCGGCAGCCGCGGATCCAGCGAGGCGGACGGGTCCTGGAACACGATCTGCATCTTCCGCCGGATCTCGCGTCGGCGCGCCCTCGTCAGCTGCGCGACATCGCTGCCGAGCACCTCGACAGTGCCCGACTCCGGCTGTACGAGATCCAGGATCTGGGTCAGGGTCGTGGACTTGCCGGAGCCCGACTCGCCGACCAGCGCCAACGTCCGCCCGGTGGCGATCTCGAAGCTGATGCCGTCGACTGCCCGGACCTCGCCGCGGCGTCGTTTGAACACCATCCCGGACGTGATCGGGAAGGTTTTGACCAGATTCGAAACCCGAAGCACCACGCGAGGCTCCGGTTCGTCGGTGACCTCAGGCTCACTGATCTCCCGGCGATACGCCGTGAACAGGGCGTCAGTGCCGACCTCCGCCGTGCGAATGCAGGCGGCGCGATGGCCCGGCGCGGTGTCCTGCAGCGGAGGTTCCGCGGCCTGGCATTCGTCGATCGACACCGGGCAGCGCGGCGCGAACGGGCAGCCCGGCGGCAGTGCGTGCATCGCGGGCGGTGCGCCGACGATCGGGATGAGCGGCCTGCGCGCGGGCCCGTCCATGCGCGGGATCGAACCGAGTAGTCCCACCGTGTACGGCATCCGCGGTGAGTTGAAAAGCTCTGTGGCACCGGCGGTCTCGACGATCCGCCCGGCGTACATGACCGCCACGCGGTCGGCGATCGTGGCGGCGATGCCCATATCGTGGGTGATCATCACGACGCCGGCGCCGGTGATGTCGCGGGCCTTGCGCAGCAGGTTCAGGATCTGCTTCTGCACGGTCACGTCCAGCGCCGTGGTCGGCTCGTCGCAGATGATCAGCTCCGGATCGTTGGCGATCGCCATCGCGATCACCACGCGCTGGCGCATGCCACCGGAGAACTCGTGCGGAAATGCCTTGGCGCGCATCTCCGGTTCGGGAATGCCGACGAGGTCCAGTAGCTCCACCGCCCGCTCGGCCGCCTGCTGCTTGCTCATCTTCTTATGTGCCAGCAGGGCTTCGGCGATCTGGTCGCCGACGCGGTACACCGGCGTCAGCGCCGACAGCGGATCCTGGAACACCATGCTGATCCGGGCGCCGCGCAGGGCGGACAGGCGCCGATCACCCATACCGAGAAGTTCCTTGCCGCGCAAGCGAATCGAGCCGCGCACCCGGGCCTGGTCGGGGAGCAGCCCCATCACCGCGAGCGAGGACACCGATTTGCCCGAACCGGATTCGCCGACGATGGCCAGCACCTCGCCGTCGGACACCGTGTAGCTCACCCCGCGCACCGCATCGATGCGGCCCTCCTCGCTGGGGAACGAGACGCGCAGGTCGGAGACCTCCAGCAGCGGCGCGGTGGTCGGAGTCTCATCCGTCATGCCGCCGCCTCCTGCCCCGCCGCCGCCTTCCGGTCGGACTTCTTGGTTCGCACCCGGGCGCGCTTGGCGCTGGGGTCGAACGCATCTCGCAGGCCGTCGCCGACCAGGTTGGCGCACAGCACGGTCGTGATCAGCAGGCCACCGGCGAACAGGAACAACCATGGGAAGGTGAGCGCCGACTTGGTTCCCGAGGCGATCAGCGAACCCAGCGATACGTCCGGCGGCTGCACGCCGAAGCCGAGGAAGCTGAGACCGGTCTCGGCCATGATCGCCGCACCGACCGCGAGCGTGGTGTCGATGATCAGGATCGAGGCGATGTTCGGCACGATGTGGGTGGTGATCACGGTCCACGTCGACGCGCCCATATACCGTGCGGCGCGGACGAATTCGCGCTCCCGGAGGGACAGCGTCAGCCCGCGCACGATGCGCGCGCTGATCATCCAGCTGAACGCGGCGAGCAGCACGATCAGCAGCAGAATCGACCCGCTGCCCTTGGTGCGCGGCGCGAAGATCGCGACGATGATGAAGCTCGGCACCACGAGCAGCAGATCGACCAGCCACATGATGGCCCGATCCGTCCAGCCGCCCAGCAGTCCCGCCACGGATCCGGCCAGGGCCGCGATGATGCTGGTGCACAACGCGACACTGAATCCGATGATGAGTGATTTCTGCAGGCCGCGCAGCGTCTGCGCCAGCACGTCCTGACCGATCTGGTTGGTGCCGAAGGGATGTTTGGGGCTCGGGGGCTTCAGCAGCGCCGTGTAGTCGAGTTGCTGATAATCGTATTCGAGGAACGGCGGGAGCGCGAAGGCCAGCACGACCATCAGGATCAGCACCACGGCGCCCACCACCGCGGGCTTGTTCCGGCGGAACCTGCGCCACACCAGTTTCCGGCGTCCGGCGGCCTGCGGTTCCGGTGCGCCCTGGACAATGATTTCCGCTTCGGTCATGCTCCCACCCGCACCCGTGGATCGAGGATCGCGTAGGCGATATCGGACAGCAGGCCCGACACCAGCACCACCAATCCGGCGAACGCCGTGACGGTCACGACGATATAGATGTCCTGCGCGTTGATCGCGTCCACCAGCCATTCGCCGACGCCGTGCCAGCCGAAGATCTTCTCGGTGAAGGTGGCCCCGGTGATCAGGGCCCCCAGGCTGTAGGCGAACAGGGTCGCCATCGGGATCAGCGCGGTGCGCAGGCCGTGCTTGTACAGGGCGCGATTGCGGGTGAGCCCCTTGGCGCGCGCGGTGCGGATGAAATCGCTCTGCAGCACGTCCAACATCGCATTGCGTTGGTAGCGGCTGTAACTGGCCATGGCGGTGAGCGCCAGGCCCAGCGTCGGGACGATCATGTGCTGCGCCCGGTCCACGATCTGATTCCACAGGCCGTGCACGGCATTCGCCGAGGTCTCGCCGGTATAGAGGAATATCTGCTGCCCGGACAGCGTATTGATCTCCAGCGCGCCGTATTTCAGGAGGGTGGCGAGCAGGAATACCGGCGTGCTGAGTACCAGCAGCGACACGATCGTCGTGAAGTAATCGCTGAATCTGTACTGCCGGATCGCACCGGCCGCGCCCACGAGCACGCCCAGCACGGTGCCGACGATCGAGCCGATCACCAGCAGCCGCAGGCTCACCCCGATCCGCCGGGGCAGTTCCTCGCCGACCGGCTGACCCGCGAGCGTCTGCCCGAAATCGCCGTGCGCGATGCCGCTGACCCAGGTGATGTAGCGCTGCGGGATCGGATCGTTGAGGTGCAGTTCCTCGGCCTTGGCATCGATCACCGATTGCGGCGGCCGCGGATTGCGTTGCTCGAGGCTGTCCAGCGGACGAAAGGTCAGCGAGGCCAGGCTGAACGTCAGGAAGGACGCGAGCACCAGCAGCACGACATAGTTGAGCGCGCGTCGTAGCAGGAAGCCGGTCATCAGTCCCCTCGTGTCGGTTGCTAGCCCCTGATCATAAGGACAGGTGGCGATCGGGGCGCGTCATGGAGGGCCAGTGACAAGCACGGATCGTCTGCACATCGTGCACCAGTGTGACGGCCTGCGGTGGCGGTTCGGCACCGCAGGTAAGGGGGCTGATCACGGCTTGACTACGGGCGTGTCGGGAGTTGGACCGCCGAATCGTGATTACACCGAGCGTCCGGTTTCGGGCAGGATGGAATGGGTGACTCGCCTGCACCTGCCCACACCGAAAATGGTGGCCACCGATGTCGATGGCACGCTGATCGATGAACGCGAGCAGGTGACGCCTCGCACCCGGGCCGCGGTCGCCGCTCTGATTGCCGACGGAGTGCCCTTCGTGCTCGCCACCGGCCGCCCGCCGCGGTGGATCGATCCGGTCGTCGACGGCCTCGGATTCGCGCCGCTGTGCGTCTGCGGCAACGGCGCGGTGATCTACGACAGCGCCTCGGACCGCATCCTGCACACCAGCACCCTCGACGTGGAGAGCCTGGCTTGGATCGCCGACCTGGCCGAGCGGGTGCTGCCCGGTTGCGGCCTGGCCGCCGAGCGGGTCCGGGCGAGCGCGCACGACGCCGCCACCCCGCAGTTCGTGAGTTCGCCGGAGTACGAACACGCCTGGCTGAACCCGGACGACACCCAGGTCGCCCGCCGCGAGGTGTTCGCCGCCCCGGCGATCAAGATGCTGATCCGGTTGCGCGGCGCCACCAGCGCCGATATGCGAGCGATTCTGGAGCCGGAGCTGTCCGGCCGCGCCGATATCACCTACTCGACCGACAACGGCCTGATCGAGTTGTCGGCGCCCGGAGTGAGCAAGGCCTCCGGCCTGGCCACGGTCGCGCAGCGGCTCGGCGTCCAGCACGCCACCATCGTCGCCTTCGGCGATATGCCCAACGACGTCCCGATGCTGCGAATGGTCGGTCACGGTGTCGCCATGGCCAACGCCCACCCCGAGGCCCAGGCCGCCGCCGACGAGATCACGGGCACCAATGCCGCCGACGGTGTCGCTCAGGTCCTCGAGCGCTGGTGGGTCAGCTGACGCTCGAGCAGAGCACGTGCGTCAGCAGGATGTCGGCGACCCGCGCGACGGGGACGGTCGTCACGATTTCCAGCGCGGCGTCCTCTCGTCTCGAAATAGTCGCTGTAGTCAATGTCCACCGTCCGATGACCGCGCCGGGCCAGCTCGCGCAGCAGCGACGACTTGCCGACCCCGGACATCCCGGTGATCAGAACGCACGTCACCCCGCAAGACTAAGCCCCGTCATCCCGGCACGCTTTGGCCGGAATCCCGAGTCGGCCCAGTAGATCCCGGCCAAAAGCATCCCGGGAAACGTGTTCGATGCACCGACGTGCCGGGAACCGTGTTCGGTGTACCGGACGTGCCGGGAAACGTGTTCGGTGTACCGGACGTGCCGGGAACCGTGTTCGGTGAACTGGATGTGTCGGGAAACGTGTTCGGTGAACTGGATGTGTCGGGAATGGTGGTGGGCACGCGGCGGTCAGCCGCGAATACCGTTGGCGGGCAGACGGTTACGGCCCAGGGTAGCCGGACTCGGTCGGCGGCTACTCGGTCGGGGCCGGGTAGCCCGGTTCCGAGGCGGGCCCGGGCGCCGGGGCGGGACTCGATGTGGATGCCTGCCCCGGTGCGGCGATCTGCCCGGGGAGGGGTTCGGCGGTCTGGCCCAGCGTCGAGTTCCGCGTCGGCTGCTGGGGGTTCTTCAGCAGCGTCGTTACTATGCCGGTCACCTGGTTGAGAATCAGTGAGCCGTATTGGAAGTCGGAGCGCTGGCCGTCCGGGACGGGATAGGCGTTGCCCAGCGGCAGGCCGAGCATCCCGGTCTCAGCGCCGAGCTGGACGAAGCGGTCCAGGATATGGCCGACCACTTCGACCACCTTCCCGTCGGGACTCGCGTAGACATAGCCGTTGGCGAACTTGGCGTATTGTCCGCCGTCCCTGGTCGGCTGCGGCTCGGACGCGGCGGCGCCCAGGTGTCCGTCCGGCCCGCCCTGCGTGGACCAGTACCGGGCCACGGCGTTCTCGCCGACCATCCCGAGCAGTTTCGTGGTCATATCCGCCAGCGCGGCGAGATCGGACTGAGTGCGCCGGGTCCCCGGCGCGGTGTTGTTACCGGCCCGGGTGCCCACGGATCCGCCGCTGCTCGCGGCGATCTCGCGGATGCGGTCCATCAGCTCGTACGCGGCGTCGCCCGGGCAGGTGGTGTTGCCGACGTCGCGGTGGGCGAACACGGTCGGCAGCTGCACGGCCTCACCCTCGGCGTACGGGGTGAATTCGGTGCCCTCCGAGTACATGGTGGTACTGCCCAGGGGGTCGAGTCCCGCGACCCTGGCCCGCCAGCCGATGAACTGCCCGGCCGCCTGCAGGGCGGCGTCTGTCGGCGGCTCGGTCTCGAAGTCGCCCATGAGCGCCACGCCGGAGGTGTTCTCGTTGAACCCGCCCGCGTGCGCGCCCTGGACGGCCTTGTCCATGCCGCCGTAGCGGCCCTCGAAGATCTGCCCGTACTTGTCGACCAGGGTGTTGTACCCGATGTCGCACCAGTTCAGCGTCTTGGCGTGATAGGCGTAGATGGCGCGGACGATGCCCGCGGATTCCGCCCTGCTGTAGTCGTTGCGCCCGGCGGTGTGATGCACGGTGATGCCGCCGACGCCGTCGTCGTAGACCGTCGGCTCCCCGCATTCGGTGCGCAGTGATTCGTCGGCGCCCCACTGCTGCCGCGTGATCACCTTGGGGCCGCCACCGGACACCGGCGCCGCCACCGCGGACAAATTCTCGTCGGCCGCCCCACGCCCCGGGTCGATCAGCACCGCCGACAGCGCCGCCGCCGTCACCTGCGCCGGATCACCCGACCTCGCGGCGACCCCGCCGGGCGTCAGGGCGGCGCCACCTTGGGCGGGCGCGGGGGCTGCCTCGCCCTGGATCGGTGCGGGGGTGGTCTGGTCGGGTGCGGTCCCGTCCTGGGCTGATGTGGACCCTTCCTGGGCTGGTGCGGGGGTTGCCCCGTTATGGACTGGTGCGGGGACGGTTCCGTCCTGGGTCGGTGCGGGGGCGGTCTCGCCCTGAGTACCGGCCGTGCCATCCTGAGCGGGGACGGTTCCGTCCTGGCCCGGTGCGGCGGCGGCCTTTCGGGTCGTCAGCACCTGCACGGCGTTGGTTCGGCCGACGTAGATCGGCTCGGTGCCGGTGCGTTCGGCGGCGGCGTGGTCGTTGCGGCGGGTATCGACCTGCTCGGTGGAAAACCAAGGGCCCCAACTGCCGTCGGCCGTGCGCGCCCGGACCATGGCGCTGGTCCCGGCGAGATCCTTGGCGGTGAGCGCGACCATGCTGAACGGGGTCTCGCGGGTGAGTTCCTTGACCTCCGCCCCGACCTGGTCGGCAAGCTCGGGTGCGATGGCGCCGGGCGCGAGCGCCGGCGTGGCGGGGTCGGCGGCGAATCCCGGGGCGGGCGCCGGTTCGCCGACCGCGGCGTTTCCGCTGCTGCCGGGTGCGGGATTCACGGCATCGGCGGGAGCGGGCGCGGCGCCGGGGGCAGCGGGAACCGGAGCGACACCGGAATCGGCGGGAACCGGAGCGGGGCCGGGATCGGCGGGGACCGAACCGTCCAGTGGACCGGCGATGAATCCGGGAGAGGTTCCCGCGGGCCGCCGTGGCGCCGGCTGTACGGCGGTGGGGTCGGATTGGCCGAACTGGGGTAGTGGGATCTCGCTGGGTAGCTGCACGCCGGGCGGCAGCGGTAGGCCGGGCGGCACGTGCACCGAGCGGGGCAGCGGCAGCTTGCGCAGATCGGACAGTCGCAGGTCGGGGAGATTGAGCCCGGTGAGCTCGCGCAGCGGCAGCACCACGTCGGGCGCCGAGGAGAGCGCGACCTCGGCCATTTGCGCCGGGATCGCAGCGAGATTGCTTTCGTTCGCCGAGTGATAGTCGGGCGTGTCGCGCAGGACGAGACCCGCGAGCGGCGCGGTGACCGCCAGAGTCGCGACAACCGGGAGGATAACCGGGCGTTTCGGTCTGCGGTACGGCACGAGCATCTCCCATTCAGGTAGAACCGTTGACCGTCAGCGGTGCAGCAGGGTTGATTCCTGACGGAACAATGGTCACACTAGTCACAATCGTCACAAATCTAAAGGTTCACTTGAGCGTTAGGCCAGATAGCTTGAATGTAGCTTTCAAATAGCCCGGCAGCGGGCAGGACATGCCGAACGGAAGTACCGGCGAGTCTCATCCGCGCAAACCTCGGGAGTGCACATGGCAAGCACGGGACGACGATGGGCTGCGGCGGTGCGACAGGGCGATCTCCTGCGGCGCCGCCATCGCAGACGCGCCGCTGGCGTGGGGCTGGTCGTGGTCGCCCTCGTGGGTGGCGCGGTCGTGGTCACCCTGACCTGGCCCGATGGCTCCGGCCCCGGCTACCGGCCGCTCGCCGGTGTCGGCCACGGTCGCGGCATGAGCCAGGTCGGCGCCTTCGACCAGGCGACCGGCGGCGCGACCGCCGAGCGCATTCTCGAGCACTACTACCCGGGCGCGGTGCTGGGCGCGATCGGGCCCACCACCGTGCGGGTGCGGCTGCAGGCCGACGACAACGAACCCCTCGACGTCTTCGCCGATGCCGGGCTAGCGGTCGCGGGCCGCAGGGTCGTCCCCGGTCAGGCCGCCCATCTGACCCCGATGCCCGACGGCGGCGCCAATGTCGTGATCACCACCGGGTGCGACGGCGAGGTGATCTGGCAGGGCGCCACCGACGATCCGGTCGCCTATCCGGTCGCCTCCGGAACCGACCGCCCGCCCGCGGAACATCTGAAGGTGTGCGGCGGCGGTACCTATCGCGGCACGCTCGGCGTCACCCTCGAGAACGGCGAGCCCCGCACCGTCAACGAGGTCGACGTCGACGACTACCTGCTCGGCGTGGTGCCCGCCGAGATGCAGGCGAACTGGGCCGACCAGGGCGGCGCCGAGGCGCTGCGCGCGCAGGCGATCGCGGCCCGCTCCTACGCCCTGGCCGAACACCGCTACCCCTACGCCCAGACCTGCGACACCACCGACTGCCAGGCATATCCGGGCACCGAGCGGGAGGATTCGCGGGCCGCCGCGGCCGTGCGCTCGACCGCGGGCCGAGTGCTGATGCGGGACGGACGGATTCTGCGCACCGAATATTCGGCGGCGCCGGGCGGCGGCCAGCCGATCGACATCGGCACCCTCGAGGTGGGCCCGGCCCCGGAGGAACTCGCCCCGGCCCCGCCGCCGCCCGACGAGAGCGCGCAGCGGTCCGTACGCGCCGACACCGTCATCGAGGCGAAGTACGCCCAAACGGGCGGCCCGGAGGGACCGCTGGGGGATCCGCTCGGCCCGGAGTCGTTGCTGCCCGGCCGGATCGGGACCTACCGGATGTATTCGGGCGGCGTCATCATCGCGACATCGGCGCTGGGCGCCCGGGTCGTCGACTTCAGCACGCTGTTGCAGGTGGCGCCCGAGGCGGCGGCCGAGCCTCAGGCCCGCGCGGGCGCGGCGCTCGACGGCGCGGCCGCGCTGCCGGGCGGCACCGTCGCGCCCAACACCGCAACCGTGCCGACACCCCGCGCCACCACACCGCCCGAGGCCCCGACGGGACCACTGCCGCAGCCGTCGCCGACCACCCGGTTGGACGCGACCTCCCCGGAAGCGCCTGCGGTCAGCTGAGCGAGGTGTCGCCCAGCGATTCCGACAGCCCGCGCAGGAGTACCACCAGGTGGTCGAGGTCCTCGCGCTCCATGCCGCCGAGGATGCGGTACTGATTGTCGGCGTGCAGGGGCATGAGCTTGTCGATGAGTTCGCGGCCCTTGTCGGACAACTGAATCCGCACCGTGCGGCGGTCCTTGGGGTCGGCCGCGCGGCGCACCAAGCCCTTGGCTTCCATCCGGTCGATGCGGTTGGTGATGGCGCCCGAGGTGACCATCGTGGTCTTGATCAGCGCCCCGGCGGTGAGCCCGTCGGGGCCGCCGGACCGGCGCAGCGTGCTCAACACGTCGAATTCCCAGTACTCCAGGCCGAACTGCGCGAAGAACTCCTTCATCTCCCGGTCGATCAGGCGCCCCAGGCGCTTGAGCCGCCCGATCACCTGCGTCGGCCACACGTCGAGGTCCGGTTGCACCCGGCCCCAGGCCGCAATCACCTCGTCCACCGCATCGGCCACGCCCCTGCTCCCCTCCGATAAACCTCAACATCAAGATACTTGACATCAAGATAACTTGTGGTGTCTTATTTCAACATTGAGATTATGAACCAGGAGAGACCGGCATGACAACCACGGACACCGCCGCCACCTCGCGTGTCGGAACCCTCGCGCTCACCGGCCTGGCGCCCCTCGTCTGGGGTTCCACCTACGCCGTCACCACCGAATTCCTGCCCCCGGACCGGCCGATGTTCACCGCCCTGATGCGGGCGCTGCCCGCCGGACTGGTCCTGCTGGCCGCCACCCGGGTGCTGCCGCGCGGTCGATGGATCTGGCGCACGGCCGTTCTCGGACTGCTGAATTTCGGCGCGTTCTTCCCGCTGCTGTTCCTCGCCGCCTACCGGCTGCCCGGCGGCGTCGCCGCGGTGCTCGGCGCGGCCGCGCCGATGTTCGCGGTCGTCTTCACGGCCGTGCTGATGCGGCAGCGTCCGAGCGGACGCAAGCTGCTCGCGGGCGTGATCGGAATCGTGGGCGTCTCCCTGGTGGTCCTGCGAGCCACCGCGGCGCTCGACCTGGTCGGCGTGCTCGCCGGGCTGTTCGGCGCGGGATCGATGGCCGCGGCCACCGTCCTGGCCGGTCGCTGGGGGCGGCCCGAGGGCGTCGGCCCGCTCGCGATCACCGGGTGGCAGCTCACCGCGGGCGGTCTGGTGCTGCTGCCGCTGGCGCTGGTCACCGAGGGCGCCCCGCCCGCTCTCGACGGCAGCGCCGTGGGCGGCTATCTGTACCTGGGAGTGATCGGCACCGCCGCCGCCTACGCGATGTGGTTCCGCGGCCTGTCGCGCGTGCCCGCCACCTCGGTCGCCTTCCTGGGGTTGCTCAGCCCGCTGTCGGCGGCGGTGATCGGCTGGGCGTGGCTCGGTCAGGCGCTGACGCCACTGCAACTGCTCGGCATCGCGATCGCGCTCGGCGGCACCCTGCTCGGGCAGACGGGTGGCCGCGCGGAGAAGCGTGAAGGTGTTGTGCCGCAACCGCTTTCCGATGCCGTCCCCGAGCGCGTCGGAACGCTGCTACCGGTCCCCGCCCGAGCCGTCTGAACCACGGGTCTTCCGCGCCAGGAAGTGCCGTCGGATACTGAGGATCGAGGCTTGACCTTTACGTAACGTCAACTTGCATGCTGGATACATCGACGCGAGCGAGAGGAAGAACGGTGGTCAGGGCGTTATCCGGACGCGGGGGCAGGACCGAATGGTCCATCCAGGAGCTGGCCAAGGCGGCGGGCACCACGAGCCGCACGCTACGCCACTACGGCGAGCTCGGGCTGTTGCCGCCCAGCCGGATCGGCGCCAACGGGTACCGGTACTACGACCAGGACTCCCTCGTGCGGTTGCAGCGCATCCTGCTGCTGCGAGAACTCGGCCTCGGCCTGCCGGTCATCGCCGAAGTGCTTGCCGGAGAACAGGATGCGGCGGCCGCGTTGCGGACGCATCTGGATCTGCTGCGCCAGGAGCAGGATCGGATCGCCCGTCAGATCGCGTCGGTGCACACCACATTGCGCAAGACGGAAGCAGGTGAGTCACTCATGGCAGACGAAGTATTCGACGGTTTCGACCACACCCGGTACAAGGACGAGGTGATCGAGCGGTGGGGTAGGGACGCCTACGAGCGCAGCGATCGCTGGTGGGGATCGCTGACCGAGGACGGCAAGGAGGCCTTCAAGCAGACCCATATCGACCTCGTCGCCGCCTACCGCGCGGCGTTCGAGGCCGGGCAGGCGCCCGACAGCGCCGAGGTGCAGGACATCGCACGGCGGCACTACGACTGGGTCGCCCTCTCGTGGGGCGGTCGGCGACCCGACGCGCAGTCGTTCACCGGTCTGGGCGAAATGTACGTCGGTGACCCGCGTTTCGCGGTGAACTACGACTTCGGCGTGGGCGGTACCCGCGGCGCCGAGTTCGTCCGCGACGCGATGCGGGCCTACGCCGAAACCCGGCTGCAGTAACCAGGATTCGGCCGCTCGTCGAGTGCGATCGGCAGCGCCCACACAGCCAACACCCGTGTGGGCGCCTTCGCATTATCCCGATCATAAGGATTCGTTCAGCGCGGCTGGCGAGACTTCACCGCAATGACACAGGGAGCGGCGGGACCGCAGGGGTGAGTTTCGCGCCCGGACGAGGAGGGGAAGCCCGAATGAACTACCCGTACGGCCAGCCCGGCTATCCGCCGCCGGGCTATCCACAGCCCGGTCACTCGCCGCAACCGTCCGCGAGCGGCGGGACCGCCATCACAGCAGGCGTTTTCGCGATTCTGCTGTCACACCTCGGTGTGGCGGGGACCGTCATGTCGTTGGCCGCGGTCGACCGCCTGCACGACCGTTCGTACAAGAATTATTCCGACTTCTCCGGGCCTCTCTTCATATCGCTGGCCATTCAGGGCATCGTTGTCTTCCTCTGGCTGCTCGGCGGCATTCTGCTGCTGACCCGCAAGAATGCGGGCCGCGTGCTGCTGATCTGCCTGTCATCGCTCGGGTTGCTTGTCTGCCTCGTCGCGGTCGCCTTCGTTGTCATGGAATCTCCGCTCGCCTTGATCCCCGGGGGCGCGGGCGTCCTCTTCATGGTCTCGATCCTCGCTCTGACCCTCGCCGGTTCCACCAAACGCTGGGTCGACGCGGGCCGCCAGCACTACTGAGCCAATTTCGAGATTCGAGCCGCGGGGACCAACGAGTGAAACTCGATCAGGGGACCAGTTCTGGGCTGTAGATGCGGGCGACGCCCTGGCCGTTGTGGGTGACTTCGGTGAAGCTGGTGTAGCGGTGGCCTGCCATGACCCTTTCCTTGCCGATTGTCAAAGGCGGCGAGGGGTAGCTGCCGTTGAAGCAGGGCATGGGGTCGCTGGTGGCTATTACCTCGTCGGGCAGGCCGCTGGCGTAGGCGTCCTTGTCGATGACCGTTACCACCATCGTGCAGTTGTCGATGGTCGAGTTGCCGGTCTTGGATGTGAGGGTGCCGTAGGCGCGGAGCGCGCCCTCGTAGACGTAGAGGCAGGACTCGACGTCCGCCACGCCGTCGCTGGTCGGGAAGGCTCCGGAGCAGGATTTGGGGACCTCCCATTCCGGCGGGTCGGCGACTGCGGCCGGGGCTATCGCGAAAAGCGCTGCGGCACCGGCGAAACCGAAGGCAAGCACTCGTGACAACGAACTGAAGGACATCTTGGATCCTCTCGATTGTCGAACTCGTCGAACTGCCGATCCTGATCTTGGACACACTCTAGCGAGATCGCGGCACGACCACACGGCCGCAAAAATCGGGTCCCGGCGCCGATGTGGTTCGTGTCTCGATTCGGGGTGGCCGTGCGACCAGGGAATATACACTCGGACTGGCGACGATGCGGCGTCGGTTCGAGGGAGGACCGGGATGGGACCACAGTGGGCGGGTGGGCATTTCCTCGCTGGTGATGCCGATCGGGAACTGGCCGTCGAGGGGCTGAAGCAGAACTTTCAGGCGGGGCGGATTACCGCGGAGGAGCTGTCCGAGCGGATCGGGCAGGCGCTCAACGCGCGGACCTTCGGAGATCTGGACCGCGCGATGGTGGGATTGCCTTGGGCACGGCCGAATTCGCCGGTCTTTCCGGGGGCGGCGCCGTACGGGGCGTATCCCGGACCGGGTCTGCGTCGGCGGAAGCGCGGCCTGGGGATCACCGCATTCGTGTTGGGGGTTTGTGGGTTCATCTGCGGGATCACGGCGGTTCCGGCCGTCGTTCTCGGTGTCGTGGCGTTGGCGGTCGACACCGAGCGCGACGACAAGGGCCTCGCCATAGCGGGCGTCGCGGTCGGCGCCATGTGGATGGCGATCTTCGGCTGGTTCTTCCTAACCTGAGCCGATTCTGTGGATGATCCACGCATGGAGCGAGCCTGCGTCGGGGGTCAGCCACTGGGCGTCCTCCGGCGCTTCGAGCAATTCCCGGCACGCCGCGGTGAGTTCCTCGCTGGGCCCGTACTCGGCGAGCAGCAATGGGTGGCCCAGTCCGCTGCGGCTGTGACGGCGAAACGTTCCGAATACCGGCTGCCCTGAAACTCGACGATGGCCCTGTTACCCGCCTCGTTCGTGAAGGTCCAGGTCGGGGAAGCGCCACGCCATCCTCGCTGTCGCAGTAGGGGCCGTACCCGGTCTCGCAGCGCAGCCCGATACGCCGCGCGGCAATCGAAGTACTCCACCCGGCCATTCTCCTTGTGTGCCAGGTGCGGGAAGGCCGGGCCGCGCCATGGGCCGCCCGGGTTCACCGCGTGGCGGCGGAACCGGCGCGTCCGCGCAGCACGCGGAGTCGGACGAGCAGCGCGGCGGCGGCGAGCGCCGAGAACGCCAGCAGGGACCAGGGATCGGAGTCGTGCCCGCCGCCGTGGTCTACGGCGTGGTTGTACGCGTGCAGGGTGTTGGCGATGATGAAGCCGCCCAGCACCACGGCGACCACGTCGCGCCAGAGCAGGGCGGAGATCATCGTCAGCCCGATGCCGATCTGGAAGACGCCGGCGTCGTGCAGGAAGTGCTCGTGGTCGGGCCAGTTGGCCCACTGCGCGAAACCGCTCGGGTCGACGCGGCACCAGGCTCCGATGCCGATCATCGACGCGGCGGCGATGAGGGTGACGACGGTGACGAAGCGATTCATTGTGGCCTCCTTGCCGGGGTGAAGCGCGGTTACGAGCTACAGACGAGCGAGTTCGGTTCCGCGTGACGGGCGGCGACTGTGACCTGCACGACGCCGGACTGCGCGACTCCGCCCGGCGGCGCCGGAGACTTCCGATACGCTGGGCTCCCGTGACCGTCGCATCCCCCTTCGATCTCATCATCGTCGGCTCCGGCTTCTACGGGCTGACCATCGCCGAACGCGCCGCCAACCAGCTCGGCAAACGGGTGTTGGTGGTCGAGCGCCGCTATCACCTGGGCGGCAACGCGTATTCGGAGGCCGATCCGGCGACCGGGATCGAGGTGCACAAATACGGAGCCCACCTGTTCCACACCTCGAACAAGCGGGTGTGGGACTACGTCAACCAGTTCACCGAGTTCACCGGGTATCAGCATCGCGTGTTCGGGATGCACAAGGGGCAGGCGTACCCGCTCCCCATGGGCCTGGGCATGATCTCGCAGTTCTTCGGGCGCTACTACAGCCCGGAGGAGGCCCGGCAGCTCATCGCCGAGCAGTCCTCCGAGGTCGACATCCAGCAGGCGGCCAACCTGGAGGAGAAGGCGATCTCGCTGATCGGCCGCCCGCTCTACGAGGCGTTCATCCGCGACTACACCGCCAAGCAGTGGCAAACCGACCCGAAGGAACTGCCCAGCAACATCATCACCCGCCTGCCGGTGCGCTACACCTTCGACAACCGGTACTTCAACGACACCTACGAGGGTCTGCCCAAGGACGGCTACACCGCGTGGCTGTCCCGGATGGCCGAATCCGATCTCATCGAGGTCCGGCTCGATACCGATTGGTTCGAGGTGCGCGAAGAGTTGCGCGCGCAGAACCCGGACGCCCCGGTCGTCTACACCGGCCCGCTGGACCGCTATTTCGACTACGCCGAGGGCGAGTTGGGCTGGCGCACCATCGATTTCGAGACCGAGGTGCTGGAAACCGGTGACTTCCAAGGCACTTCGGTGATGAACTACAACGATGCGGACGTGCCGTACACCCGCATCATCGAGCCGCGGCACTTCCACCCGGAGCGGGACTACTACCCGCGCGACAAGACCGTGATCCAGCGGGAGTTCTCCCGTTTCGCACAGACCGGCGACGAACCGTACTACCCGATCAACACCCCCGAGGACCGCGAGAAGCTACTGGCCTACCGGGACCGCGCCAAGGCCGAAACCGCCGCGGCGAAGGTGATTTTCGGCGGCCGCCTGGGCACCTACCAATACCTGGACATGCATATGGCGATCGGCAGCGCGCTGAGCATGTTCGACAACGTGCTGCGCCCGCACCTGGAATCCGGTGCGCCGCTCGTGGATCAGGAAGGCTGAGGCGCGGCCGCATGACGACGACACTGGAAGAGATGACGACCACCACCGAGACCCGCGCGAAGTCCCTGCTGCAGCGCATCATCCTGCCCCGGCCGGGCGAACCGCTGGACGTGCGCACCCTCTATCTGGAGGAGTCAGAGACCAACGCCCGTCGCGCGCATGCCACCTCGCGCACATCGCTGTCGATCGGCGCGGAATCCGAGGTGTCGTTCTGCACCTATTTCAACGCGGTGCCCGCCAGCTACTGGCGGCGCTGGACGATCCTGCCGTCGGTGGTGCTGCGGCTGGAGCTGTCCGGCCACGGCCGCGTCGACGTGTACCGCTCCAAGGCGGACGGTTCACGAATTCACGTGCAGGGCAATGAGTTCGCCACGGCCACGGGCGAGGGCATCACCACGGTCGAATTCGAGGTGGACCTGGCCCCGTTCGAGGACGGCGGCTGGATCTGGTTCGACATCACCTCCGACTCGCACGTCGACCTGCGCAGCGGCGGCTGGTACGCGCCGCTGGAGGCGCCCGGCGAGGGCAGCATCGCGGTCGGCATGCCGACCTTCAACCGCCCGACCGACTGCGTGAACACCCTTGCGGCCCTGGGCTCCGACCCGCTGGTGCTGGAGAAGATCACCGCGGTCATCATTCCCGACCAGGGCACCCGCAAGGTGGTCGACGAGCCCGGCTTCACCGAGGCCGCGGCCGTGCTGGGCGACCGGCTGGCCATCCACAACCAGCCCAATCTGGGCGGTTCGGGCGGCTACAGCCGGGTCATGTACGAGGCGCTGAAGACCACCGACGCCCAGTACATCGTCTACATGGACGACGACATCGAGATCGAGCCGGACTGCATCCTGCGCGCGCTGGCCTTCGCCCGATTCACCCGCACGCCAACGCTTGTCGGCGGTCAGATGCTGAATCTGCAGGAGCGCTCGCACCTGCACACCATGGGCGAGGTGGTCGACCGCGGCATCTGGATGTGGACCGCGGCGCCCAATGTCGAATACGACCACGACTTCTCGAAGTACCCCCTGCGCGACCGCGACAACTCCAAGCTGCTGCACCGGCGCATCGATGTCGACTTCAACGGCTGGTGGACCTGTGTGATCCCGCGCGTGGTCGCCGAGCAGCTCGGCCAGCCGCTGCCGCTGTTCCTGAAGTGGGACGACGTCGAATACGGCCTGCGCGCCCGCGCCGCGGGCTACCCGACGGTCACGCTGCCGGGCGCCGCGGTATGGCATATGGCGTGGAGCGACAAGGACGACGCCATCGACTGGCAGGCGTACTTCCACCTGCGCAACCGCCTCGTCGTCGCGACCCTGCACCTGCCCAACGACGGCCGCCCGATGGTGCTCAACACCATCAAGGCCACACTGAAACACCTGCTGTGCCTGGAGTATTCGACGGTCGCCATCCAGAACCAGGCGATCCGTGACTTCATGGCCGGACCGGACCGGCTGTTCGAACTGCTGCCCACCGCGCTGGGCAGCGTCGCGCAGATGCGCAAGGACTTCCCCGACGCGGTGACTCTGGCCTCGTCCACCGAGCTGCCGCTGGCCAGCGGCGCGGACGTGGGCGCGGTCGGCGAGCCGGGCAACCCGATCGCCAAGATCGTCCGGCTCGGCAAGGGCGTGCTGCACAACCTGCGCCCGGCCAAAACCGAGCACCACGACCGGCCGCAACTCAACGTCCCGACCCTCGACGCGCGCTGGTTCCTGCTCTCGCAGGTGGACGGCGTCACCGTCACCACGGCCGACGGCCGCGGCGTGGTCTACCGCAAGCGCGATCCCCGCCAGGCCTGGGGGCTGTTCAAGGAGGCCATGCGACTGCGCAAGGAGCTGGCCGCCCGCTTCCCCGCGCTGCGTGACCAGTATCGTGCCGCACATCCGCGCCTGACCAGCACCGCTGCCTGGGAGAACGCCTTCGGGATCGGCGGCCGACGCCTCGACGAGAAAGACAGCCAACAATGACAGCTCCCGCGTCCCAGCCGGTCGACGCCCCGCACCTGCGCGTCGTGCCCGAACAGGTGGCGGGGTCACCGGCCGAGGTCAAGATCATCAATGCGGTGCAGGGCGCCATCGGACGCAATCCCGCGGTGATCAAGGCCGCGCGCGGGATGTCGCATTTCGGCGAGCATTCGCTCGGCTGGATGGGCATCGGCGCGGTCGGGGCGCTGCTGGACAAGCCGCGCCGCCGCCAGTGGGCCGGTGTCGCCGTCGGCGCGTTCGGCGCGCACGCCGCGTCGGTGGTCATCAAGCGCATCGTTCGCCGCCCGCGCCCACACGACCCGTCGGTGCAGGTCAACGTGTCGACGCCGAGTAAGTTGAGCTTCCCGTCCTCACACGCGACATCCACGGCGGCGGCGGCGGTATTGCTCGGAAGACTGACCGGGCTACCCTTGCCTGCGGTGCTCGTGCCGCCGATGCTGTTGTCTCGGATCGTGCTCGGGGTGCATTATCCCTCGGACGTGCTTGCCGGGTCCGCGCTGGGCGCCGCCTCCGCAGCTGCCGTGCTAGCCGCCGAAAAGAGAACCGCCCGTGACCGCACAGGAAAGAACCCTCGTTGATATGAGTGAAGAGCCGACCAGCGTCGACCTGGACGAGGCCGTCATCAAGGGACCGCCGAAGTCCCTGGCCGGCGGCATCGTCAAGGCCGTCCGCCCGCGCCAGTGGGTGAAGAACGTCCTGGTGCTGGCGGCTCCGCTGGCGGCGGGCAGGGATGCGGTCTCGAGCGCATCCGTGCTCGGGTACGTCGGCATCGCCTTCGTTGTGTTCTGCATGGCGGCCTCGGGGATCTACCTGATCAACGATGCGTTGGACGTCGAGGCCGATCGGGCGCACCCGACAAAGCGGTATCGCCCGATCGCCGCCGGGGTGCTCCCGGTGAACATCGCGTACGCGCTGTCGGTGGCGCTGCTGGTCGGGTCCATCGCGGTGTCGTTCGTGGCGTCCTGGCATCTGGCGGTGGTGATGGCGATCTACATCGGCATCCAGTTGGCCTACTGCCTCGGGCTCAAGCACCAGGCGGTGCTGGACATCTGCATCGTGTCCTCGGGCTTCCTGCTGCGCGCCGTCGCCGGTGGCGCGGCGGCGAATATCGAGCCGTCGCAGTGGTTCCTGCTGGTCATGGCGTTCGGCTCGCTGTTCATGGCGGCCGGTAAGCGGTACGCCGAGTTGAAGATCGCGCTCGACACCGGCGCGAAGATCCGCAAGTCGCTGCAGTACTACACGCCGACCTATCTGCGGTTCATCTGGACCCTGTCCGCCACGGCTCTGGTGATCTTCTACAGCCTGTGGGCCTTCCAGCAGCAGGAAACCAAAGACACGCAGTGGTACGCGATTTCTATTGTTCCGCTTACTATTGCGGTCCTGCGGTATGCGGTGGATGTGGACGGGGGCGAGGCCGGTGAGCCCGAGGAAATTGCGCTTAAGGATCGTGTACTGCAAGTACTGGCCATCGCCTGGATCGGAGCGGTAGGTGTCGCTGTCTATCTCACCTGACGAGAGGTTGGTAGCGGGAGAAGAGCGCGAAGGACCGCCGACCAGCACGCTGGCGGTCGGCGAATACGAGCGGGAGGCGAGCGCCTCCCGCTTCGCGCGGTTGTCCCGGGCCACCTTCGTCGGTGGGATCGTGCTCACCGGAGTCCTCTTCGCGGCGGGCGCCTGGCAGCGCCGCTGGATCGCCGACGACGGGCTCATCGTGCTGCGCACCGTGCGCAACCTGCTGGCCGGTAACGGTCCGGTCTTCAACGCGGGCGAGCGGGTGGAGACCAACACCAGCGCTGCCTGGACCTATGTCGTCTGGTTCTTCAGCTGGCTCACCCAAGCCCGGCTCGAGTACGTGGTGCTCGCCGTCGCGCTGGTGCTGTCGGTGCTGGCCGTCGTCTTCGCCATGCTCGGCTCGGCTCGGCTGTGGGGCGGCCGCTCGCCGGGTCAACTGCTCCTTCCGGCGGGCGCCCTGGTCTACATCGCGGTGCCCCCGGCCCGCGACTACGCGAGCTCCGGGCTGGAGAACTGCCTGGTCATCTTCTGGCTCGGGGTGCTGTGGTATCTGCTGATGCGCTGGAGCCAGGCCGGGAAGCCCGGTCTCGCAAGCTATTTCGGGCTGGTGTTCTGGGCCGGACTGTCGTGGCTGGTCCGCCCCGAGATGACGATCCTCGGCGGCTTGGCGCTGCTGCTGGTGTTCTGCGCGCCGATGCCGGATTCGCTGCGGTACCCGTGGCTTCCGCCGCGGTCGCGGCCCATCGTGATTCGCGCCCTGCTGGTGGCGATCGGCGGGGCCGTGCCGGTGGGCTATCAGATCTGGCGGATGGGCTACTACGGCCTGCCCTACCCGAACACTGCCGTCGCCAAGGAGGCCAGCGGCGCCAAGTGGGCGCAGGGCTTCACCTACCTGTGGGACTTGGTCGGCCCGTACTTCCTCTGGCTGCCGGTACTGGTCCTGGCGGCGATCGCGAGCCACCTGGCACGGTCGTCCCGGCGCGCCGGGAATACCGACGGCGAGGTCACCGGGTGGCGGGCGTGGCAACGGCGGCTGCGTACGCCCGGTGCCATCGTCGCGCTGATGCTGTTCGCCGGACTCCTGCTGGTGCTGTTCAACATTCGCGTAGGAGGCGACTTCATGCACGGCCGGATGCTGCTGCCGCAGCTGTTCATCCTGCTGCTGCCGGTGGCGGTGCTGCCGATCCGGCTGCCGGATCGCGCGCGGGATTCCGGCCGAGAGCATGCCGGAATGACAGAAGGGGGTGTCGCGCAGCGGAGTTCGGCAGAAGGGGGTGTCGCGCGGCGGGGTTCGGCGGGAGAGGGTGTCGCGCAGCGGGGTTCGGCAGAAGGGGGTGTCGCGCGGCGGGGTTCGGCGGGAGAGGGTGTCGCGCAGCGGGGTTCGGCAGAAGGCGGTGTCGCGCGGCGGGGTTCGGCAGGGGAGGGTGCTCGGCGGTGGGCGCGGTGGTCGTTCGCGGTGCCGTTGGTGGGCTGGGTGGCCACCGTTGGGTGGGCACTGTTCGTCTCCGGCACCGTCGCCAATACCTCCGGCAGTCAGCTCAGCGCCACCGGCATCGTCGACGAGCGCATCTACTACGTCCTCAACAGTGGCCACGACCATCCGATCCTGTCCGAGGACTACCTGGACTACCCCCGTATGCGCGCGATGGTGCAGGCCATCGAGAACACCCCGAACGGCGGGCTGCTGATCAATTCGCCGTCGTTCACGATGTGGTACGTCGCGCCGCCGCCGCTGCCGATCCCCGAGGGCGGCGCCGGGCACACGGTGTACTTCCTGAATCTCGGCATGACGAGCATGAACGTCCCGCTGAGCGTGCGCGTGATCGATCAGGAGGGCTTGGCCTACCCGCTGGCCGCGCACACCGACCGGCTGGTCGACGGCCGCATCGGGCACGACAAGAACCTCTACCCGGACTGGGTGCTCGTCGATACCGGCATGGTGGATCGGCACCCGTGGATGCCGTGGTTCATGGACGAGAAGTGGGTCATCCAGGCCCGCACGGCCCTCGGCTGCCCCGCCACCCAGGACCTGCTGGCGTCCTATCGCGCACCGTTGACGTTCCAGCGGTTCAAGAGCAACATCATCCAATCGCTGGATTTCGCGAAGTACCGCATCGAGCGGGTGCCCAAGTACGAGATCCAGCGGTGCAAGCTGGTCGATCCGATTCCACCCCCGGTTCCGAATTGAGCAGGAGTGCGGGACCGCAGATCCTGCGGTTTTCGCCACTCTGTCTCAATTTGGTAACGCGGAGACATCGCCGAAGCGATAGGCTCCCATGAGTACGTCCGTCGAGGGCGTGTGTTCGCATGCGTCGACGGTGATCCGCAAGAAGCGGCCGGGCCCGGCCGCACAAGGGAAAGGCCGAACAGAATATGCGAGGCGTGACTGTGCGTTGGGCGCAGGAAAGACGTCGGAGACGGGCGCTGCAGCATGGCTCGCGCCGCGCCGGCTGGGTCAAGCGATCCGCCCTGGGGGTGGCGTTGGCAACGCTGCTACCGTTCGGGGTTTCGGTGGCAGGAGCCGGTACCGCGTCTGCCGCGTTCAACCCCGCCGGATTCGACTTCTGGGTCGATTCGCCCGTGATGGGCCCGATCAAGACCCGAGTCTTCCGAGCGGCCGACGGTAATACCAACCGCGTGGTCTATGCCCTCGACGGCATGCGCGCCCGGCAGGACATCAGCGGCTGGGAGATCGAGACCAACGTCGCCGCCGAGCTCGCCAACGCGAACATCAACGTGGTGATGCCGATCGGCGGCGAGTCCAGCTTCTATGCCGACTGGAACGCGCCCAGCTCGTTCTTCGGCCTGCCGCCGATCTCGGGCTCGTCGTCCGGCTCCGCGTCGGGTTCGGGCGCCACCCAGGTGCTCGCGGCCGGTCCCGGCAAGAGCTACCGGTACGACTGGGAGAGCTTCCTGACCCGCGACCTGCGCAACGCGCTGTCGTCCCGGCTGGGCTTCAGTTCGACCCGCAACGGCGCGTTCGGGCTGTCCATGGGCGGCAGCGCGGCACTGACGCTGGCCGCCTACCACCCGGAGCAGTTCAGCTACGCGGGTTCGTATTCCGGCTACCTCAATGTCTCGGCGCCCGGTATGAGGGAGGCGCTGCGCGTGGCGATGGTCGATGCCGGTGGCTACAACATCGACTCGATGGCGCCGCCGTGGGGCCCGGCGTGGCTGCGCATGGACCCGTTCGTGTTCGCGCCGCGGTTGAAGGCCAACGGCACCCGGTTGTGGATCTCGGCCGGTAGCGGCCTGCCCGGTCCCGTCGACGGCCCGAACTTCAACACGCTCAACGCGATGGGCCTGGAGGCGCTGGCGCTGGCCAACACCCGCGCGTTCCAGGTGCGCATGATGTCGCTCGGCGCCAACAACGTCACCTACGATTTCCCGAGCGTGGGCGTGCACAACTGGCGCTACTGGGAAAGCGAGGTCTCCCGCATGCTCCCGGACCTCTCGGCCAACATCGGCTGATACTCCGGGATCGCGCGATCCCCCGAAGCCCCACGGCGGCGTGTCCGCCGTGGGGCTTTTTGCCGTCCGGGCCCATTCCGCTCGATGAAGCTGAATATTTGCTGGTAGTCGTGATATCGCGATTCTGAACCGATTTCGGTCGATTATGTGTCGCAGGTCACTGTTTGGGGCAATTCCGAGTTGAATCACTTTGTTGCAACACCGGATCGCCGATACTCGATTCGTATCGCAGAACGTGCAGTACAACGGCGTGCTCTGGACGCCGACGGTTTTGTCTGTGTTGTCCGAAGGTGAGGGCCGGGCGCGTGGCGAGGGATGAATCGCGGTCGGCTCTCGAGTGAAAGGTCGAAGTCGATGCGATTTGCGCGCAGGAAGCCCAAACCTCATAGGCAGGGTTCGTGGCGGAGGCGATCGGTACTGGGCATGGCACTGGCGCTGATGCTGCCGCTGGGAGTATCCGTGGCGGGATCCGGCGCGACCGCATCGGCGGCCTTGGATCCGTCCGGTTTCGACTTCTGGGTCGACTCACCGGCGATGGGCCCGGTCAAGTCGCGGATCTTCCGCGCCAAGGACGGCAACACCAATCGCGTCGTCTACGCCCTGGACGGCATGCGGGCGCCGCAGACGCTCAACGGCTGGGAGATCGAGACCAACGTCGCCCAGGTGCTGACCGACTGGAACATCAATGTCGTGATGCCGGTGGGCGGACAGTCCAGCTTCTACGCGGACTGGAACGCGCCCAGCAACTTCTTCGGCGTCGGGACCCCTGGCTTCGGCTCCTCGACCGGTTCGGGCGCCACCGAGACCTTCCTGGACGGTCCGGGCAAGAGCTACCGCTACGACTGGGAGACGTTCCTGACCGTGCAGCTGCGTGACGCGCTGCGCGACCGGCTCGGGTTCAACACGAACCGCATGGGCACGTTCGGCCTGTCCATGGGCGGCAGCGCCTCGCTCACCCTGGCCGCCTACCACCCGGACATGTTCAGCTTCGCCGGTTCCTTCTCCGGCTACCTCAACATCTCCGCGCCCGGTATGCGGGAGGCGATCCGCGCGGCGATGATCGACGCGGGCGGCTACAACGTCGACTCGATGGCCCCGCCGTGGGGCCCGCAGTGGCTGCGGATGGACCCGTTCGTCTTCGCGCCGCAGCTGATCGCGAACGGCACCCGACTGTGGATCGCCGCGGGCAGCGCCGTTCCGTCGCAACAGGATCTGGCGCCGCCGGTGGGCGCGGCCGCCGACCGGGTCATCCGCGGCGCGCCGCTGGAGGCGCTGGCGCTGGCCAATACCCGTGCCTTCCAGGTGCGGATGATGTCGCTGGGCGCGCAGAACGCGGTGTACTCGTTCCCGGCCGTCGGCGTGCACGACTGGTTCAACTGGCAGGACGAGGCCTACCGGATGATTCCGGATCTCTCGGCCAATATCGGGTAACGGCGCTAGTACTGCACCGGCACTCGCGTGGTGGACCGAGTGCCGGTGCAGCAAATTTGTGGTTTACGTCACGATTTGGTCTCGGCGGGCGTTTTCGAGCGTGCCCGCACCGAATACCTGCCTTATAGAAGTAACGCCGAAACGTTCGGTCACCACGGAAGTTTCGGTTGTCGGATGTCGCACGTCATGCATCTCCGGTTGCGGTCACTGTCGATCGCATGGGCGAAAGGTCGGGTCGTTGCGTTCTGGTCGGGTGCGCGGAGCAGTTGCCAGTAATGAGATATCGGCTCGACAACGGCGGTGTGGCAGGCGGTCTCGCCGGTTCGGTCGCGCGATTGCCGGAATGGCCCTGGCGCTGGCGTTTCCGGTAGCCACGGTGGTGGGTGGGACGGCAGGTCCGGCGGCCGCCGCGTACAACCCCGCGGGGTTCGACTTCTGGGCCGACTCCGATATGGGCGCGATCAAGAGCCGGGTATTCCGCGCCGCCGACGGCAATACCGATCGGGTGGTGTACGCGCTGGACGGCCTGCGGGCCCGCAACGACCTGTCCGGCTGGGAGATCGATACCGAGATCTCGCGGGTACTGCCGCAGTGGAACATCAATGTCGTGATGCCGATCGGCGGCCAGTCCAGCTTTTATACCGACTGGGCGTCCACGAGCAATACCAATGGCCAGCAGGTTCGCTACACCTGGGAGACCTTCCTGACCCGCGATCTGCGCAATGCCCTGCGGGACCGGCTGGGATTCAAGCCCACCGGGAACGGGGTCTTCGGACTGTCGATGGGCGGCAGCGCCGCGCTCACGCTGGCGGCCTATCACCCCGATCAATTCCGCTATGCCGCTTCCTATTCGGGGTATCTCAATACCTCCGCCCCGGGAATGCGGGAGGCCCTGCGCGCGGCGATGCTGGACGCGGGGGGCTTCAATATCGACGCCATGTGGGGTCCGCCCTGGGATCCGCGCTGGCAGCGCAACGACCCCACCTTCGCCGCGCCGCTGCTGCGCCAGAACGGCACCCGGCTGTGGATCTCCTCCGGCAACGGCCTGCCCGGGCCGCGCGATGCGGTGCGCAGTCCGATCGACGCCTACCACCTGACCAATGCCGAGGTGCTGGAGACGATCGCGCTGGCCAACACCCGCGCCTTCCAGGACAGCCTCGGCGCCGCCAACGCGGTGTTCGACTACACGCCCGTCGGCGTGCACTTCTGGCACTACTGGACCGACCAGGTCTACAAGATGCTGCCGGATCTCAGCGCCAACCTCGGATAGTCCCGGCGGGCGCCGATTACCGGTCCCGCGGCGCAAGATCGAAACGCGGGACCGCCGTGGGCTTTTCGTATCGCGCGACAATCACCGGTCGGACGCGATAGGGTCTCCGCACCATTACGAAACGTGCACGGGCGGATTTCGGTCACGCGGTTCGTTCCACCTTGCTAACGGTTGGGCGGTCGAATATCGTCCAGCGAGCGCAAGTGTGACCAGTTCGTAGACGCGCCGTCGCTCAGCTCGGAGGTCGGGATCCGAGATGGGTGTTGAAAGTGCTGCCGATAGCAACATGCTCTCGCGGCACGGCTACAACAGCAGGCTACAGCAGCAGAAAGAGAGCAAGATCCATGCGTTTCGGCAGGTCCGCCGCGCTGGCGGCGACCGTCCGTGAGGGACGGCGAAATGCTCAGCTCGGTTGGCGCAGACGACTTTTCGCTGTGAGCGCCGCGGCGCTGGCTCTCCCGATCGCGGCCGCTGTGGCGACACCGGCGATCGCGCTGGCGAACCCGGTTGTCGCCCCGGTGCACCGCACCCCGGCCGGCGGCTACGAGGAACTGATGGTCCCGTCCAGCATGGGCCCGGTGAAGGTTCAGGTGCAGTGGGCGCGCGGCGGCGGTAACGCCGCGATGCTGCTGCTCGACGGCCTGCGCGCCCGCGACGACCGCAACGCCTGGTCGTTCGAGACCAATGCGCAGGAGCAGTTCGCGGGCGACGACGTCACCGTGGTGATGCCGGTCGGCGGTCAGTCCAGCTGGTATGCCGACTGGGCGGCGCCGAGCAACACCAACGGGCAGAAGTTCACCTACAAGTGGGAGACCTTCCTCACCCAGGAGCTGCCCGCCTTCCTGGCAAACTACGGCGTCTCGAAGAACAACTGGGCGGTCGCCGGCCTGTCGATGAGCGGTCCGGCCGCACTGCGGCTGGCGGCCTTCCACCGCGACCAGTTCAAGCACGCATCCGCCTTCTCCGGCCCGCTGAACTGGAATGCGCCCGGCATGCGCGAGGCGATCCGCATCATGATGCTGGACGCGGGCAAGTTCAACGTGGACTCGATGGCGGCGCCGTGGAGCCCGCAGTGGCTGCGGTCGGACCCGATGGTGTTCGCGCCCCAGCTGCGCGGCCTGCCGCTGTTCATCTCCTCGGGCAGCGGCCTCCCCGGCCCGGCGGACGGCAACACCTCGCCGGTCGGCATGTTCAACACCGGTAACGCGATGGCCCTCGAGGCCATCTCGATGGTGAGCAGCCGCTCCTTCCAGGCCCGGCTCAACTCGCTGGGCATCCCGGCCACCTACGACTTCCCGGCCACCGGTACGCACAAGTGGCAGTACTGGCAGGACGAACTGGCCAAGGCCCGCCCGGGCATCCTGGCCGCACTGGGAGCCTGACCCGGCAAACGACCACTGGGGCGCCGCGTGATCTATCACGCGGCGCCCCAGTGCTTTTCTGAGACGGTGATCCCGGCGAAAAGCATGCCGGGAAATGATCGGAGGCATGTCGGGAGATGGTCGGAGGCATGTCGGGAGATAGTCGGAGGGATGCCGGGAGATGGTCGGAGGGATGCCGGGAGATAGTCGGAGGGATGCCGGGAGATGATTGGAGGGATGCCGGGAGGGCGGGACAACCGGCGTTTCGTGGTTCGGCGCGCCGTTTGTGAGGATTCGTACGGTTCGACCGGTGTCGTGCCGGGTAAGTTGACTGGTTCCCGCGCGTCTTGCGCGGTTACCGGTGTGCATCGCGGTACAACACTCCTGTGGCAGGTGTGGCTGACGGTAGGTGGGGGCGAGCGCGGGGCGCTCGATTACGGCGCGCGCGGTCGGGCCGGGGGCGGATGGCGGTGCTCGCCGCCGTCGTCGTGTTGCCGCTCGCCGCAGGCTATTCCGCCGCGATCACACCCGCGGCGGCCCAGCCGGACGCGAACGTGGCGGCCGCGGCCGGGGCAACCGTGCAGCGCGCGGTGTGGCTGAGCGACCGGCGGGTGGCGCTGTGGGTCAATTCGCCGTCCATGGGCGCCCCCATCCAGGTGCAACTGCTGCTGGCCCGCGACTGGAACATCCGGCCGGAGGCGCGCTTCCCGCTGTTGTTCATGCTCGACGGCCTGCGCGCCACCGACGACGAGAGCGGCTGGACCAAGGACGCCGGCGCCGTCGACTTCTACGCCGACAAGAACGTGACCGTGGTGCTGCCGGTCGGCGGCCAGTCCAGCTTCTACTCGGACTGGGCGCAGCAGAACAACGGCAAGAACTACAAGTGGGAGACGTTCCTCACCAAGGAGCTGCCGCCGCTGCTGGAGAGCCAGTGGCGGGCCACGAACGTGCGTGGCGTGGAGGGGCTTTCGATGGGCGGGACGGCCGCGATGTTCCTGGCCGGGCGCAATCCCGACTGGGTGAAGTACGCGGCCTCGTACTCGGGCTTCCTCACCACGACCACGCTGGGTATGCCGCAGGCCATCATGTTCGCGATGCGCGACGCGGGCGGCTTCGACGCCAACGCCATGTGGGGCCCGCCGGGGACCGACGAGTGGAAGGCGCACGACCCGTACGCGCTGGCGGACAAGCTGAAGGGGACCAGCCTGTACGTCTCGGCCGGTAGCGGCACCACGGGCGCCTTCGACAGCCCGAGCCCGGACCTGCCCGCGATCAGCACCAACTACGCGGGCATGGGGCTCGAGATCCTGTCCCGGCTGACCACCCAGAACTTCGTCGGCAAGCTGAACCAGCTGCAGGTGCCGGTGCAGGTGAGCTACCGGGCCTCCGGCACCCACACCTGGCCGTACTGGGATTTCGAGATGCGGCAGTCCTGGCCGCAGGCGGCCGCCGCGCTCGGCGTCGACACCGCCGCCTCCGCGTGCCAGACCGGCGGGGCGATCGCCGGTGTGGCACAGGCGAACCCGTGGCTCGGCGGCTGCGTGACGCCCGAATACCAGGTGGCCGGGGGCACGGCACAGGATTTCAAGGCCGGGCGGGTGTTCTGGTCGTCGGCCGCGGGCGCGTATCCGACGGCGGGCACGATCGGCGGTCTCTATCAGGCGGCCGCGGGTCCCGCCGGTCCGCTCGGGCTGCCGGTCGGCCCCGAGACCCTGCTGCCGGACGGGCGCGGCCGCTTCCAGGCCTTCCAGCGCGGTTCGGTGTATTGGACTCCGCAGACCGGTGCGCAGATCGTGCGCGGCGCGATCCTGCAGGAGTGGGGCGCGCAGGGCTTCGAACACGGTCCCGCCGGTTATCCCATCGGGCCGGAACTGAAGACGCCGAACCGGGACGGTGTGGTGCAGGGCTTCGAGAACGGCACCGTGTACTTCAGCCAGAAGACCGGCGCGCACCGGTTGCAGGGGCTGATACTCGGCAAGTACGCGCAACTGGGCTTCGAGAACAGCCAGCTGGGCTTCCCGACCGGCGAGGAGTTGCCGCTGAAGGACGCGGGGCGCGGCAGCACGTTCGAGGGCGGCAATATCTACTGGAGTCCGCTGTCGGGGACCTGGGCGGTGCGCCACGGGCCGATCATGGACACCTGGGCCCAGCAGGGCTTCGAGAACGGTCGGCTCGGCTATCCGATCAGCGACGAGTTCCCGGTGCCGGGAGGGGTGCAGCAGAACTTCCAGACCGGATTCATCGTCGTCCGTGACGGCAAGCCCGAGGTGCACGGCATCTGACCGACCCTCGCGGCCGTTGGCGGAGCCATGAGAGTTGCCTGAAGGTTCGTCCCGGGATCGCTACTATCGCACGGCCTGCCATTAGCCTGGTGGGCGACCCGTTGCTCCTGTTGAACAGATCGAGGATACGAATTCATGCTTCGGACCCGTGGAGCCGCGACGGCGGCACTCGCCCTCGTTGCCGCTGGCCTGCTCGCCGCCTGCGGTGACAACGATTCGACCGCGTCGAGCACGCCCACGCTGAAGCCCTCCACCACCTCGGCCTCCGGCCCCACCCCGACGCTCCCGTCCGTGGTGCAGATCCCGCCGGAGGAGGGCGGCTCCGCGCCGAGCGCCAGCGCCGACGAGCGCCCGCAGCCGGTGCAGCCCACGACCGCCGCCGGTTCCGCCCCGCTGTCGGCCAAGGACGAGGCGCTGGTCGAGGAACTGAAGAAGCGCGGCGTCACCGCGACACCGGACGTCGCGGTGACCACGGCGAGCTTCGTCTGCCAGGGCAAGGCCGCGGGCATGCCCAATGACCAGCTCACCACCTACGTGAATGCCATGGCGGGGTCCGATCCGGCCTACGATCCGGCGAAGATGCCGGTCGAGCAGGCGGGCAAGATCTACGTCGACGTCGCGACCCAGAGCTACTGCGACAAGTGAACGCGCGACGTTCGGGCTTCTCCGGCCGCAGGCGCGGGCGGGGCCGGGGTTGCCTGCTGTTCCTGGCGGGCATCGTCGTCTTGATCGTCGTGGTGCTGCTGCTGTGGTACCTGCTGGCCGGGGTGCTGCGCATCCCCAAGCCGACGCCGCCCAAGCCGCGCCCGCCCGTCACACAGCCGGCGCATTGCCCGGACGTACAGTTGCTGTCGATTCCGGGTACCTGGGAGTCCCACAGCGGCGACGATCCGGAGAACCCGACCGCCAATCCGGCCTCGCTGATGCTGAACATCAGCAATCCGGTGCGCGAGCAGTTCCCGCAGGAACGGCTCGACGTCTACACCGTCCCGTACGTCGCGCAGTTCTCCAATCCGATCGCGATCCCGCCGGACGGCCAGCAGTCCTACAACAACAGCCGCTCGGAGGGCACCCGGCGCGCCACCGACGAGCTCACCTCGATGGCCAAGGAATGCCCGCTGACCAGCTATGTGATCGCGGGCTTCTCGCAGGGCGCCGTGATCGGCGGCGACCTCGCCGCGCAGATCGGCGCGGGTAAGGGGCCGGTATCGCCCGATCAGGTGCTCGGCGTGATGCTGATCGCCGACGGGCGGCGCGATTTCGGGCCCGGCCAGGCCACCGGGATCGGGCCGAACCCGCCCGGTGTGGGCGCGGAGGTCGCGCTCAAGGGGCTCACCGTCCCCGGCATCAGCATGACCGGGCCGCGGCAGGGCTTCGGCAAGCTCGCCGACAAGACCTTCACCATCTGCGCACCCGGCGACCTGATCTGCGATGCTCCGAAACAGGCGTTGAACCCGCTCAACATGATTCCCGCGCTGGCGACGCTGGTGCGGGCCGTCGGGAATCCGGTGCACAACGGCTACAACTCGTTCGTCGTCGATCCCGACAGCGGCGCCACCGCCACGCAGTGGACGACGAATTGGGCGACGGACCTGATCAATGGCGCCCCGCACCCGCCCCATTCGTGACTATTAACAGGGGTCAACCCCGAGAACCCCAAGGTTTCGGGGGCAGGCTGTAAAGTGCAGCGATGATCGCGACGCCGGAGCCGTATCCTCTCGGATCGGCCCGGCGTCGCAGCCATTCCGGACAGCCAGGAGCATGAGTTCATGACAGAAGTCGCCGCTACCGCAGAGGTGACTGCCTTGGGTACGCCGCCGCGCAGGTTCCGGTTCGCGGCCGCGGGCGAGGGGAATCAGCAAGAGGGCGGGGCGCGCAAGTTCGTCAAACTGGCGCAGCAGGCCGAGGAGTACGGCTACGACTCCTTCGCCGTGCCCGATCATCTCGGCCCGCAGATCGGCCCGATCGCCGCGCTGGGCGCGCTGGCGGTGGCCACCGAGCGGATCCGCATCGGAACGTCGGTGCTGGCCAACGGCTTTCGCCATCCCGTGGTGCTGGCCAAGGACGCCGCCACCATCGACGTGCTGTCCAAGGGGCGCCTGGAGTTGGGCGTGGGCGCGGGCTGGATCAAGGGCGAGTTCGAGGCCGCGGGGATCCCCTACGAGTCGCCGGGCGTGCGGCTGGAGAAGCTGGACGAATCGCTGACCATCCTGGATGTGCTGTTACGCGGGCAGGAGTGCCACTTCGAGGGCAAGCACTACCAGGTGCGCGGCATCAAGGGCACCCCGCGGCCGCGGCAGGGACCGCGCCCGCCGCTGGTCACCGGTGGCGGCGGCCCGAAGATGCTGCGGCTGGCCGCCAAACACGCGGACATCATCTCGGTCGTGCCCCGGACCACCAAGGATGGGAAGGGCCTGCTGTCGGGCATCACCCTCGCCAAGACCATCGAGAAGGTGAACCTGATCAAGGAGGCGGCCGGTGATCGGTTCGCCGACATCGAGCTGAACTGGACCATCACCGCCGTGGTGATCACCGACGACCGGGAGCGCACCGCCGAGATGGCCCTGTCGGCCATCGATAAGGGTCTGCATCCGGATCTCGAGGTGGACGTGCAACTGTCGGTGGACGACATCCTGACGTCCCCCTATGTGGCAATCGGCACATTCGACGAGATCGCCGAGCAGATCCGTAACGTGCGGAAACTCACCTCGATGTCCTATGTCGGGGTGTTTCCTACTCAGATGGATGCCTTCGCGCCGGTGATCCCGTTGCTGCGGGAGGCGTAAGAGGGTCATGTTCGCTTGCACCGGGTACTGGTTCGGGCCCTGCTCTGTAACATGTCCCTGGTTTGAGTACATCTAGCCGATAGGTGGTCACCGCGCAGACCGCCGGAAAAAGCTGCGGGCATGCTCTCGCACCACAGAGCGTCCGCGGGCGTAAGAGAGTCGGGGCCTCACGGGTAACAGCGGCCAGGGCGCCGTACTGCGTGTGCCTCGGAGGAGAAGGAATGACGGACGAGACTTTCGACGACTACCTGGACGAGTCCGGGAACATCAAAATTCCCCCGGGACGGACCCTGGTCGACTACGTCGAGAAGCACACTCGCGACGACGCGAAGACGCTTGCTTACCGCTACATCGATTACTCCCGTGAGCGCGACGGTGAGTACCAGGACCTGAACTGGCAGGAATTCGGCATTCGGCTGCGCGCGGTGGCCGCCCGCCTGCAGCAGGTGACCGAGCCCGGTGACCGGGTCGCGATCCTGGCGCCCCAGGGCCTGGACTACGTGGTGGCCTTCTTCGCCGCCATCTACGCGGGCACCATCGCCGTGCCGCTGTTCGATCCCGAGGAACCGGGCCACACCGACCGCCTGCACGCCGTGCTCGGCGACTGCAAGCCCGCGGCCATCCTCACGGCGAGCTCCTCCGCCGCTGGGGTGCGCCAGTTCTTCCGCCCACTGCCCGCCGCGCAGCGCCCGCGCGTGATCGCCGTGGACGCCGTGCCGGACTCGCTCGGCGAGTCGTGGACCTATCCCGACATCACCGTCGACCACATCGCGTACCTGCAGTACACGTCGGGATCGACGCGTACCCCGGCCGGTGTGGAGATCACCCACCGCGCGGTGGGCACCAACCTGCTGCAGATGATCAACGCGATCAATCTGGACTGGAATTCGCGCGGCGTCACCTGGCTGCCGCTGTTCCACGACATGGGCCTGCTGTGCGTGATCCTGCCTGCCATCGGCGGCAAGTTCATCACCATCATGTCGCCCAGCGCCTTCGTCCGGCGCCCGGGCCGCTGGATCCACGAGCTGGCCGCGCACTCCGATGGCGCCGGAACCTTCGCCGCCGCACCGAACTTCGCCTTCGAGCACGCGGCCGCGCGCGGCCTGCCGAAGAACGGCGAATCGCTGGACCTGTCGAACGTCATCGGCCTGATCAACGGCAGCGAGCCGGTGACCACCTCCTCGATGAAGAAGTTCAACGAGGCGTTCGCGCCCTACGGCCTGCCCAAGACCGCGATCAAGCCGTGCTACGGCATGGCCGAGGCGACGTTGTTCGTCTCGGCGACCCGGGCCGAGGACGAGGCCAAGGTCATCTACGTCGACCGCGACGAGCTCAACGCGGGCCGGATCGTGAAGGTGGAGCAGAACGCGCCCAACGCCATCGCGCAGGTCAGTTGCGGCTATGTCGCGCTGTCGCAGTGGGCCACCATCGTCGACGCGGAAACGGTGGACGACCCGGCGGGCGCCCGCGAACTGCCCGAGGGCCAGGTCGGCGAGATCTGGCTGCACGGCGACAACATCGGCATCGGCTACTGGGGACGCGAGGAAGAGACCCGCAAGACCTTCAAGAACATCCTCGCCAACCGCCTGCCGGAGGGCAGCAAGGCCGAGGGCTCGGCCGCGGACGCGACCTGGATGCGGACCGGCGACTACGGCGTGTACATCGATGGCGAGCTGTACATCACCGGCCGCGTCAAGGATCTGGTGATCGTCGACGGCCGCAATCACTACCCGCAGGATCTGGAGTACTCGGCGCAGGAGGCCAGCAAGCTGCTGCGCCCCGGTTTCGTCGCGGCCTTCTCGGTACCGGCAAACCAGCTGCCGCCCGAGGTGTTCGAGTCCGACAGCCACTCCGGCATTCGCTACGACGCCGACGACGCCTCCGAGCAGCTGGTGGTCGTCGCCGAGCGCGGCCCGGGCGCGCACAAGGCCGATCCGCAGCCGATCGCCGACGCGGTGCGGGCGGCGATCTCGCAGCGCCACGGCGTCACCGTGCGCGACGTGCTGCTGGTTCCGGCCGGATCGATCCCGCGGACCTCGAGCGGCAAGATCGCCCGTCGCGCCTGCCGGGCCGCGTACCTGGAGGGCACCCTGCGCGGTGGTTACACGCAGCAGGCCTTCCCCGATGCACCCGAGGAAGAGTGAGCGGTCGCTGCGATACTGGCTATCGATCCCTGCCCACCCGACACCCGCATCCAGGTAGCTTGAGGAATTGATGGCTGACAACGAGGGCACCCAGACGACCGACGCCGTTTCGCCCGCTAGCGAATCGGTCACCGAGAACACCGCGGACACCGAGATGTCGGTGGCCGAATTGCGAGAGTGGTTGCGGCGCTGGGTCGCCGAGGCGACCGGGCAGCCGGTCGAGAACATCACGACGGACCGGCCGATGGAGGAATTCGGACTGGCCTCGCGGGATGCGCTGGCCCTCGGCGGCGATATCGAGGACCTCACCGGCGTGATGCTGAACGCGACGGTCGTCTATCAGCATCCGACCATCGCGTCGCTGGCGGAGGTCATCGCGGCGGGCGGGGTGCCCGAGGAGCCGGATACGTCGGAGGACGATTCCTTCTATACCGCGGGGCTGCGGCCGGGCGAGGCGCACGACGTCGCCATCGTCGGGTTGTCGACGCGACTGCCGGGGGCGGGCGACACCCCGGAGTCGACCTGGGATTTCCTGATCAACCGCGGCGACGGTATCCGGGAGCTGCCCGAGGGGCGGTGGTCGGAGTTCACCGCCGAACCGCAGGTGGCCGAGGCCGTCGAGAAGTCGATCACGCGGGGCGGCTACCTCGATCAGGACGTGGTCAAGGGCTTCGACGCCGAATTCTTCGCGATGTCGCCCGTCGAGGTCGAGCGGGTGGATCCGCAGCAGCGGCTGATGATGGAGCTGACCTGGGAAGCGTTGGAGCACGCCCGAATTCCCGCCAGCGACCTCAAGGGGAAGCCGGTCGGGGTGTACATCGGCTCCTCGGGCAACGACTTCATGTTCCTCGTCGCGATGGCGGCGGGCGCTCCGGTCGATGCGAACACACCGGCGACGGCGGCCGCCTACGGGATCACGGGCAGCGTCTCGTCGATCATTCCCAACCGGGTGTCCTACTTCTTCGACTTCCGCGGGCCGTCGGTCTCGGTCGATTCCGCGTGCTCGTCCACCCTGGTCTCGGTGCACGAGGCGGTGAAGGCGCTTCGCAGCGGTGATGCCGATGTCGCGCTCGCCGGTGGCGTCAACATGCTGCTGGCTCCGTTCGCGACGCTCGGATTCGATGGGGCGGGCGCCCTCGCGAAAGACGGTCATATCAAGGCGTTCTCGTCCGACGCGGACGGCATGATCCGCTCGGAGGGCGGCGGCATGTTCGTGCTGAAGCGGCTGGCCGACGCGGAGAAGGACGGCGATCGGATCCTGGCCGTCATCAAGGGTTCCGCGGTGAACAACGACGGCCGCTCCAACGGCCTGCTGGCCCCGAACCCCGACGCGCAGGCGGACGCGCTGCGCCGCGCCTATCGCGACGCCGGAATCCCGCCGTCGTCCGTCGATTACATCGAGGCGCACGGCACCGGCACCCTGCTCGGCGACCCGATCGAGGCCGATGCGCTCGGCCGCGTGATCGGTCGCGGGCGCGACGACAACAAGCCCGCGCTGCTCGGGTCGGCCAAGACCAACTTCGGCCACCTGGAGTCGGGCGCCGGTGCGGCCTCGCTGGCGAAGATCATTATGGCGTTGCAGCACAACGTCATTCCGCCGAATATCGGATTCGCCGGTCCCAACCCGTACATCCCGTTCGAGCAGGCGCATCTGAAGGTCGTCGACGAGCCGACCGAGTTCCCGCGCTACAGCGGCAAGGCCACCGCCGGTGTCTCCGGCTTCGGGTTCGGCGGCACCAACGCGCACGTCGTGATCCAGGAGTACGTGCCTTCCTCCGATTCGGTCATCCCGGCGAATGCCGGGACCCAGGGCGGACTGGACGAACTCCTCGATGACGAGACCACCGATGTGGTGGCCGATGCCGAGGTTCCGGAGTGGACCGAGGAGCGCACCGAGCCGCTGCCCGTCATCCTGCCGGTCTCGGCGTATTTGCCGTCGCGTCGCCGCCGTGCCGCCAAGGACCTGGCCGACTGGCTGGAATCCGAAGCGGGACAGGCGGCTTCGCTGGAGGATGTGGCGCGGTCGCTGGCCAAGCGCAATCACGGCCGGTCGCGCGGCGTGGTGCTGGCCACCACGCGCGAGGAGGCCATTGCCGGGCTGCGCGCCATTGCCGAAGGCAAACCGGGGCAGGGCGTTTTCACCGCGGACGCGCCCGCCGCCAAGGGCGCGATGTGGGTGCTGTCGGGCTTCGGCTCGCATCACCGCAAGATGGCCAAGCAGCTCTACCGGGAGAATTCGATCTTCGCCCGCACCGTCGACGAGGTCGACGAACTGGTGCAGGACGAGGCCGGTTACTCGGTCAAGGAGATGATCCTCGACGACGCGCAGGACTGGGATGTGGGTACGTCGCAGGTCGGCGTGTTCGCCATCCAGGTCGGCCTCGCGGCGGTCCTGCACGCGCACGGCGCCGAGCCGGGTGGTGTGGTCGGGCATTCGCAGGGTGAGGCCGCCGGCGCCTACATCTCCGGCGGCATGAACCTCGCGGACGCGGTGCGGGTGATCTGCGCGCGGTCGCGGCTGATGGGCGAGGGCGAGCAGATGCTCTCGGAGGCCGATGTCCGCAATATGGCGCTGGTCGAATACAGCGCCGAAGATATCGAGAAGGTGCTGGCCGACTACCCGGACCTCGAGGTCGCCGTCTACGCCGCGCCCACCAACACCGTGATCGGCGGCCCGCCGGACCAGGTGCAGGCCGTCGTCGCCCGCGCCGAGGCCGAGGGCAAGTTCGCCCGCGTGCTGCAGGTCCGCGGTGCGGGGCACACCTCGCAGATGGATCCGCTGCTGGGCGAGCTGGCCGCCGAGCTGGCCGGGATCGAGCCGACCAAGCCGACCGTCGACCTGTACTCGACCGTGCACAAGGCCACCGTGTACCGCGCGGGCTCGGATCCGGTGCACGACGTGGACTACTGGGTCACCAATATGCGCCACCCGGTGTACTTCACCAACGCGGTGCGGCAGGCGGTCGACAGCGGCATCACCACGTTCCTGGAGCTGGCGCCGAATTCCGTTGCACTGATGCAGGTTCTGGGCACGACGTTCGCGGCCGGGGTGCACAACGCGGCGCTCATCCCCACGCTCAAGCGCAAGGAGGACGAGTCCGCCGGTGTGATCGCGGCGCTGGCGCAGCTCTACGTGCAGGGGCACCGGGTCGATCTGTCGTCGCTGCTGCCCGCCGGGGAGTACGCCGACATCCCGCGAACGGCGTTCCTGCGCAAGGAGTACTGGCCCAAGGTCGCCATCGCCTCGGGTGCGGGTTCCGGCCGGGTGCCGGGCGCGCACGTCGCGCTGCCGGACGGGCGGCATGTCTGGGAGGTGGCCGCGGGCGCCGTCGCCGGTCTTCCGGCGCTGGTGGGAGCCGCTGCGGCGCAGGTGCTTTCGGATGTCTCGGTGGGCGCCACGGTCGCGCATTCGCCGCTGCCCGCCTCCGGGACCGTGACCACCACGCTCACACCGCATCTGGGCGGCGCGTCGGTGCAGGTGCACGGCAGGCAGGACGGCGCGTTCCGGCTGCTGTTCGAGGCCGTCGTGACCGGCTCGCCGTCCGGCGCGTCCGCGTCCGGTCATCCCGGCGCATCCACCTCCATTGACCCCGGCGCGTCCACGAATAGTCATCCCGGCGCGTCTTTGGCCGGGAGCCAGGGAGATTCCGGCCCAGAGCACGCCGGAATGATGGGGGACGACTCGGGCGACGCCGCCGATCTGGAGGTCGTGGAGACCTTCGGGGACCGGTGGGACCCGAACGGTTCCCAGACCGTGGAGCAGCGGCTGGCGATCATCGTCGCCGAATCCATGGGCTATTCCGTCGAGGATCTGCCGATGGAGATCCCGCTGATGGAGCTGGGCCTGGACTCGCTGATGGCCATGCGCATCAAGAACCGGGTCGAGTACGAGTTCGACATCCCGCAGCTGCAGGTCTCGGCCGTGCGCGACGCCAGCCTCAACGAGGTCTCCAAGGTACTGCGCTACGCCATCGAGCACCGCGACGAGGTCGCCGCGATGGCCGAACAGCAGGCCGCCGAGGGCGGCTCGCTGACCGTCGACGACAACTTCGTCAACGCGGCCCGCGCGGCCATGGAGTCCGGTGCGGATCCGGCGGCGGTCGTCAAGGAGAAGCTGGCCGAGCAGCAGGCCGAGGCTCCGGCGGAGCAGGCGGGCGGGTCGTCCACCGAGGGCAATGTGCCCCCGCGCGATGCCGCCGAGCGGCTGACCTATGGCACCTGGGCGCAGATCACCGGCAAGTCGGCGGGCGGCGTGTTCAACACCCTGCCGATCCTGGACGAGGATACCGCCCAGCAGCTGGCGGCCCGGCTGTCCGAGCGCGTCGGCGCCGAGATCGATGTCGAGGAGGTGCTCGACTGCGAGACCATCGAGCAGCTGTCCGACATCGTGCGTCAGCACCAGGACAGCGGCGGCGATGTCGACGGCTTCGTCCGCACGCTGCGGGCCCGCGCGGAGGGCTCGAATGCCGTACCGGTCTTCGTGTTCCACCCGTCGGGCGGCAATACGCTCGTCTACGAGCCGCTGCTGAAGCGGTTGCCCGCGGATACCCCGATGTACGGCTTCGAACGAGTCGAGGGCTCGATGGAAGAGCGTGCCCGCCAATACGTTCCGAAGATTCGCGAGCTGCAGCCCGATGGTCCGTACATCTTCTACGGCTGGTCGCTGGGAGCCGTGTCGGCGCTGCAGGTCGCGCAGCTCATGCGCGCCGAGGGCGACGACGTCCGGCTCGTCGGCCTGATCGACCTCGCGATTCCGACGCAGCCCGAGGACACCAGCCCCGAGGGCCGCCGTGCCCGGATCGAGCGTTTCCAGGCCTTCGCGCAGAAGACCTACGGCATCGAGGGCGAACTCGACGACGATATGCTGCAGGAGTTGGCGGATGCCTCCGACGAGGAGCAGTACAAGATCATCACGGGTCTGCTCGAGTTCGCCGATGTGAAGATTCCCGGCGGCGTGATCGAGCACCAGCGCACCTCGTGGCTCGATAGCCGAGAGCTGGAGAAGGCGCAGCCGTCGCACTACGACGGGGATGTGGTGCTGTACCTGGCCGATCGCTATCACGACGGCATGATCGAGCTGGAGCCGCGATTCGCCGAACGGCAGCCCAACGGCGGGTGGGACGACTACCTCCCGAACCTGGAGATCATCCACATCCCGGGCGAGCATCTCCAGATCATCGACGAGCCCCGTATCGCCACCATCGGTGCCGACCTGACGCAGAAGCTGGCTGCGATCGCGAAGGGTACGCAGTGAATGTGCCCGCGGGACCATCGGTTTCCCCGTCATTCCGGCACGCTTTCGGCCGGAATGACGGACTAGCGCAGTGAGAACAACCACGCCAGCATGCCGCGCACACAGCGGCAGCGGGCGCCAGCGAGGTGAATCCGTGAGTACAACCGCCGAAAAACTTGCCGATCTGCGGAAGAAGCTCGAATTAGCGCAGGAGCCGGCGGGTGCGGCGGGGGTGGCCAAGCGGCAGCGCAAGGGCATTCCGAGCGCGCGCGACCGGATCAACATGCTGCTCGATCCGGGCACATTCGTGGAAATCGGTGCGCTGGTTCGCAATCCGGGCGATAAGAACGCCCTGTACGGCGACGGTGTGGTCATCGGTCACGGGCTCGTCGAGGGGCGCCCGGTGGCCGTGTTCTCGCACGATCAGACCGTGTACGGCGGTTCGGTCGGCGAGATGTTCGGCCGCAAGGTGTGCGCGATCATGGAGTTCGCGGGCAAGGTCGGGTGCCCGGTGATCGGCATTCAGGACTCCGGCGGCGCGCGCGTGCAGGAGGCGGTGACCTCGCTGGCCTGGTACGCCAATATGGCGCTGAAGGTGGAGCCGCTGTCGGGTATGGTGCCGCAGATCTCGCTGATCCTCGGCAGCTGCGCGGGCGGGGCGGTGTACCAGCCGATCAATACCGACGTCGTGGTCGCCACCGAAGAGGCGTACATGTTCGTCACCGGCCCGAAGGTGATCCGCGAGGTGACCGGCGAGGACGTCAGCCTCGAGGAGTTGGGCGGCGCCCGCAGCCAGGCCGAGTACGGCAATATCCACCATGTCGCCAAGGACGAGAAGGCGGCCTTCGAATGGGTGCGCCAGTATCTGGGCTACATGCCGACCAGCTGCCAGGAGTCGCCCCCGATCGTGAATCCCGGGCTGGAGCCGGAGACCACCGACAGCGACCTGGAACTGAATTCGATCGTGCCGGACTCCGACAACGCCGGTTACGACATGCACGAGATTCTGCTGCGCATCTTCGACGACGGGGATTTCCACGAGATCGGGGGGTCGGCGGCGCTCAACGTGATCACCGGGTTCGCCCGGGTGGACGGGCGTACCGTCGGCGTGGTCGCCAATCAGCCGATGGTCTCCGCGGGCGCGCTGGACGCGCACGCCGGGGACAAGGCCTCGCATTTCGTGCGGCTGTGCGACGCGTTCGAGATCCCGCTGGTGCTGGTGGTCGATACGCCCGGCTTCATGCCCGGTGTGGAGCAGGAGAAGATCGGCGTCATCAAGCGCGGCGGGCGTTTCCTGTTCGCGTTCGTGGAGGCATCGGTGCCGAAGGTGACCGTGGTGATCCGCAAGGCCTACGGCGGCGGGTACGCGGTCATGGGCTCCAAGCAACTCGGCGCCGACATCAACCTGGCCTGGCCGACCGCGCGCATCGCCGTGATGGGTGCCGAGAGCGCGGTGAGCCTGATCGGGCACAAGCAGATCGAGGCGGCGCCGGAGGACCAGCGCGAGGCGATCCGGCAGCAGATGATCGACTTCTACAACGCGACCATGGCGAATCCGTGGGTGGCGGCGGAGCGCGGCTTCATCGATGCGGTCATCGAGCCTGCCACGACGCGGCTGGAGATCCGCCGGGCCCTGCACCTGCTGCGCGACAAGAAGTTGCAGCGCAACCCGCGCAAGCACCACCTGCTGCCGCTGTAGGACTCTGCTACCTGCTGAATGACGGTGGCATCCAGCAGGTCCGGGCGCACCGGCGCCGGTGCGCCGTGATACTCGGCTGGCCCCGGTGCGAAGAGACCCGGGGCCACGTATCCGAGCGTGCGTACCGGTTGGTACGCACCCCCACCCTAAGCAAATCCCCAGCACCCGGCCCCCCAGCTGTTCCCATCAGCAGTAAGCCGGACAAACCAGGCGCCACCAGTGCCACCAGCAACACCACCCCCCCGGCCCCCTTGGCGAAGCGGGCTCCGACCCCGGCGGAGGCGTCCGCCCGGCGGAGATGTCTGTCCGGCGGAGATGTCTGTCCGGCGGAGATGCCTGTGCGGCGGAGGCGTCCGCCCCGGCGGAGACGTCCGCCCCGGAAGCGGCGTCTGCCCTGGCAGGGACCGTCTGCCCTGGCGGGGACCGTCTGCCCTGGCGGGGACCGTCTGCCCTGGCGGGGACCGTCTGCCCTGGCGGGGACCGTCTGCCCTGGCAGGGACCGTCTGCCCCGGCAGAGATCCTCGGCCTTCCCGGCATACCGCCCTTATTCCCGGCATAGGCCGTGCTCTTATTTCAATCTCGGCGAAGGTCGCCCTCGTATTTCATTATCGGCGTAGGCCACCTCTTATTTCCCGGCACGCTTTTCGCCGGGATCCACGGTGACCGACTCGGCTCGGTAGATTCCGGCCAAAAGCGTGCCGGAGTGACGATGTCGGCGTGCTGGAGTGACGAGGTCGGCGTGCTGGAGTGACGAGGTCGGCATGCTGGAATAGCGAGGTCAGCGTGCTGGAATGACCAGTTAGCGGAGGTTGGATCGGGAGAGGTTCCAGCTGTTCCAGGTTTCGGGGTCGAGGTCGTTGCGGAGTTTCCTGAGCAGGTGGTCGCGGAGGGGGCCGGGGAGGCGGTCGACGGCGGGGACGATGTCGGGGGAGAGGGAGGACAGGTAGGCGGTGTCGAAATTCTCCCCGCGTTGCCAGCGGTCGATATTGCGGTCGGCGATCAGGCCCTCGGGGTTCAGGGCGGCGAGCGCGAGCAGGGTGGCGACTGCCGTGCCGATGGCGGTGCGGGGCAGCCATTGTCGGTCCGTGCGGAAAATGGCGACGAGTACCAGGACGTAGACGACGCCGAGCCACAGCTCGCAGCTGCCGACCAGCAGCCGCAGCACGGTGAAGCCGTAGGCCTGCTGATAGGTCCACATGCGGTCGAACGCCGAGGCGATGATCACCAGGGTGAGTGCGGTGATCGCACACAGCAGCACCCGCAGCCATCTCCGATCAGCCGCCGAATCCTGTGCGGCCCAGCGCAGTACGGCCAGAATGACGATGAGCGTCAGCACCGTGACCGCCGCCAGCTGCCAGAACCCGCTGCGGGCGTATTCCGCGTAGGTCAGCCCGGCGGTGCGCTGCACGTAGTCGTCGCCGCCGAACAAGGCCATCAGCTGCGCGCCGATGAACGCCGCGAACAGGACCGTCAGCGCGCCGACCGGAAGTCCCCATTCCAGCAGCGTGAGCCTCCGGCCCGGAATCTGTTGCCGCCCTGCCGAAGCGGGCGCCGGCGGTCCGGCGAGCAGGTACATCGCCGCGGTGCAGCCGACGGCCGCCGGTGCGAAGACCAGTATCCAGCGCACCACGGAATCGGTGTTCATGCGTGGCAGCAACCCGTCGACGAGCGATGCGAAGGTCGCGTCCGCGCTGCCCAGCAGCGGTACGAAGATCGCCAGCAGCGCGACGGTCACGGCCACCGAGACACCGATGCGGCGGCCACGGACCCCGGCCCCTTCCCGAAACCTGCCGAGCCCCACATAAACCCACGCGACCGCGCCGAACGCGGACAACGGCAGCGCGATCACGTCATACAGTGCGCCGTTGGCCGACCGCCGCCCGACCACGGCCAGCGATGCCGTCACACAGGCCGCGAGGGCGCACAGCGCGAACAGCCACCCTGCCGCCCGGAACGTCCCGACCGCCAGCAGCGCCAATGTCGCGGTGGTCCACCAGACCCGCTCCCAGTTCCGGTTCGGCGTGACCGCGGCCGCTTCGCGACGCGCGCGGTGATCGACGGTCACCACCGCCACCACCGCCGCGAAACCCGCGATCAGCCAGCCGATCCCCGGCCGAGCAACCGGAACCGCCACGGCCGCAACGGCTCCCGCAATCCCCGCTGCGGGCAGCACCCCGGCCGGGCACATCACTCGCCGCCAGCGCGGCGGCGTCACGGGCGCCGGCGAGTGCATCGGATACCCCGCAAGCCCCGCCCGACTGGACAACGGCCCCTGCCCCGCCGCATCCGACTCACCGGAAGTTGACGAATCACCGTCAGTCGCGGACGAACTTCCCTCTGGCGGTGCTGTCCGTTCGCCGCCGCCGTTGTCCGCCTCGCTGTCGGCCTGTGCCTGCCGTCCGACCTCTGCCCACGCAGCGGCCGTGTCGGGAGTTCCGGGCGCGACAGCCGTGTGGCCTTGGTGCGGCGATGGTTGCGGGCCATCGTCAACGGTCGCGAGGGCCGTGGCATCCGCCTGGTCGAGCTTCACACCGGCGACGCGTGTCCATCGCCGGGGCGATTCCGCGGGGTCATCCGATTGGGTTGCCGACTCCGTAGGCGTAGCGACGGGTTCGGTAGTGCCGGATTGCGTCGACTGCTCTTGCGGATTCGACACGGTCCGCCCCGGTTCGGTCCCGTGGGTCGAATCGGTGTCCGGTAGAGCGGGTTTCGAAGTATCGGCCGAGTCGTGCAGTTCTTTCGGGGGCGGCGCTTGCGGGGTGGTGCGATCGTCCGGTGTCGGTCGTTCTGGCAAGGTGGGTCTCCTGAGTGTGCTTTGTCGGCCCGGAACCTCGAAGGTGGGCCGGACGGTCGGTGATCGGGACGGGGGAGTCAGGGATTCGGTGGCGGCGCGGCGGGGAGGGCGACGCGGATTCGGGAACCGGGATCGGTGACGGCGATGGTGCCGCCGTGCAGGTCGACCACCCAGCGGGAGATCGCCAGGCCCAGGCCGGTGCCGCCGCCGTCGGTGCGGCCGCCGCGGGTGAAGCGGTCGAAGACGCGGGCACGGTCGGCGGGCGGTATGCCGGGACCCTCGTCCTGGACGTCGATCACGAGTTCGCTACCCGACGGGCGCGCGTCGATGCGGACCTCGCCCCCGGCCGGGCCGTGGCGGGCGGCGTTGTCCAACAGGTTGAGCAGGACTTGGTGCAGCCGGGCGCGGTCGGCGTAGACGGTGGCGGTAGTGGGCGCCACCTCGCCGCGGAAGCGAACGCCGCGGCCCGCTGCCGCCGCCATCACCTCCGCCTCGGCGATCACCTCGTCGAAAAGTGGTGCCACACAGAGCTCTTCGCGGTCCAGCGGCATGGCGCCCGCTTCGATACTGGACAGATCCAGCAGTTCGGAAACCAGCACGCTGAGCCGTTCGGTCTGGGCGAGAGCGGTTTTCAGCGTCTTCGGATCGGGCTCGGAGACCCCGTCCACCAGGTTCTCCAGCACGGCGTTCAACGCGCTGACCGGCGTGCGCAGCTCGTGCGAGACGTTGGCGATAAGGTCGCGACGCTGCTGATCGGCGGCGGCGAGATCGGCGGCCATCTGATTGAACGCCGCCGCCAACTGCCCGACCTCGTCACGCGAGGACGCGCGCACGCGGTGCGTGTAGTCGCCGTGCGCCATGCGCTGTGCCGCGGTGGTCATCTCGCGCAGCGGCCGGGTAATGCCGTGCGCCAGAAACTGCGAGGTCACGAGCGCGATGACCATCGCCGACAGGGTCGTCAGCGGCGGCAGCCAGCCGATTCGCAATCGGAAGAATCCGAAGGCCAGCCCGCCCGCGAAGATCATCAGAATCGCCAGCTTGAGCTTGATGGACCGGATCCGGTCGAGCGGTCGCGGCAGCGCCTCCGCCACCCGATCGGTCAGCCTTTGCAGCTCGGTCCACCGTGCCTCGCCCGGACCAGCCTCGGGCGCCCGACTGCCCCCGCTCACCGCGCCTCCAAGGCGTAGCCGACCCCGTGCACGGTCCGGATCAGATCGGCGCCGAGCTTGCGGCGCAGCGCCTTGATATGGCTGTCGACCGCCCGGGTGCCGGCGGCGTCGGCCCAGTCCCACACCTCCTCGAGGAGCCGCTCGCGGGCCAGCACCACGCGCGGGCGGCGGGCCAGGCGGGCGAGCAGGTCGAACTCGAGCGGCGTCAGTTGCGCCTCCGCCGCACCGCGCCAGACTCGCCGTTGATCGGCGTCGATGCGGAGGTCGCCGACCACGATGACGGTGCCGCCGTGATCACCGGCTCGGTCGACCCGGCGCAGCAGGGCGTGCACACGGGCGGCGAGCACCCGCAGCGAGAACGGCTTGGTCAGATAATCGTCGGCGCCGACGCCGAGCCCGACCAGCTGATCGGTCTCGTCCGCGCGGGCGGTCAGCATCAGCACCGGGACCGGGCGCTCGGCCTGAATCCGGCGGCACACCTCCAGCCCATCGAAGCCGGGCAGCATCACATCGAGCACCACCAGATCCGGCTCGAGCGTGCTCACCGCGGCCACGGCGGCCGGGCCGTCGTGGGCCATATCGACGGTGAATCCCTCGGCCCGCAGCCGCACGGCGACCGACTCCGCGATGGTGACCTCATCGTCCACCACCAGAATCCGCCGCGCCCTGGATCCCGCGGCCGCGTTCTGTTCCATGCTTGGGAACCCTAGCCACCCGCTGTGCAGAGGATCAGCATCAAATGTGGAGATCCTGTGTGCGAACGTGCCGATGGCAGTCGTCGAAAAGACTATGACCGGGGTGTCTTTCGCGGAATCGGTCGGTCGAAAGGCCCTGGTGTGAGAGCCTTCAGCTATGGGTAGCACACCGAAGGCCGTACTAGAGGGCGGGCCGGCCGACCTGCCGCAACGGATCGTTCCGATCACCCCGCCGGGAATCGAACTGCGGGTGCAGTTCCACGGCGGCTACGAGCGCTTCAAGGTGACCCCGCGGTGGCAGGACACCGCCGAAGGCAACCTGCCGGTCTACGAGTGGATCGAACACGTCGAACCGTGAATTCCGGTATCGACGACAGCCTGACCGAGGAGGCACAGCGCCGACCGATCGAACATCCACGGCCGGTTCCTCGTTCGCCGAGCGGCAGTGGCGGGGTTTCAGTCGGCAGCCGGAACCTCGGGTGCGGGCAGCGGCCGCCGGACCGGTAGCTGGGTCTGCACCGGTGCCACGGTCAGGAAGTCGATGATCTGGCCGTAGACCAGCTCCGGCTTCTCGAAGGCCAGCAGGTGCGAAGTGCCGGGCACGATGGCCAGCTCGGAATCCGGGATGCTCCGGTACAGCGACACCGTGTGCTCGATGGAGACCAGGTCGTCGTCGGCGGCCATCACGAGCGTGCGCGCCCGGATATCGCCGAGGTGCTGCTCGGTGAGTGTCGGCTGGGTCCGGATCATCGTGTCGAACCGCTCGACGAAGCCCGGGTAGTTCTCGACGGGATCCGGCGACACCTCGGCGTGGTTCTTCGCGACCCACGAATCCGGATCCTCTCCGAACCCGTCCATCGTGCCCGGGATCAGTCCGTCGTGGTGGTAGTTGCCGCTGAGCGACACCACCCGGCCGACCAGGTCCGGGCGCTGCCGCGCGACCAGCAGTGCCACATTGGCGCCGTCGCTGTAGCCGACCAGATCGGCCGGTGCGCCGACGACCTGCTCGAGGAAGGCGATCATGTCCTCGGCCATCAGGTCATAGGACAGGGGGCCGGGTACATCCGGGGTGCGGCCGTGCCCGCGCCGATCGACGGCATAGGTGTGAAAGTGCTCCGCGAACAACGGCATCACCGATTCGAACGTGCGCGAGTCCACCAGCCCACCGTGCAACAGGACCAGCGGCGCCCCCTCGCCCTGCTCCTCGTACCACGTCTTCACCGCACCCAACCGCACATATGCCATACCACCCATCCTGCCGCACCGACCCGACACAAACGGGCGGCGCACGTACATGCGCCGCCCGTCCGTCTTCGATCCGATCAGAACAGCCGCAGTTGCCCCGGTGACCAGAAATTGGAGCGGTTGGTCGTGCCGGTGCTCACGTCGGCCGGTGCCACCTTGTAGTTCCGGTCGACTTGGCGAGCGGGGACGCCGTCTCCTTCGTCGCTTCCCTTTTGCGAAGGCCGACGACGGCCGCCTCCTTGCCGCCACTGTCTGGCAGTTCACGCGTATCGTTCCTCGAGAGCCCTGCGAATCAGCTCTCTGGCCGCCTCTCCGGTTACGGATTGTTTTGCGAGCGTGTCGAATGCCCGGCCATAGAGGGCCAGCTCTCCCGGTTGAGTGATTGTTATTCCCGCGGTGTGACCTTCGGCTTTCACCATTCGGTTGTCGAACATAAAGAAGTTTTCAACGACGACCAGTCCCTCGGCGGTGCGCGGCAGAATGCCTAATGTCAACCGAGGCATGCTGATGACTGAATATAGCCTGTCGAGCTGTCCGATCATTACCTGATCGCTCCCGACGGTGGTGTATAGAGATTGCTCGCTCAGTATGATGTGGAAACGCCTCCCGGCCAGATATTCCGGCGCGTCGCCGTATCTCTCGTAGCCTTTTGCCGAGAGCTTCCCGTGCTTCTTGTACCGAGTTGGTCACCGGGTAGAGATCGCTTGTGTGTACTCGGTGTACGGAGTTGCCAGGCTCCAGAGCCGATCTCTGACGCCACGGCAGTAGAGGGCGAGCGCTGGGTCGGTGGTTACTGCAGAACTGCCAACCGAACGGCCGTCCTTGTCGGACAGATTGAACGCAACTAATTCGTCGTCGATCAACCACCATCGTCTGGTGGTGCTTCGCCAGCTTGATGCCGAGGTAGATACCGAATATCTTCCCCGTCTTCTATATTGAGTGCCGCGACGTTCAGGCACCAGCGCTGATAGTCGCTATGCGGAACAGTGACGACCCGAACTCTTTTGAATGACACACCGCGAGCCGTATGTTCCTGGACGAAATCGGACCAACTACGGTGCCATTCGCGATAGTCGAAGGGCTCGTTGTTCAGGAACTTCTGGAAGGGCTCATCTTCTGCAGGCACGCCATACGAATCCCGTACCTCCAGATGGAATGCCTCGTAACGTGCCTCCGCTAGAACTTCACGATTCGGCCGGAACTGCACCGTAGAACGTCCTTTCTGCCTTCGGCACCTCGATCGGAGTTTCGTGATCTTCCATGTGCATCTGATCCAGTGTTTCCCGGTCGGTTACTGGGCGGCCGGTCAACCTGAACGTACCGCGCCCGGTGTGGGTCAGCGTCGAGCCGAGGTACGTCCGTGGCTCTGCAAATCCGGTCAGCAGGTGGTCAGTCGTCGTAGTGACCGCGGCAGGCGATGACGATCACCTGGTCGTCATCGCAGCGGTACACGATTCGGTGCTCGTGATCGATGCGCCGCGACCACCATCCGGACAGGTTTTGCCGTAGGGGCTCCGGCTTGCCGGTGCCCTCCGCATTGCCGTTGCGGCGGATGTCATCGATGAGCCGATTGAGTTTGCGCAGAATGGCCCGATCCTGTTGCCAGCTCACATAGTCGGACCATCCGGTATCGGTGAACGTGAGTTTACGGCTCACTCGTCGTTGCTCTCGTCGTCGACGTCGATGAGTTCATGGACCTGAGTGTGCCCGGCCTCGGCCTGGGCGATGCCGCGCGCGAGCCAGGCGGCATTGGCCGAATTGGACAGCAGGTAGGCCGTCTCCTTCATCGCCTCCCATTCTCGGAGGCTGACGACGACGGCGGCCTCCTTCCCACCACTGCGGGTGATAACGACCTCGTCGTTGTCCTCGGTGGCGGCGTCGAGCACGGCAGCGAAGTTATTGCGTGCATCGGTGGCATGCATGGCGCGCATGGGCAACTCCAACATTGTGAATCAGGATGACCGACATCCAGTTACTGATAGTGTACTGGATCGCGTACGTGATTGGCTACGAAGGTTAGTTGAGACTCCGTGTCGAACGTGAACGGGCGGCGCGAATACCGCGCCGCCCGTCCGGGATCGATCCGATCAGCACACTCGCAGTTGCTCCGGCGACCAGAACCGGAGCCCCTCGTCGCGCGGCGGCATCCACGGCCGGGCCTGCGTATCAACGCAGCCGGGTAAGCCCTACGCCTCGGGCGGTGGCGCGTAGCCGGGTGGTGGGGCGTCGTCGGTCGGACGCCAAAGCCAATAGGTGAGTGCTCCGTTGGTGGTTTTCACCTCGCGGCAGATCCACATGCGCCCGTCCGTGCCCTTCGCCTTCTGCCCGGCGCGCTGCTCGGTGCAGGCCAACCGGGGCGAGCCGTCGTCGGCGACGGCCGTGGGTGCGGCGGCCACCTGAGCCAGTGCGGGTGCCGCCGCGATCAACAGTGCGGCAATAGATGTGACTACTGAACGTGTGTGCATGATTACCTGCCTTCACGCCGATCCGCGTGGGTCGTTCCACGAGCGTCATCCTGTGACGCCACCGCTGAGTGTGAATCGATCACCGCCGGACCGGTCCCACACACGAAAGCGGGCGGCGCAATCATCATGCGCCGCCCGCTGATTCCGACCCTGCTCAGAACACCCGCAGTTGCCCCGGGGACCAGAAACCGGAGCGGATGGTCGTGCCGGTGGTCACCTCGGCCGGTGCGGCCTTGTAGTACTGGTCGTAGCGTTCCAGCGAACCCCAGTCCCGCGCCCAGTCGTTCTTCAGGTAGGTCGGGATGGTGGTCGACTTGGCCAGCATCTGCGAGAAGCCCAGGGGCCCACCGAATTCCTCGGCCTGCCAGGTGTCGGTGGAGCTGACCGCGAGCGGACGGTCCGGCAGGATGCGGTAGTTCGGTACCTCGGCGACGCCGTCGAGGTGGTCGAACGGCCGCTGGCACGGGAACTGCAGGCCCACGGCCCAGTCCAGCAGCACCGGCTGTTCGGTGCCGATGACGGTGTTCAGTGACTGCAGCTTCGGCACGCGCGGCGCCGTGAACGCCAGCCACTGGTCACCGATCAGGATCGGGTCGTTGGCGACGATGCGCACCGTATCGGCCTCGGGCGAGATCTGATCCAGCGGCACCCGCAGGTTGCGCCAGGTCGGGAACGGCCCGATATCGCGCGGCAGGTAGCTGCCGAGCTTGGTGACCGAGCCGTCGGGCTGCGTCTTGCCGTAGTCGACGGTCAACGACTGGCCGTAGTCGACGTTGCCGGTGTCATCGACCGACAGGATGCGGCCCGCCGCCGAAATCACCACCAGCGGTGAATCCTCCGATCGCGGCGGCAGCTGGTACCAGCTGGAGGTCAGGTTCGCGGGCTGCTGCACGTTCTCCTGGTAGCTGCCCATCACCGGCGTCGTCGCCGGATCGAGCCCGAAGGGCAGCGCCACGGTGCTGCCGTTCACGCCGGTCTGCTGGGTGCGGCCACCGCCGGTGCCCGCGTTCTGGCCCTCGGCGAACGCCGCGCCCACCGACTGCGTGGAGGTGTTGCCGGTGCCCGGCTTGACCTCGACGGAGTCGGCCTTCAGATCGGTGGGAACCCCGTTGGGGGAGAAGCCGACCGGATTGCCACCCGCGAGCGGGTCGTCGTTCTTCGGCGGATGCGCGGGATCGATGATCGGGGTCAGGTTGCCGCTGTTGACGTCCTGCTCGACCAGCACGTCGTTGGCGAGCCCGCACGAATTGCCGCCCACCGCATCGAAATTCGAGCGCGCCAGCGAGTACGCGGGGTACTGCCACACCGCGCCCTTCACCAGCGAGAACACCTCGAACAGCACCATCGCCGCCGCGACCACGGTGAGCGGGATGGCGGCGAACTTGCGAATTCGCCTGCCGCGCGCGGTCTTCGCGCTCGCGGGCGGCTTCGCGTAGCCCTCGCGCAGCGACTGCCAGGCCACCAGCGCCAACGCCAGGCCGAACAGCACCAGCATGATGGTGTTGGACTGAATGCCCTTCAGCGACACCGTCTTGTCGAACCACGGCACCCCGAAGCTCGATACGTACCAGTACCCGTTGATACCCGAGAACGACAGCGCCAGCGCGAACAGCAGGGCGGCCAGGAAGATCGACCGATTCTTGCGCGAGCGCAATGCCGTCGCCGACACCGCCACGGCGGTCACCGCGGCCAGCGAACCGGCGATGCCCGCGTAGGCGCCGAAGTGGTGGGTCCACTTGGTCGGGTTGAACATCATGAAGAAGATGGTTCCGAACACCACGCCCATCAGCCGCCACGTCGGGCCGCTCGCGATGCCCGGCACCTTCACGCGGCGCAGCAGCACCATCATCGTGGTGAACAGGCACAGCAGCATCACCAGGAACGCGAACCGGCGCGCCAGCGACCCGTCCACCGTCTCGACGAACAGGTAGTAGTAGCGCAGATAGTCCTCGTACCAGGCCAGGTTCGGGCCCGCGAGGCGGCGCACCCGGTTGGCCTCCTGGATCGCGGCGAAGGTCTGGTCGCTGTAGACGACGGTGAGCACGAGGAAGCCCGCGGCCGCGATCGGCGCCAGCAGCGGCAGTGTCGAACCCCACCAGGTCTTCTTCCACCCGGATTCGCCCGCGGCGAGTTCGCGGCGCCTGCGCACCGCGACCCGCACGAGCGGGCGGATGCCCGCGAGCAACGCGGCCACACACATCAGACCGGTCGGCGCGGCGGCAAGCGTGAATGCCGCGACCAACACCGCGACCGCGGCAGGCAGCAACCGGGAGGTCGCGATGGCCCGCTCGATCGACACCCAGGTCAGCAGCGCGCCCAGCGCGACGATCGGCTCGGAGCGCAGGCCGTTGTCGTAGGGCATCCAGAACGCGAGGAAGACCAGGCCGCCGGTCCACAGCGCCACCTTCGAGGTGCGCACGCCGCGGCCCAGCCGGGGCACCACCTCGCGGCTGATCACCATCCAGCACAGAAGTCCGCACAGCAGCGCCGGGATCCGCACCCACGCGCTGGCCGTGGAGACCTGCGCGAACGCCTGGATCACGTAGTAGTACCAGCCGAACGGCGCCTCCGGCACGCCGTACCAGCGGAAGTAGTTGGCCAGATAACCCGCGTGTGGGGCCACCCGCACCATGCTGAGGATATAGCCGTCGTCGGAGGTGTTGGCGCCGACGAAATGCCACACCAGCAGCGTGCCCGCGACGGCGCCGTCGGCCCAGGTCGGCTTCAGCCAGTGCGCCGGGAGGATCCGGCGGTGGCCGCGGCGGTCACCGGTGTCGAGGCGGCCGAGCGCGGCCAGCGCGATCAGGGTGCACAGCACCGCCGCGATCATCGCGACCAGTTTGATCAGGGTGGGGGTGGTGGAGAACCGGGAGTCGACCGTCATGTCGAACGACAGGCCCTCCGGCGCGCCGCCCTTCAGGTCGGTGAACACGCCGACCACCTGCGGCCGCAGGTCGCCCTCGAGCGTGCCCTCGATCGGCGCGGTCACCGTTTCGGTCGCGCCCGGCGCGCCCTCGACCGGCTGTTCCACCTCCCTGGTTGCCCCCTGGAACGCCGCGTGGGTGCGGTTGTGGTCGGAGGAGATGACGATCGACGAACATCCGGCGAGCTGGGAGCGCTCCGCCGACGCCACCACCGCGTTGCGGTCCACGACGTCCACCGAGGTATCCGACACCCGGACGAACATCGCCTCCAGCGAGGCTCGATCGCCCTGCGGCGGCGCGGTTGCCAGCAGCATGCCGCCCTGCGGCGGCAGCCCGTCGACCAGCGAGCAGGGAATGGTGGCGTTCAGATCCACGGGGACCTGCGACATCAGCGGCGCCTGCACGCTGCCGACGGTGCCGTTCTGTGGCCAGTTCACCTCGGAGGTGGTCTGGGTGACCGGCAGGAACGGGGTGGCTATCGCGAACAGCGCGCCGAGCAACCCCGCGACCAGCGCGATCAGTCGGGCGTTGCGGTAGTCACGGGGCGTCGCGTCGGGCGCGGAGGCCTCCGGTTTCGTCAAGACAGCAGTTGCGGCGTCGGGCACGGTTGGTGATGTTATCTGCCCGCGCTGTGAGTGACTGTGTTCACTCGGATCCTGCTGTTCACATCCACAGTGCGACCGCTCGCCCGGAGGCTGAATCCTCACCATCCGGGTCCGGACGGGGCGATACCCGCGGGGCCGTCGCCATAGCCGGAACGTTGCACGACACGCCGGGATGACCACCATTGGAGCAGGCGTGGCGGGTCATCCCGGGCGGTGTCCGGGGTCAGCTCGTCTTGATCGGAGCGTCTTTCGCCCAGCCCCAGCGATTTTCGACGGTGACGCCGACCTCCGCCGGTGTCGCGGACGGGACGTAGGGCGTGTACCGCTCCAGCGAGCCCCAGTCCCGGCTCCAGTCGTGGTTCAGGTAGCCGGGGACGGTCTGGGCCTCGAGCAGCAGCCCGGTCCAGCCGAGCGGGCCGCCGCCGATGTTGTCCTGCCAGGCATTGGAGGCGTCGGCGCCGACCCGGTCGGGCAGTATGCGCCACTTCGGCACCTCCGCGACGCCGTCTTTGTGATCGAAGGGCCGCTGGCACGGGAAGGCGAGGCCGACGTGCCAGTCCTCCAGCACCGGATCCTGGTGACCCACTACCGAATCCAGGGTGTCGAGCTTGGGCAGCCGCGGCGGCGTCACCGCCAGCCACTGCCGCGGGGTGAGGTCGTTGGCGACCGCGACGATGCGGACCGCGTTGGTGCCCTCCGGAATTCGGTCCAGCGGCACCCGCATATTGCGCCACGACGGTGCGCCGCCGACGTCGAGCGGCTGGAACTCGCCGAGCGGCTGTTCGGAGCCGTCCGCGGCCCGGTGCGCGAATTCGACGCGCAGGTCCTGGCCGTAGGTGACCACGCCGTCGGCGTTGACCGATTTGATCCGCCCGGCCGCGCTGATCGCGAGCAGCCGGTAGGCGGGGTTCTTGCGGGCGTCGGCCAGGTCGAGCCGGTACCACTGGGAGGTCAGGTGGGCCTGCTGCTTGTCGCCGGTGGTGTAGCTGCCCATGACCGGGGTGCGGGCGGGGTCCAGGCCGAAGGGCAGCTTCACCGTGCTGCCGTTGATGCCCGCCTGCTCCGTGCTGCCGCCGCCGGTGCCCGACCGGGTGGTGTTGGTGGTCTTGTTCTCGGACTTGGTGTCGACCGAATTGGCGCCGCCGGTGACGGTTTCCTCGGCATCGGCGGTCAGGTCGCTCGCCACGCCGTCCGGGGTGAATCCGACGTTCTCCGCGACCAATCCGTCCGCGGGAGAGCCGGTGTAGGGCTGCAGCAGTGAGTCGGCGGTGTCGGTCTCCACCAGTACGTCCTCGGCCATCGCGCACGAATCGCCGCCCAGGGCGCGCAGATTCGACTTCGTGACGGAGTACGCGGGGTACTGCGATATTGCGGCCTTGCCCAGCGATGCCACCTCGAACAACACCATTGCCGCCGCCGCGATCGTCAGGGGCTGAATCGCGAACTTGTCGAAACGCCTGCGGCCGTTGTCTTTTCGAGCGGACTCGCCGTTTCGGTACGGTTCCCGGTAGTACTGCCAGGCGGCCAGCAGCAGGCTGAGCACCGCCAGGCCCAGAAATCCCGTCGAGAAGCCCTTGCCCGCCAGCAGCGGCGCCTTGTCCCACCACGGAATCCCGTAGCTGGACACGTACCACCAGCCGTTGGATCCGGTGAAAGTCACTGCGAGCAGGAAGAATACGGCCGCGGCGAACAGCGATCGGTTGTAGGGCGCGCGAATCCCGTTGATTCCCACCGCGACCGCGGTGAGCGCGGCCAGCGAGCCCGCCAGCCCGGCGTAAACGCCGAAGTGGTGGGTCCACTTGGTCGGGGTGAACATCATCAGCAGCAGCGACATGAACACGATGCCGAGAATGCGTGCCGACGGTCCGCGCGAGGTGCCCGGGATCCGGCCGTTCTTGCGCAGCATCACGAGCACGCACACGCCCAGGCACAGCAGCATGCCGAGAATGCCGAAGCGGCGCGCCAGCGAACCGTCGGGGGAGAGCATCAGCAGCGAATCCCAGCGGGTGCGCTCGTCGAACCATGCGACGTTCGGCCCGATGGTAGTGCGGACCCGGGTGGCCTCCATGACCGTGGCCAGCGTCTGGTCCGCGAAGACCACCACCATCACCAGGACCCCGGCGGCGGCGCCGGGCGCCAGCAGCGCGCCGTAGCGCAGGACCATCGACCACACTCCGCGCTTGGTAGCCCCGCCGTCCCCCCTTGTCCCGGCATGCCGCTGATCCTCCCTCTTTCCGGCGTGCCGCTGATCCCTCATTTTTCCGGCATGCTTTTCGCCGGAATCCAATTCTCCCCGTGCGCGTTTGATGATGATCTGCAGCACCGGTCGCGATCCCGCGATCAGCGCGGCGATGCAGATGAGCCCCGTCGGCCCGGCCGCCAGCGAGAACGCAGCGATGAGCACGGCGATCGCGGCGGGCAGCAGGCGTCCGGTGGCGATGGCCCGCTCGATCGAGCACCAGGTCAGCAGCGCGCCCAGCGCGATCAGCGGTTCCGGCCGCAGGCCGTTGTCGTAGGGCAGCCAGGCGACCAGGAACACCAGGCCCGCCGTCCAGATCGCAATCCTGTCGCGGCGCACCCGGGCGCCCAGGCGCGGCAGCACCTCCCGGCTGATCACCAGCCAGCACACGATCCCGGCCGCCAGCGCGGGCACCCGCATCCACCAGCCCGCGTCGCTGACCCGCGTCATCCAGGCCAGCACCTCGTACGGCCAGCCGAACGGCGCCTCGGCCACGCCGAACCAGCGGTAGTAGTTGGCCATATAGCCCGACTCGCGCGACGCCCGGGCCATATTCAGGATGTAGCCGTCGTCGGAGGTGTTGGCGCCGATGACATGCCACAGCAGCAGCGTGCCGAGCACCACCGCGTCGGCGATGCCGAACCGCCACCAGTGCGCGGGCAGGAACCGGCGCGGCCGCCGCCCGTCGGCGGTGTCGATGAGGTGCAGGCAGACCAGCGCGATGAGGGTGAGCACGACCGCGGCGATGATGGCCGCCAGCTTCAGCGGGCTGGGGCTGGAGGAGAACCGCGAGTCGATATTCGCGTGCAGGTGGGCGTCACCCAGCTGGGCGCGCTCCAGATCGGTGAAGACACCGACGACCTGCGGGCGGATATCACCGGACACGGCATTGCGGAAGGGGCTGCCGTCGGCGCGCGTGACCCCGGTGAGTTCGGCGCTGGTAACGGCGGCACTGGAATCGACGGTCAGGGCGGCGCAGCCGCCGACCTCGGCCATCGGCGCCGAGAGCAGTGGGATGTCGTGCAGCAGGATCGATAGCGTGCGCTCGCCGCCGGGTTCCCCGACGACCTTGGCCATCAGGCCTTTCGCACTGGCGTCCGGCGCCTCGGCGGGCACCGTGGACACCACGGTGCCGCTCGGCAGGTCGCGGAACGCCGTGCACGGGACGGTCAGCGCCAGATCCAGCGGCGCGTACGACACCAGCGGCGCATCCACATTCACCGACTGCGGCTGCGGCCAGTCGAGCACCGCGCGGTCCTCCCGCACCGGCAACAACGGTGAGATCGCCGCGAACAACACGGCGAGCACACCCGACACGAGGGCGATCAGGCGAACCGGGGAAACCGCTGGAGAGTCTGCGCGCACGATGCACGATGCTAGCCACCCCGGCTGGGAATTCGACTCAGCACCCGTCCTGCGGTCTACGACAAGGGAGTTCGCTCACCGCGGCGGATCAACGCAGCGGGCGGACGTCCCAGATCCAGACGCCGTCGACGTATTTGCCGGGGAAGCCGAGCAATTGGTCGAGGGTGGCGTGGATGGCGCCGCCGTTGACCGATGGTGGGAGGACGACGACGTCGGCCTTCCAGTACTCGAGGTCGGCGAGGGCGCGGTCGCGGGCGGCGTCGTCGAGTTGCGGGACGCGGTCGTTCTGCTGGGCCTGCATGAGCAGGGTGGCCGTGGGCCGGTCGTCGGCGCCGTACTGGCCCTTCTTCTCTCCGTTCGGGCCGACGAAATAGCCGCCCGCGAGCGGGAATGCGAGATCCGCGTCGATCTGCCAGCGCAGCGGGCGCGCGTCGAGCCGATACGGCGGCGGTGCGATGACGACCGAGCCGCCGCTGACGTACCGGCGCACCGTGTCGTCGGTGAAGAAGGCCGGGGTGGGGGTGCGGTGGGTGACCGGCAGGATCGTCGGCACCAGCGGCGCCAGCGCCAGGGCCAGGACGCCGAACCAGATCAGCGGCCGCGGATCGCCCAGCGACTGCCGCCCGTAGGCGATCGCCCGTTCGGTGCCCAGCGCCAGCACGATCGCGATCGCCGGGATGGCGGCCATCGAGAATCGGGTCTCCAGCACCGTATTCAGCAGCGGCACCTGCTCGAGCCACTTCCAAGGCAGGCTCACGTCGGTCATCTGCCTGCCGAACGACACCGACACACCCAGCGACATCACGATGAATACGACGATCACCGCGGCGGCCGCCCGCACCACGCGGTAGTGGTTGCGCGCGTCGTCGCCGGCGCCCGGCCCGTCGAGGCGCAGCCAGCCGCGGCGGCGCCACAGCAGCACCACGGTCACGGCAACCAGCGCCAGCAGCGGCCAGCCGAAGTAGGAGTTGTCCTCGGTCGGGTTGATTCCCACGTTCTGCCCGGGCGCGAAGACGCCGCCCAGGGATTCGGCCGGGAACTGCACCAGCGCCTTGAGATCGTTGCCGGTCGGGCCGTGGTCGATGGACTTGTAGCTCTGCGGGCCGAAGAACTGCCACCACAGCGGCACCGCCGTGAGCGCGAGGGTGAGCAGCGCCGCCAGCCCGACCGTCGGCGCGACGGTCCGGGTCACCCGCCAGCCCAGGCGCGGAGCGTGCAGGTAGTAGACGAGCGCGAACAGCCCGAAGGCGAGTGCGAAGATGAGCAGCGGTTCCTCACCGAGCGCGATCTGCAGCGCCACCAGCACGCCCAGCACCGCGGCCTCGCGGGCGCGCCGGGCCCGGGTGGGGGCGGGGCCGGTCGACGCGCGGCGGGCCATCCGGATCATCAGGAGCGCGATCACCGGCAGCAGCGCGAGCATCACGAAGTTCGGGTGGGCGTTGGCGTGCGAGATCATCGCCGGGGCGAAACCGCAGAACACCCCGCCCACGAACGCCGCGAACCGCGAGGTCACCATTTCCCGCGAGAACAGCCAGTACCAGGCGAAACCGGTGGCGGCCAGACCGGCGGTGAGCACCAGCACGTAGGTGGTGGTCGGCCCGAACAGCAGGGTGACCGGGGTCAGCGGCACGCCGACGCCGAACATGGCCGTATTGGCCATCATGTTCACACCGGCCGGGAAGTTCTGCAGCGTGGTCCCGAGCGGACTCTCCAGATTCGCCACCGAATGCGCGGTGACGGAGAAGAACCACTCCCACATGGACTGGTCCTGGCCGCTCTTGATCAGGTAGCCGTTCTCGGTGTCGCGCCACTGCCCGGACAGCACGATGACGGCGCAGGCGAGGTAGACCGCCCCGGCCAGCGCATCGAGGCGGGACGCCCACAGTCGCCGAGCCAGTCTGCTCCGCCGGGACTCCCGGGTGGATTCGACGACCGGCGCCCCACCGGCGCGCGCCGGTAGGTCCAGGACTGCTGTCGCGGCTCCCCCCGATCGCGTCGGCGTGATGCGCTCCGATTCCCCGCCCGATACCACAGGCAAAACTCCTCTTGCTGGACGAACTCAACGGCCCACGCTACCGGTGCACCCTGAGAGCGCGCTGGTCGACCGGATAGTTATCCACAGAAAATGAGGTATTCCACAGTTTTGTCCACAGTTTGAACGGCTTGTACACAGTGCACGACCTGCGGCCCGGTTACGGCGCTCGAGGGCCGCGGGTCGCCGTATCCCCACTACTGGTGACCGGAACTTGTCGCCGTGCCGCGGGTGTCGGCCTCAGCGCCGCACGACGACGGTGAACGGCCCGATATCGGTCCGCTGGAAATGCGGGTCCTCGAACAGGGTCGTGGGGAACGACACCGTGTACCGGCGCACGTTGGGATCGTTCGGATAGACGTCCTCGGCCAGTCGCAGCGTGTAACTGTCGCCGCTGCGTCGGAAGACGAAGGCGTCCGGCGCCCGCCAGGGGCTGTGCGCGAGCGCGTCGAGCAGCTCGGCCGGGGACTGCAGTTCGCTCCAGCGCTTGATCTCGGCAGAGCGCCCGGCGAAATCGGCCAGCGGGTTCGCGTAGTGCGAGGTGAGCGCCTGGAAGCCGTAGTACGGGTAGTAGGCCAGGAAGCTGGTGTCGGCGGTCAGCACCACGGACGCGTCGCGGGGCCGCCCGGTCTGCGCGATGAGGGCCGCGTCGATCGCGCGGTAGTGCGATACGGCCGACGGGCTGCGCTGGTCGGCGCGTTCCCCGTTGCCGTCGGTGTCGGTGTATGCGGTCGTGATCTCCGTGTTCAGAATGCTGGGGATGGTCTGGGCGAAGGCCAGCGCGCCGAGCGCCGCCACCGCCGCCGTCACCACACGGAAGCGCTGCGGCTCGTTCAGCGCCTGGTAGACGGCCCGCGCACCCTCCACGAACCCGAACACCCCGGCGGCGGCGAGCAGCACCTGCAGAATCGGTTCCAGTCGGAACGACAGCGCGGTCATGCCGACCGCGGTGACCGTCATCGACGCCAGCGACCACAGATAGATCGCCACGACCCCGATCCCCAGCGCCTGCGCCCGCCGCGAACTCGCCGCGCGCATCACCAGCCAGACGGTGCCGATCAGGCACAGCGCACCGAGCAGCGGCTCGGCGAAGTCGAACATCGGGAACGACAGCCGCGCCCCGGGCTCCGGCAGATAGTGCAGTGCCGAGCCGCCGGATGTGGGCAGCGTCGAGGTGAGCGCCTTCCACAGCCACGGGCCCCAGGTGATCAAGGCGAGTACGCCGGTGATCACACCCATGACGACCAACCGGGCGAGAATCGGCGACAGCAGCTGCCACGCTCCGGGCCCGCTCGCGGTCTTACGCGGCTGATGCACCGCCTCCGCCCGCCGCTGCCAGAGCAGCGCGCCCCAGGCGACCACGGCCATCAGCACCACCGTGAACACCGCCACGCCCGCGAACAATTGATAGAACATCGCACAGAGTCCGAGGAACAGCCCGGCCCCGACCACCGCACCCCAGCCACCCGCTGTAGGAACAGCGCCGTCGGCTACGCCCGGCGTCTCCGACCTGTCCGCTCCGGCCCACTCCGCCGGACGGTACAGCGCCCCCCAGGCCAGGATCATGGCCGGGGCGAACAGGACCACCAGGACGGCGCTGTAGGCCTCCGGTGCGGCGAACGCCACCGTCACGGCGGTGGTCGCCGCGGCCACCGCGACGGCCCAGTCGGCGCGAATCAGCTTGGACCACAACACGAGTGCGAGCGCCGCCGCCACGGCCAGCGAGGCGATGGCGTAGGGCTTGAAGGTCTCCCAGCCGGGCATCCCGAGCACGTTCGCCACTCGCCCGCCGATCCAGAACCACCCGGCGGGGTAGTACGGCGGCAGGTCGATATAGGTCATATCGTGTAGCGCCGCGCTGTCGGTCAGCCGGGTCAGGTACTCGGTGCGGAACTCCTGGTCGACGGAGACGCCGAACAGATACAGCTTGGTCGCCCCGAGCGGCATGCCCAGGGTCACCGTCACGAAGCTCGAAATCCCGGCCCAGGACAGCACTTTCGCCAACCACGGCCAGCGCCGCAGCCGGATGAGCACGACCGCCGCGACCAGCACCGCCACCGATGCGGCCTGCCCGACGGTGGTCAGTGCCCGGGTCACATTGGAGGAGTTGAACGCGGGCCACTGCACGGTCCCGAACGCCACGAGCCCGACGGCGGCCACCGCGGCCGCGACCACCGCCGCGAGCACCGCCTCGCCAAGACCGCCGCCAACCTGCCGGACAAGTACTCGCACGCTGCCTCCGGATTTCTCTGTCGCCTGCACTGGACGCGAGCCGTGCGTCAGCCTAGTCAGCTGCGCGCGACCCGGCCGCGTCGGCGACGGACGGTGTTGCGCAGAACCACGTTCACGGCGCGGGACATGACAACGGCCGACAGCGGGCGATCGCTGTCGGCCGTGTGCGCCGGTGTCCCGATCAGATGGGGAGTCGGCGGAAGATCGCGCGCGGCACGTGGCGGAGGACCATCATGACCCAGCGGAAGGCGCCGGGCGCCCAGACGATCTCCTTGCCTTTCTCGGAGGCCGAGACCGCAAGGGCCGCAACGTCTTCCTTGTTGACGGTGAGCGGGGCCTCGTCGACGTGCGCGGAGAACTTGGTGCGCACCTGGCCGGGGCGGACCACCGTCACGCGCGGCCCGTAGGGGCGCAGCGCCTCGCCCAGCCCCAGGTAGAAGCCGTCCAGCCCGGCCTTGGTGGAGCCGTAGACGAAGTTGGCGCGCTTGACCCGCTCACCGGCGACCGAGGACATGACCACGATCCGGCCGTAGCCCTGGGCCTTCATCTTCTCGCCGACCAGCACGCCGACCGAGACCGACGCGGTGTAGTTGACCTCGGCCACGCGCACGGCCTGCTGTTGGTTCTGCCACAGCTCCTCGGCGTCGCCGTCCAGCGCGAAGGCGACGATCGCGACGTCGATATCACCGTCGGCCCAGGCCTGCTCGACCACCTTCGGATGGCTGCCGGTGTCGAGCGCGTCGAAGTCGACGACCTCCACCTTCGAGGCGCCCGCGGCCTCCAGTTGCGCCACCGAATCGGCGCGCAGCGGATCGTTCGGCAGCGCCGCGAGCACGATGCGGGCCGGGCCCTTCTTCAGATATTCCGCGCAGATCGCCAGGCCGATCTCGGAGGTGCCCCCCAGCAGCAGAATGTTCTGCGGGTTACCTACGGCATTGATCACTGCAGCTCCAGCCTTCTCGCCATATCGGATATGAAAACGCCTGTGGGATCGACATTTCGGCGGATCTTGATCCACTCGTCGATCCGGGGGTACATCTTGTGGAAGGTCTCCGCGGTGGTGCGGGAATCCTTGCCGGTGTAGAGCCGACCGCCGAACTCCAGGACCCGCCGGTCCAGATCGGTGACGAACTCGTTGAGCCCCGCCCTGATCGGGAAGTCCACGCAGATGTTCCAACCCGGCATCGGAAAGCTCAGCGGCGCTTGGTTACCCGGGCCGAACAGCTTGAAAACGTTGAGGAACGAGTAGAACCCGGATCCCTGGATGTCGCGGATGATGCTCTTGAATTCCTCGACCGCCTCGGGCGGCACGACGAACTGGTACTGGAGGAAGCCGTTGGAGCCGTAGCCGCGGTTCCATTCGCCCATCATGTCCAGCGGGTGATAGAACTGCGTGAGGTTCTGCACCTTGCCCCGGTACGTGCCCGACTTCCGGTACCAGAGTTCGCCGATCGGGGTGAAGGTGTACTTGTTCGCCAGGCCGTTCGGGAAGATGTCCGGCAGCGTGAAGAACGTCTTGCCGTTGAACTTCAACGGATCTTTCCGCAGCTTCTCGGGTAGCTCGTCCAGCTTGGCCAGGTTGCCGCGCGAGATCGCGGCGCGGCCCAGCTTCGGTTCGGGGCTGATCGCGTCGAACCATGCCGAGCTGTACTCGTAGCGATCCTCGGAGCCGTCGCTGTGGAAGGCGATGGTGTCCTCGAGGGTCTGGGTCACGTCGCCGTCTGCAATGAAATACGCGGTTTCGGTCGGCGTCATCTCGACGGTGGCCCGCAGGATGATGCCGGTCAGCCCGCAGCCACCGATGGTGGCCCAGAACAGCTTCGCATTCCGCTTCGGCGTGATGTGATGCACGGTGCCGTCGGCGGTGAGCAACTCCATCGACCGCACGTGATTGCCGAAACTGCCCGCGCTGTGGTGGTTCTTGCCGTGGATATCGGACCCGATCGCGCCCCCGATCGTCACCTGTCGAGTGCCGGGCAGCACCGGGACCCACAGACCGAACGGCAGCGCCGCCTTCATCAGCTGATCCAGATTCACACCGGCATCGACATCGACAAGGTGGGTGTCGCGATCGATGCGGTGAATCTTGTTCAGCGCGGTCATGTCGACGACCAGACCGCCCGCGTTCTGGGCGTTGTCGCCATAGGAGCGGCCCAGCCCGCGCGCGATCACCCCGCGGCGCAGGTGCTTGGGCTTGGACTCGTTGTCCTCCGCGACCATCGCCACGGCCTGTGCGATCAGCTCGGGATCGCCGGTCGAGAGCACTTCGGCCGAGGTGGGTGCGGTGCGGCCCCATCCGGTCAGTCGACGGGTGCGGGTGGGCAAGTCGTAGCGTTCGGCCGACCCATTGCTGTCATTCTGTGACGCAGCGCCGTCGCCCGCAGTTTTCGCAGGACCCGCGGCGGTGGAGGTCTGAGCTTTCGTGGACATCGGCATAGAGGCTACAGGTATGACCGGACATCGGTCCCGGTGTAGAGATCGCGAACCCGCTACGCTCGTGCCCGTGTCCGCGGAACCCCACCTTCCTCTGCCGCCCGAGCTGCCCCTGGTCGACGAGCCGGGTGGCACGGACGTCGGGCTGAAGACGCAGATCATCCGCTTCGCGTTGTCAGGCGGTTTCTCGGCGGTCATCGACTTCGGCCTCTACACCCTGCTGCTGCAGGTGGTGGGCCTGCCGGTGGCGGTGGCGAAGTCGCTCAGCTTCATCGCGGGCACCACGACCGCCTACCTGATCAACCGGCGCTGGACCTTCCAGGCGGCGCCGAGCCGGACCCGCTTCGTGGCGGTGGTGGTGTTGTACGCGCTCACCTTCGCTGTGCAGGTCGGCATCAATCAGATCCTCTATCACGTGTTGCCCGACGAGTGGTGGCGGATCTGGCTGGCGTTCATAGTCGCGCAGGGCACCGCCACAGTGATCAACTTCATCGTGCAGCGGGCTGTGATCTTCAAGATTCGGTGATTTCAGTATTCGGCGACCGATGCTCGCAACTGGGCCCTCGCGCCGAAGTAATCCCCGCCCTTGGCGATCGGATTGTCGGTGCCCCACCGGCGCTCCTCGCGGGCGGCGGGCACCAAGTGCGGAATGTGCTTGCGGCAGTGGATATAGGCCTCTTCGACGTCCACCACGACCCAGCGCTCGGCGGCCCGGCCATGCTCGGCGGCGGGCAGGCCGGGCGCCCAGCGGCGCAGGGCCGAATCCTCGACGACGCGGGCGGATCCGTTGATGTGCAGGCCGATGAGGTCGCGCACAAAGTCGATCAGCAGGATTCCGATGTGCGGATTCTCCAGCAGGTTGCCGAGGCCCGCCATGACCCCGTTGCCCCGGTACTCCGGGTACGCGAGTGTGCGTTCATCGATCACGTGCAGGAAGCCGGGTTTGCCCGCCCGGAAGCTGGCGTCACACTCGCCGTGCCGGTCCGAGGTGGCGATGAACGCCATATCCATCCGGTGAACGAAGTCGATCATCCGGTCGTTGAGCCTGTTCAGGACCTGTTCGCGGTAGAAGCGCTGGGCCCGGTCCCGGGTGCCGCACCGCTCCTGGAGTTCCTGCTCGCCGTCGCTTCCGCATCGCACATCGGGCATATCACGCCGCCTCGGGTTGCTGGAGTCCGCACGAGCCAGGTTCGGCGTTGAACCGTGGCTATGTCGAAATCGTATAGACCTGAACGGCATTCAGTTTGGCAAATGCGAAAACTGGCTGGTGAAAGGGGTTTATTTCCCCTTCGGCTAGTCGTCGGTTTCGCGTTCCGGGCCGAGGATCCTCCCGGAATCCGGGTGCCGCAAGGAGATGTTCTCCGTTAGCTGCTGCGATGCTGACCTTCGGGAGCGCAATGTTATCCCCCTGGCTCAGGCCGGGGTCAGGGTCACCGGCACTCCGTTGAATACCGCGTTTCCCGACGGGGCGTCCACCAGGGAGTCGTCGGTCAGGATGTTGGCGTTCACGCCCGCGTGCTCCCGTGCGACCGACTGGGCGCTGTCGGCATGGCCCCAGCCGTGCGGCAGGCTCACCACGCCCGGCATGATCTCGTCGGTCGGCTCCACCGGCACCGTGAGCATGCCCGCCGCAGACTTCACCACGGCGCGGCCGTCGATCCCCAGGCGGGCGACATCGTCGGGGTGGATGTGCAGCGTGCAGGTGTTGGAGCCGCCGACCAGGGTCGCCACGTTGTGCATCCAGCTGTTGTTGGAACGCAGCTGCCGCCGCCCGATCAACACCATGCCCGGCGCCGGGTCGGCGAGCCGGTCGCGCAGCCGGGCGACATCGGCGACCAGTTCCGGCGGCGCCAGTTCGACCTGCTCGGAAGCCGTGCGGAGCACCCCGGGCAGCCGCGGCCGCAGCGGTCCGAGGTCGATGCCGTGCGGATTGTCCAGCAGCACTTGCAGATTCAGCCCGCCGGGGGCGACGCCGTCGGGAATCTCCGCCGCCGCGGGATTCCATTCGCCGTAGGGCCCGAGCCTCAGCATCATATCGATGCGCTGCTCGGTGCTGTCGGCGCCGCGCAGGTCGTCGCGGCGATCCAGCAGGCCCGCGCGGTGCAGAGTGCCCGCGATGATCAACTCGTCGACCGATTCCAGTGGGGCGCGCCCGGGTTCGAGCTGCGACCCGGCCGCCGCGAGGGCCAGCCGCGCCACGATCTCCGCCTCGGAAGGCCGCCCGTCCAGCGGCTGCAGCGGCCGCGAGTACCGCGCGTAGTTGTGGACCGCGAAGTTCAGCAGGGCGAAATCGTAGTGCGGGGACTGCAGCGTGCGCGGCGGCGGCAGGATGACATCGGCGTGGCGCGTGGTCTCGTTGAGGTAGCGGTCCACGCTCACCATGAACTCCAGCTCCGCCAGGGCCGCGCCGAGCCGCGCGCCGCTGGGCGCCGACAGCACCGGATTCCCGGCCACCGTCACCAGGGCCCGGACCTGCCCCTCGCCCGGGGTGCGGATCTCGTCGGCGAGCGTGGCGATCGGGAATTCGCCCATGGCCTCAGGCAATTCGCGCACTCGGCTGCTCCAGCGGCCCAGGCGGAACGGTCGGGTACGGACGATGCCGAGCGCGGCGGCGGTGGCGAACATGGCGCCGCCCGGACGGTCCAGATTGCCGGTGAGCACATTGATCACATCCACCAGCCACTGCGTCAGCGTGCCGAATTCCGCCGTGCAGGTGCCGATGCGCGCGTACACGGCAGCAGTCGGCGCCGCCGCCAGCTCCCGCGCGATGCGCACGATGGTCTCGGCGGGGACCCCGGTGCGCTCGGCGACCGCCTCGGGCGGGAACGCCGTTGCGGCCGTGCGCACCTCGTCCATCCCGTTCGCCTCGACCCCGGGCGCGGTCAGGTTCTCGGCGAACAGTGTGTGCACGATGCCGAACAGCAGGTACGCGTCGCCGCCGGGCCGGACGAACAGGTGCTCGTCGGCGAGTTTCGCGGTGCGGGTGCGGCGGGGGTCGACCACCACGAACCGGCCGCCGCGCTTGCGCAGCGCCTTCAGCCGCCCGGGTAATCCGGTGCGGTGCACAGCGATCCGTTCGACTCCAGCGGGTTGGCGCCCAGCATCAGCAGATAGTCGGTGCGGTCGAGATCCGGCACCGGGATCGTCAGCGGGTCGCCGAACATCAGGCCACTGGCCACCTGCTTGGGCATCTGATCCGCCGTACTGGCGGAGTAGAGGTTGCGGGTGCTCAGCGCGCGGATCAGCGGCGGCAGGTAGAGGGCTCCGGCGACGGTGTGCGCATTGGGATTTCCCAGGTACAGCGCGGTGGCCTGGCGGCCGTGTGCGGCGACCAGCGCGGGCAGCCGCTCGGCGATCAGGTCGAAGGCCTCCTCCCAGGACGCCGTGCGCCAGGTATCGGTGGCGCGGTCGCGGATCATCGGCTCGGTCAGCAGGTCCGGATCCTCGTCGAGGTGGCCGAGGCTGGCGCCCTTCGGGCAGATGAACCCGCGGCTGAACGGATCCTCGCGGTCGCCGCGGACCCCGACCACGTGATCGTCGGCATCGAGGGTGATCTCGAGCCCGCACACCGCCTCGCACAGCGGGCAGGTGCGTAGCAGGGTCCGGGTGTCTTCCGTGACGCGCGTCATAGCACCATCATCACTCGCGGCACCGACATGCGCGATTACTCACGACATGAAACCGCGCCCCGGTTGGCGGTTCACCGGGACGCGGTTCGCAGTCACTGTGCTGTTGTGCCGGCCGCCGGGCACGCAGGTATCCGGCAGGCTGTCTGCCTCAGCTGGCGAGGCGGGCGAGCTGCGCCTTGCGGCCCGAACGGGCCGAGCGCACCGCGGCCGCGATCGCGACCACCGGCGGGATCCAGCGGGCCTCGCCGGGCGTCACGCCCCAGCAGGCCGATCCGGCCGAGAGCTGGGTCGGCGGCAGCGGGATACCGGCGCCGTCGGTGTACACGGTGGCACCGGCGGCGCGCAGCGCCTCCAGCGCCATGGCGGCCTTGCGGAGGCCGGTGACCAGGTGGATCTCGCGACGCTCGGCGCCCGGGATCTCGATCACCGGACCGGACAGGTTGTTCGCCCGGAGGAAACGGCGCACCTGACCGGCGAGCTCGCCGGTGACCTCGATGCCCGAAACTTCCTCGTCGGTGATGAGGCAGATGCCGTTGGCCGTTTCGGCGACCGTCCAGCCGCGCTGGATGTAGTCCTGCGCGGTAGCGGCCAGTGCTGCCGCCGAGACGGAAGTCGGAAACGTCGTGCGCACTGTCTTCTCCATTCCCCGGATATATCTAGGTCCTGCGTTGGTGTTCATGGGACGTATCGGGCCACGTGGGACGGCTCGTTACACGTTTGCGAAACTTTCTTGCCCGCCGTCGAATTCATCACAAGATCACCTTTTGATTCCGTGTTGCTATGACTTTCGCTGGACCGGAGGTCGCATCCGTCCGAGCTCGAGCGTCGTATCGCCACCTGTGTATCGAATACGTTGGGGCTGAAAATTTCCCAACAGAACTCTTGTGGTCCGCCGTTGCCCGCGCCCGCCCCGCGGGAGAGGATCGGCGCATGACTGACGAGCCTGTCGGGCCGCTGGGTCCCGGGGCGGACGACTACGAGGCCGAGCACGCCCCAATCGGAGACAGCATCGCCTGGAAGGAGCCCACGAGCAGGCGATTGTCGCGCCGTGTCGGCGAGGCGCCGGACGAGGAGGAGCGGGCCGAGCCGTTTCGCAGCCCCGGCGCATTCGGCGCGTGGAGCCTGGCCGCGCTGCGGGGGCTGGCGGACGTGCAGTTCCGCCGCCCCGCGACGCGCACCCTGCTGCCGCTCGCGTACATACTCGGCCTCGTCTTCGCCGGACTGGTCCCGATCGTGCTGACCGTTGCGGTGTGGCACATTTCGATGCTGCTGGGGCTGGTGTTCGCAGTGGTGCTGGCGGTGCCATTGGGACTGACGATCGCGGCGGCGGTCCGGCTGGCGCTGGAGTTTCTGGTGAACGCGTCGCGGCTGGCCAACCGGGTCGAGCACATCAACGATCTGGCCGACGACCTGTTCCAGGCGCTGTCGGATGTGGCCGAACCGGTCAACCAACTCTCCGAAGACGTTCGGGCCGTGCAGTTCTGGCGGTTTCGCAAGCGCGCGCCGCGCCGATAGCGCGCGTTGTGAGTTTGTCGGTATCCGGGGATCGTTGGGTTGTGGAACAATCCGATCCCGTGTCCGATTTCGATCCGGGCACGGCGTGAGGTTTATGCCGTTCGGTGGGCTGTGATGAGCGAGTACGATCGGCGCACGGGACGGAGGGGGAGCAGTATGGCTTTACCGTACGGGATCACCGGTTCGACGATGCCGCGGCGGCAGTTGGGGCGGCAGCTTCGCGACCTGCGCAATCGCGCCCGCATGACCACTCGGGTAGCGGCGCGTCGGCTGGAGTGGTCGGAGGCCAAGATCTGGCGCATCGAGACGGGTCAGACCTCGCTGCGCAGCCTGGATGTCGAGGCGATGTGCAAGATCTACGGCGCGCCGACCGAGGTCCTTGAGCCGCTGACGGCGCTGGCCCGCGAGACCAAGGCGCGCGGCTGGTGGGCCGAGTACAACGACGTGATCGCCGAGGGCTTCGATGTCTACATCGGTCTCGAGGAGGCCGCCGCCCGGCTGTCGACCTATGAGAACGAGCTGGTCCCCGGCCTGCTGCAGACCGAGGACTACACCCGCGCGGTACTGGCCGCGGCGCGGCCCGGCATGGCGGCGGCGGAGCTGGATCGGCGGGTGGCGCTGCGGGCGGCCCGGCAGAGCGTGCTCACCCGCACCGATTCGCCGGTGCGGCTGGAGGCCGTTGTCACCGAATCGCTGCTGCGACACCGGATCGGCGGCCCCGAGGTGCACGCCGCGCAGCTCGACCACCTGCGCCGCGCGAGCGAGCTGCCCAATGTCGAGATCCGCGTGGTTCCGACCGCCTGCGGCTACCACGACGGTATGAACTCCGGCCGCTTCGTATTACTCGAATTCCGCAACGCAGCGGACGGTCTCATCGAGCCGCCGGTGGCCTATGTCGAAACCTTCACCGGCTCGGCCTATTTCGACAAGAAGCACGAAATCGACCGCTACCGATCGACTTTCGCCAGAATCAAGGCGGTCTCGGTAGCGGCCCGGGGCGCGATCGACGAGGCCCTAGCCGCGCTGTAAGTCGATGGTCCGGCTACTGGGCGCGTGGTCGCTGGCCGGAATCAGCGCAGCGTGCGGAAGAGTACGTCGCGGTGGGTGGGGGCCGCGTCGGCGTGCACGGCCCGGCCCTTGTCGGTGAGGCAGACGAAGATCGCACGGCGGTCGTCGGTGCACATGCTGCGGCTCACCAGGCCGTCGCGCTCCAGCCGGGCCACGGCGCGCGAGAGCGCGCTCTGGCTCAGATGGATATCGCCCGCGAGATCGCTCATGCGGTAGGTCTCGCACCGGGCGTCGACCAGGCGGTCCAGGGTTTCGAACTCGCTCAGCCCGATCTGGTGCTGGGACTGCAGCTCCTTCTCCAGCGCACAGGACACGTTGGCGTGCTGATTCAGCAGATCGCGCCACTGGCTCACCAGTCCGGCCGGGGCTACCTGATCGAGGACGGCAGGGCGGTCGACGGACGCTGTCGACTTGGACATGCCGTCATCTTAGTGCCTCGGGGGCAATCATGCAATCGCATCTAATGTTTGGACAACTAATGCGTGCGCATGTACTGTCACGTTTCATGACTTCCACGGCAACACCTTCGGTCGCCCCAGCGGCCGCTACCACCACCCGGTGGACCCCACGGATGTGGGGCATGTTGATCACGCTGTGCATCGTGCTGTTCCTCGACGGCCTCGACGTCTCGATGATCGGCGTCGCGCTGCCGTCCATCGGCGCCGAACTGGGCCTCGACACCTCGACCCTGCAGTGGCTGGTCAGCGGCTACGTACTCGGCTACGGCGGCCTACTGCTGTTGGGCGGGCGCACCGCGGACCTGCTCGGGCGGCGCAAGGTCTTCCTGATCGCGCTGGCCGTGTTCGCGCTGGCCTCGCTGGCGGGCGGTCTGGCCAGCACGGCGCTCGTGCTGATCCTGACCCGTTTCATCAAGGGCTTGGCCGCGGCGTTCACCGCGCCCACCGGCCTGTCGATCATCACCACCAACTTCGCCGAGGGCCCGGCCCGCAACAAGGCGCTGTCCATCTACACGGTGTTCGGTGCGGGCGGTTACTCGATGGGCCTGCTGTTCGGCGGCCTGATGACCGGACTCGGCTGGCGTTGGACCTTCTTCCTGCCGGTGCCGATCGCCGTGGCCGCGCTGATCGCCGCCATCGTGCTGCTGCCGCGGGACAAGCCCGCGCAGGAAGGCGGGCACGACCTGCTGGGCGCGCTGTTCTCCACCGCCGCCATGCTGCTGCTGGTCTACACCGTTGTCACCGCGCCCGAGGTGGGCTGGGCGTCGACCCGCACGCTGGGTTCGTTCGCTGCCGTCGCGGCGCTGTTCGTGGCCTTCGTCACGGTCGAGAAGCGGGTCGCGCACCCGCTGATCCGGCTCGGCATCCTACGCAAGGTGACGCTGGTGCGGGCCAGTCTCGTCATCGTCGCCCTGGCGGGGTCCTACTTCAGCTGGCAGTTCATCGTGACCCTGTTCCTACAGGACACCCTGGGCTGGTCGCCGCTGAAGCTGGCGATGGCGCTGCTGCCGGTGGGTATGCTCGTCGCGCTGTCGTCGGTGTTCTCGGACAAGATCGTCGACCGGTTCGGCACCGGCCCGATCATCGCGTTCACCATGATCGTGATGAGCATCGGCTACCTGCTGTTCCTGCGGATCGACACCACGCCGTCCTACGTCGCGGTGATCCTGCCCGCGGTGCTGCTGATCGGCATCGGCTGGATCGGCTTCCCGGCCATCAACATCCAGGCGACCAACGGCATCCATGACGACGAGCAGGGCCTGGCGGCCGGTGTGCTGCAGACCTCGATGCAGGTCGGCGCGGCCATCGTGCTGGCGATCAACACCGCGATCATCTCCTCGCACGCCCCCGCGACCACCTCGCCGGGAGCGATGCTCGACCTCTACCGGCCCGGCCTGATCTTCGCCGGTGTGGTCTGCATCATCGGTGCGCTGGTGGCGCTGACCCACTTCCTGCCCAAGCGGTCGGCCGCACCGGCCGCCGTGGACGAGCGGGAACTGGAACTGGCCGCCTGATCACGCCCGGCGGGGAGTCTGAAACCGCGGTGGGCGAACACGATTCGCCCACCGCGGTTCCCCGGCGAAAAGCGTGCCGGGGATGACGGGAGAGGGCGCGGGGATGAGGGAGAAGGTGCCGGGGGTGAGGGGAGAGGGCGTCGGGGAGGCGAGGTCAGGTTCCCAGGTCTCGGAGTTTCGGTGCCGCAGCGTCTTTCGCGGAGCGGATGAAGGTCAGCGGCTGACCGTTGCGCCCCTCCGTGGGCCATTCGATGCCCAGCTCCGGATCGAAAGCGTCCAGGTCCCGGTCGAATTCGGGGGCGTACTCGAGCGAGCAGAGGTAGGTGACGGTGGATTCGTCCTCCAGCGACAGCAGCGCGTGCCCGAGTCCCTCGGCCAGGAACACCGAGCGCCGGTGCACATCGTCGATCACCACGGCGTCCCAGCCGCCGAATGTCGGTGAGTTCCGGCGCAAATCCACCACCACGTCCAGGAACGCGCCGCGCACACAGCTCACATACTTGGCCTGACCGGGCGGGTCCTCGGTGTAGTGGATGCCGCGCAGCACCCCCGCCGCCGAGGTGGAGGTGTTGACCTGCAGCAGGTCGAACGGCCGCCCGACCGCCTTCTCGAACTCCGATGCCTTGAACGACTCGACGAACACTCCGCGCTCGTCGCCGCGCAGCGTGGGCGTGAACTCCCACGCGCCCGGAACGGCGAGTTCCCGGATCTGCATGCCCGTCATTGCGGCAGCTCCGTCCCGTCGTAGTCGCGCCCGTGCTGGAGCAGGTCGAGCAGGTATTTTCCGTAGCCGGAGCGCACCAGCGGCTCGGCCAACCGACACAGCTGCTCGTCGTCGATGAATCCCATCCGCCAGGCCACCTCCTCGGGCACCCCGATCTTCAGGCCCTGCCGCTCCTCGATGGTCCGCACGTAGTTGGCGGCGTCGAGCAGCGAATCGAAGGTGCCGGTGTCCAGCCAGGCGGTGCCACGCGCCAACACGTCCACCGACAGTCGGCCCTGTTCCAGATAGGTGCGATTGATATCGGTGATCTCGTATTCGCCGCGCGCCGAGGGTCGCAGCCCGCGGGCGATCTCGACCACGTCGTTGTCGTAGAAGTACAGCCCCGGAATCGCGTAGTTGGACCGCGGTAGCTTCGGCTTCTCCTCGATGGAAACTGCCTTGCCGTCGACGAATTCGACGACGCCGTACGCGCTGGGATCCGATACCCGGTAGGCGAATACCGCGCCGCCGTCGATGCCCTCGAAGCGCCGCAGCCGGGTGCCCAGCCCGGGGCCGTGAAAGATGTTGTCGCCCAGCACCAGTGCCGCCGATTCGCCGCCGATGTGGTCGGCGCCCAGTACGAACGCGCGAGCGAGCCCGTCCGGCTCCGGCTGCACCACGTAGTCGATCGACAGCCCGAACCGGGAGCCGTCGCCCAGCAGCCGGGTGAACGCGTCGGCATCCTCCGGCGTGGTGATCACCAGAATGTCCCGGATGCCCGCGAGCATGAGCGTCGACAGCGGGTAGTACACCATCGGCTTGTCGTACACCGGGACCAACTGTTTGCTCACACCGCGCGTGATCGGGTGCAGCCGTGACCCGGTGCCACCGGCCAGGATGATTCCGCGCATGTCACAGCAGTCTGCCATTGCCGCCGTATTCGGGCTCGGCGAGGTTCCGAGTAGACCGCGAAACGATCACGCCGGTTTACACGGACCGCGGAACGGAGACAAATTGTTGCGTAGGTCACGTTCGCGTGGTGTCCTGAAATGACACCGTGCGAGATGTCAGCGCCGACAGCTCGCCGCCGGACTCCGGTCGTCGACGGCTCGGCGCGCCCGGAGCGAGGTAGGTGCACCATGGTGGCGAGTCGAATCGGCGAAAGCGGTCAGGTACGGAGGCGGGAGCCGGGCGAATCCACGCGGGCGCCAGGGGTTGTCGCGAATCCGGACGGGGCCAGCATCGCCTCGCGCGCCCTGCTGTTCGCCTGCCGTGGCGTTGTCCGGCCGATCGTCCGGCACTATCCGATCCACCCGTCGACCATGCCGCTGGCGAGCACCGTCGTCGACGGCCTGGCCCGGCTGCGTCCCGGCCCGTCCGGAGTGGAGCGGGAAGGGGTGCGGCTCAACGGTTTCCGCATGGAGATCGTGCGACCGGCCGGTGCCCGCCGGGCGCTGCGCGACGGCGCGGTGATGTACATGCACGGTGGCGGCTTCTTCATCTGCGGCCTGGATTCGCACCGCCCGGTGGCGGCCGCGCTGGCCCGGCGCACCGGGCTGCCGGTGGTGAACGTCGAATACCGCCAGCTGCCCAGCACTCCCATCGCCGGTTCGGTGGACGACTGCCTCACCGCCTACCGCTGGCTGCTGCGGCACGGCGCGGATCCGGCGCGGGTGGTGTTCGCGGGGGACTCCGCGGGCGGGTTCCTCACCTTCGCTACCGCGTTGCGCGCCATCGCATCCGGCTTGCCCGCGCCCGCCGGACTGGTGGGGCTGTCCCCGGCGCTGGATCTGGACTGCGAGGCCAAGCGCGACTACGTCAACATCGGCCGCGACGCCTACATCCCGCTGTCGGCGATGGAACGGATGGTGCGCTACGGGGCGATGTCGGCGGCACAGGGCGATTCGCACGCCGCCCCCGTGCACCACATCTCACGGCACGTCAACGGTCGAGACCCGGCACGCGCGCCGCACCCGGACGTCGGAGGCCGCGTCCTCGATCCGGCGTTGTCGCCGGTGAACGGCGAACTGGCGGGTCTGCCGCCCGCGTTGCTGATCGTCGGCGAGGACGAATTGCTGCGCTACGACTGCGAACTCATGGCGCGGCGGCTCACCGCGGCCGGGGTGCCGAATTCGCTGGAGTTGTGGCGCGGGCAGGTGCACGCGTTCATGAGCATCGCGCCGGGGCTGCCGGAGAGCCGGGCCGCGCTGGGGCGGGTGGCCCGTTTCGTGCGGGCCCGAATCGAGTCCGAACGCGCGGCGCGCACGGCCTGAATGAAAAGCACCCCCGCACAGCGTCTGCTGGGCGGGGGTGCTTGCCGTCGGGCTGCTGTAACGAATTACTTGGCCGGAGGGTTGAACGGCTGGTTGATGGTGGTGATGTACTGGATCGCGGCGCCGATCGCGACCGGAGCCGTGATGAAGATCTGGCCCGCGAGGGTACCGAGGAAGCCGACGGCGGCGGCACCGGCAATGCATCCACCGAGCGGGCCGAGGCCGAACAGGGTCGCCAGCGCACCGGTGGCGACGACACCGAGGGCGGCGCCGGCGATGCAGCCGATGGTCGCGCCACCGATACCGCCGACCAGGGTGCCGATGGTGGCGCCGGTCGAGATGGTGTCCTTCAGGCGGTTGAAGGCGGCCTGCTCACGGTCGTACGGGGTCTTCCAGGGGGCCTGGTCCTCGAACGGCAGGGCGACCGGCTTGTAGGTCGCGTGCGCCAGGTCGAACTGCGGGGTCAGGGTGGCGGTGTTGCCGGAGATGTCGGCGGCGATCGGGAACTCGAAGTCGTCGACACGGAAGTTCAGGGGGGTACCGGCCACGGTCGCACCGTTGGCGGCCTTGATCTTGAAGACGCCGTCCTCGTTGACCAGAGAACCGGCATCGGTCGAGATGACGGCGGTGGTCCCGGTGTTGGTCGCCTTGTAGTTGACGACGCCTTCATCGGCGGCCGGAGCCGCGTTCACGGTACCGGCGGTCACGCCGAGCGCGGCGATCAGCAGGGCCGACGTCGCGGCGAATTTCCTCATCAGCATTTCTTGGAACCTCGGTAGAGAGTGTGGTTCAGGGGACATGATGAATCGAAATGGAAGCCAGCTAACGAGCGGTGAACCTGCCGTGACCGTTCATTCAAATTCTGTTCACCACCGGGACGTTGTGGGTAGTCGGTTTCCGGAAACATGCAGCGCGCGTGCCATTTTCGGGGCTGCTAGCAGACCTCGAAGCGCTGCGCAGGCCGAGTCTGTGTGGCGAAGGTCACACATGCTCACATGGGCGGCTTAATAAAATCGTGATTTGCATCGCTTTATGATCGGCGGAGTTGGAGAAATAACCGACTGCCCGGTTGGGCCGTTTGGTACCAATTGTCATTTTGTTGCACAAATCTGCCGCCGCCGCGGTGTCTGTGAACCCGGATCCGGAGCCAGCCGATAGGGTTGACGATCGTGCGATTGCTCGTAACCGGGGGCGCCGGGTTCATCGGCGCCAACTTCGTCCACCAGACCCTCGCCGAGCGGCCCGACAGCCGGGTGGTGGTGCTGGACAAGCTCACCTATGCCGGTAACCGCGCCTCGCTGGAGCCGGCCGCCGACCGAATCGACTTCGTCCACGGCGATATTGCCGACCTGGAGCTGGTGGACCGGCTCGTCGGCGGTGTCGACGCGGTCGTGCATTTCGCCGCCGAATCGCACAACGACAACTCGCTGGCGCAGCCGTGGCCGTTCGTGCAGACGAATATCGTCGGCACCTATTCGCTGCTGCAGGCGGTGCGTCGGCACGACGTGCGGTATCACCACATCTCGACCGATGAGGTGTACGGGGATCTCGCGGTCGACGATCCGGCTTTCAGCGAATCCACTCCCTATAATCCGTCCAGCCCGTACTCGGCCTCCAAGGCCTCGAGTGACATGCTGGTGCGCGCCTGGGTGCGCTCGTTCGGGGTGCGCGCGACGATCTCCAACTGCAGCAACAATTACGGTCCGTATCAGCATGTGGAGAAGTTCATCCCGCGCCAGATCACCAATTTGATCGACGGGGTGCGCCCGCGGCTCTACGGCGCCGGGCATCAGGTGCGCGATTGGATCCACGTGGACGACCACAATCGTGCGGTCTGGGCTATCCTCGACCGCGGCCGGATCGGGCAGACCTATCTGATCGGCGCGGACGGCGAACTCGACAACAAGGCCGTGGTGCGATTGATCCTCGCCGAATTCGGGCGGGACCCCGACGATTTCGACCACGTCACCGACCGTCCGGGCCACGACCAGCGCTACGCCATCGACGCCGCCCTGCTCCGCACCGAACTGGGCTGGGAGCCGCGGTATTCCGATTTCCGCTCCGGCCTGGCGGCAACGATTCGCTGGTACCGCGAGCACGAGGATTGGTGGCGCCCGCAGAAGGAGGTCACCGAGCAGGCCTACGCGGCCGCGGGCGAGAAGGTGCTCTGATTCCGGCCAAAAGCAGGCCGGAATGACGGTGGTGGGCAGGCCGGAATGGCGGCGGTGGGCTCAGCCCCACACCAGGAAGTGGTACTTGGCGACCGCGGCGGCTAGCGATACGACCGTGGCGACCACGATCGCGATCGCCGGTCCCCGCGACGGCGTCGCCCCGCGACCGTTCGTCAGCCGCAACGGCATCCAGCGCAGTAGCACCGCGAACGCCGCGATCGCCAAGGGTACGAAATAGCGCCCCTGCACGCCGTCGATCAGGTAGTAGTCGACCGGCGAGAACGACATGTACAGCGTCACGTAGATCATTGCGACGCTGGCCAACACCGTGAGCGCGACGGCCCAGGTGCGCAGCCGGTCCGCGGTCAGCCGCTCGGCGATGCCGAGGCCGACCGCGAATGCCAGCAGGCAGGCCAGAATCGATACCGCGGGCACATCGATATAGGCGAAACCCAACTCCCCGAAGAACTGTGTGAACCAGCGCTGATCGCGGAACCAGATGCTCTCGACGAAGGTGGTCAGGAAATCCGTGGGATGACCCAGAATTTCGCTCAACTGATCACCGGGACGCACCGAATGCCATTGCGCGGGAGGGCGCATCAGGCCCATGCCGTCGGTGGTGGGCCCGGCGATCTTCATCCACACCGCGAACGCTCCGCCGCCGATCGCCGCGCAGCACCACGGAATCCAACGCCGCCAGCTCGAGAATCCGTACTGCCGGGCCGGAATCAGCACCGTCAGCATGGCCAGCAGGACGTAGGTCGGCTTGCACAGCGGCAGCGCGACCGTCGTGGCGAGCGTCACCGCGATCTCGGTGGGCGCCAGCCGTTCACCGAGGAACAGACCCTTCACGAGCAGGCAGGACACGAGCACCGCCAGCGCGTTGGTGAGGGTGTCGGCGGTGACGGTCCCGGCTTGGAACAACGCGATCGGCAATACGGCGACGGCGAACGCCAGCCACTGCAGCCGGAACTTGCGCAGCACCCACAGCGCGAATCCGACGACGGCCAGGTAGGCGACCAGTCCCGCCAGCCGGGTCATCAGCATCATGCCGCCCACGTCCAGGTCGAGAACCTCCGCGAGCCGGATGCCCACGGCCGCGGGCACATACGGCACCGGTGAGTAGGCGGCGGTGTTGGTGAACCAGACCGGTTTGGTGGCGTCGGTGGTGACCGGCGCCGACTCCAGCAGCCGGTAGGAGACGCGGTCGGCGGCCATCGGCTCGGGCTCGGCGGGCTTGCGGTTGTAGTCGTAGAACGCGTAGCCCATCAGGCCGTCGATGCTCAGCGGTACGTCGCCGCCGTAGGCCACGCCGCGGTCGTCGTGGATCTGCTGCGGCAGGAATCCGCCGTGCGCGACCTGGTAGGCCCGCCCGAACTGGGTGATCTCGTCGTGTCCCCAGAACGGCGGCGTCACCACGGCCCAGACGGCCCCGAAGATCCCGGCGACCACGAGGAAGACCGCGGTGGCCGCGCCCAGTCTGCGCTGCACCCAGCGCATGGCCCGGCGCAGCGGATCGACTCTGGGAGGCGTCTCCGTCGACGCGTCGGCCGCGGCCTCGTGCCCGTTCTCGGAGTGCCCCGTGCTGGTGGTCTCCGGTCGGGCCTGGGTTGTCATCGGCGGGCCTCGCCGACCCGGTCCTCGTTCTCCGTGCCCACCGCCGAGTACCGCAAGTACATCAGGCGCGCGGCCTCGTGCCGGGAGCGGCGGATGCCGTCCAGGATCAGCCCCGCGGTCCAGGCCAGGCTGCCCAGCAGCAGCAGCGTGAAGCCGAGGAACAGCGTCGGGAAGCGCGGCACCTCATGGGTCTCGTAGAACTCGATGACGATCGGGGTGATCAGGATGACCGACACCAGCCACGCCAACGTGCCGAACAGTCCGTAGAACGCCACCGGGCGCTCGTGCCGGGCCAGCCCGGCGATCAGGTTCAGGATCTTGAAGCCGTCGTGATAGGTGCGCAGCTTGCTCTCGCTGCCCGCGGGGCGGTCGCGGAAACCGACGCGCACCTGGGTCTGCGGCACCCGCAGGTGCAGCGAATGCACGGTCAGTTCCGTCTCGATCTCGAATTCGCGCGATACCGCGGGGAAGCTCTTCACGAACCGGCGGGAGAACACCCGGTAGCCGGAGAGCATGTCCTCGACGTTCTCGCCGAACACCTTGCCGACCACGCCGTTGAGCACCTTGTTGCCGGTCTCGTGGCCGGTCCGGTAGGCGTTCTCGCCCTCGTTCTGCTTGCGCACGCCGAGCACGTGATCGTAGGGGCCCTCGAGCAGCGTCTTGATCATCACCGGGGCCGCGAAGGCGTCGTAGGTGTCGTCGCCGTCGATCATCACGTAGACGTCGGCCTCGATATCGGCGAAGGCGCGGCGCACCACATTGCCCTTGCCCTTGGTGTGCTCGGTGCGCACGATCGCGCCCGCCGCCCGCGCGCGATCGGCGGTGGCATCCGTGCTCAGGTTGTCGTAGACGTAGACGACGATGCCCGGCACGGCGGCCTTCAGGTCGCCGACGACCTTGGCGACCGCGGCCTCCTCGTTGTGGCAGGGCACCACTGCGGCGATGCGAAGCTCGGTGGAATCCACCCCGTCAGTCCTCAGTTTGCTCGGACGGTGAAATACGGAACACCGGGAGGGTACAGGGGTCGCACCCGCACTCGCCCGCTAACCCTCACTGTGTCACACACCCGGGCGGGGGCGGGCTACCCGCGCCCTGCGGTACCGTCGCCTCGTGTCCACCAGTGAAACCGTGACCGAGCAGGCGGATCGGAACGGCGTGCCGCTGTTGGCGAAGGTGGTTACCGTGCTGCGGCAGGGCGGGGCGTTCCTCGTGGTCGGCGCGATCGGCTTCCTCGTCGACGCCGGGACCTACAATCTGCTGGTCTTCTGGGGCGGCGAGGGCGTCATGTACCACGCGCCGCTGCCCGCCAAGATCATCGCGATCGTGGTCGCGACCGTGGTCACCTACTTCGGCAACAAATGGTGGACGTTCGCGCACAAGCAGGGTGGCAGCCCGGCCCGCGAATATGTGCTCTACGCGCTGTTCAACGTGATCGCGATCGGCCTGCAATTGGGCTGCCTCGGATTTTCCCGGTACGTCCTGGACCTGTCCTCGCCGCTGGCGGACAACATCTCCGGCACGCTTGTCGGTCAGATCGTGGCCGTCGTCTTCCGGTACTGGGCATACGACAAGTTCGTGTTCACGGGGGAGAAGGCGGCCCGATCCGCCGCCGACTCGTGAGATGGAGATAATGGGGCCGTTCGCCGGAATGCGAGCGCGCGGACAAACCTCGGCGATTTCGCGGCGCCGTCGAAGCACACAGACACAAAAACACAAAGGGACCGCCTTATGGATCAGTCGGCTGGGCAGGCCGTGACCGCAACCGAGAACGACCGGCGTCTTGCCGATTCCGCTCCCGCCGCCTTGCGGGCCGACCATCAGGCTCCGGATCGGCTGGTGATGCAGCGGGGCGTCTTCGCCGGGCCCGCGCCGAAGATCAGCGCCGAGATGTACGCGGTGGTCAAGGGCAAGGCCGCGCGCGAGCGGATGTCGCTGCGGCTGGAGAAGGGCGCGATCGCGCACACCAACACCTACTTCGGACGGTTCGCGGCCAGCTACTGGCAGCGCTGGACGACGGTGACCGAGGTCGAGGTCGCGATGACCCTCGAGGTGGGCGACCGGGCGCGAATTCGCCTGGCCGCCTCCGATATCGCCGGGCATCGCCGGATCATCGACACCGCCGACGTGCGCGTGGATGGCCGCGTGGTGTTGCGAGCGCCCCTGGATCAGTATGTCGACGGCGGTGCGCTGTGGCTCGAATTCGACGCCGTCGGAGGCGAAGTCGCGATCAGCGAGCTGGAGTGGAGCACCGCCGCGCCGGAGCGGGTCCGACCCGTGGCGATCGCGATCTGCACGTTCAACCGCGCGGAGGACTGCGCGCAGACGGTGTCGGCGCTGGCCTCGGATCCGACCGTGCTGGCCGCGATCGACGCGGTGTACGTGGTGGATCAGGGCACCGACCTGGTCCAGGACCGGCCGCTGTATCAGCAGACGCTGCCGAAGTTCGGCGATAAGCTGCGCTACGTGCGTCAGCCGAATCTCGGTGGGGCGGGCGGCTTTACGCGCGGGCTGTACGAGGTGTCGGCGGCCAACGAGCACGCCGACGTGATCCTGATGGACGACGACATCCTCTGCGAACCGGAAACGGTGTTGCGGCTCAACGCTTTCGCCAACATGACGGTGGAGCCCACCTTGGTGGGCGCGCAGATGCTGTTTCTGCTCAACCCCGACTATCTCAATGTCGGCGCGGAGGAGACGAAGCTCGGAATGCTGCGGCACGGCCAGAAGGTGTCGAAGGCGCTGCGCAACACCAGCATGCTCAAGCGCAATCAGGAGCGGCGCGTCGATGCCGGGTACAACGCCTGGTGGACCTGCCTGATCCCCGCCGAGGTGGTCGCGCGCATCGGGCTGCCCATCCCGATCTTCTTCCAGTGGGACGACGTCGAATACGGGCTGCGCGCCCGCGAGAACGGCTTCGTCACCGTCACGCTGCCGAATGCGGCGGTCTGGCACGCCGACTTCTACTGGAAGGATTTCGACGACTGGGCGCGCTACTTCTCCTCGCGCAACTCGCTCATCGTCTCCTCGCTGCACACCGATCTGGACCCGAAGGTCGTGTCCCGCAGGCTGTTCCGGGAGATCAGCGAATACCTGGTGGGTATGCAGTACGGCCTGGCACACACCACCCTGCAGGGCATAGAGGACTTCCTGAAGGGCCCGCAGGCGCTGGCCGACGGCGGCCAGGCCGCGCTGGCGACGGCGCGCACCAGCCGCGGCGAATACGGCGAGACGGTGAAGCACCCGGCGGCCACCGCGCCGATCCGCAATGCCGACATCGAGGTGCGCCGCGCGGGTGGCGAGCCGAGCCGCCCGGTGCTGGTGCTGATCAAGCGGGCCATCCAGCAGTGGACCGGCCGGGTTCAGCCCGGCCTGAAGTCGGTCACCCGCGAGGACGCGCACTGGTGGCACATCGGGCTGTTCGACCATGTGATGGTCACCGACGCCTCCCAGTCCGGCGTCCGAATCCGCAAGCGGGACAAGGCCAAGGCCCGCGCCCTACTGCTGCGCACCCTGCGCGTCCTGCGCCGCCTCCGCCGCGAACTCCCGTCCCTGTCCCGCCGATACCGCGCCGCCATGCCCGAACTCACCAGCCGCGAGAACTGGGAACGCCTGTACGGCATCTCGAGCAGGGACTGAACCCGCGCGAGTTCGGCGGGCGCATGAGTTGACCCGCGCGAGTTCGGTGGGCGGGCAAGAGCCGATACCCGCTCGGGCTCAGCGGGATCGGGTGGTGAGGAGGGTTCGGGCGGCGTCGGCGACGTCGGATTCCAGCCAGGTGGGGAGGTCGCCGAAGCGGGCGTGGCGGCGCAGGGTGGCGTTGGGGAGGTCGACGATGGCGCGGGCGACGCGGTCGATGGCGCGCTCGTCGTCGCTGCCCGTCAGCTCGCTGGTGACGCGGCGGAGTTGCTCGATGAGCGGGACGTTCATTCGGTCGAGTTGTTGGCGCAGTTCTGTTTCCGGTGCGCCGTCGAGCAGGTCGCGCGGGCGCAGGTTCAGCAGGAGCTTGGCATCGTCGGGGAGGGTGCGGGCGAAGTCGATGGCGGCGACCGCCATGCCTACCGCCGCTTCCAGGGGATCCGGGTTCTCGGCGGCCGCCAGCGCGCGGCTCTGAAAGCGTTCCACCGCGCGGATCCAGGTCGCGGAGAGCACGCCGTCGCGGTTGCCGAACCGGTGGTAGAGCGTGCCCACCGGCGCGCCGCTGGCCGCGGCGATGGCAGCCACGCTGGCCGCGCGCGGACCCTCGCGCAGCACCAGGGTGCGGGCTGCGTCGAGGATCACGTCGGTGTCGTGCTTGCGGGGTGGAGCCATGTACTAGTACGTTCCTTCTATATGGAGCGACTGCCCTATATCGATCAATATTCCAGAATAGTCACCGCCGATCGGGAGCGGACATGGGCCGCGCTGCTGCGGTCCCTGTGCCGCGACCCGGATAGTCTGCGTCCCGCCTCGGCCGGTTTCTCCGTCGGTGAGGTGCATCCGCCGCGGCGGCTGGCCTTCGAAGGGCGCCACCGGTTTTCGCGTTATGCGCTGGTGTTCTCGCTGAGTGAGGCCGGCTCCGGGCATACCGCGCTGACCGCCGAATCCCGGGGCGAGTTCCCGGGTCCCGCCGGGCGTGTCTTTCGGGCGCTGGTCGTCGGCACCGGCGGACATCGCATGGTGGTCCGGCGGATGTTGCGCCGCATCGCGACGGCGGCAGAGCGGGGCCAGGCATGATCCCCGGGCAGACCTGGGGCGGCACCCGGGACGAGATCGCGGCCGAATTGCCTGGCTGCTCGCGCCGGTGGTGACGAGCGACTTCGTCATGATCCGCAAGCAACTGGTGACGCTGCGGGATCTGGCCGAGCGGGAGGTGGTGGCGCCCCGGCTCGGCCCGCGAACAGCTGACCCCGTCAGAAACCGGCCGAGCCGGACGGTACCGGTGGCGGCTCGTTGTCGACCACCGCGCTCCGATACTCGATGCTCACCACGTGCTGCGGGATGCTCCGCCCCGGCCGGAACACTCGCGGCTGGTCTTCCCAGGTGCCCGGCTTGAAGACCGGCGGTTTCGACTCCAGCTTCCCGTCCGGCCCGATGGTGGGCGGCTGTTGCTCCCAGGTTCCGGGGCTCATGCGTCGGGGCTGGTCCTCCCAGGTCCCCGGCTCGGTCTTGAACCCGCAGTTGACATCCACCCGCGCCGATTGCAGATGCGGCGCGACGTACTTCTCGATCCGGATCGGCGTGCCGTCCGAACAGTGCGCGACGCCTTCGACCCGGTAGGTGTCGTCCGTATCGTTGCGGCAGGTGAACCCCTCGCACGAGACGCCGGGCGCCAACTCCTGCGCCGCCGCCTGTGGCGCGAGCACCCCGACCGTACCGGCGAACAGGGCGGCGAAGCCGAGCCCGATCGTCAACCGCTGACCCATGCGCGTATCAACTCCTATCGACAGCCCGACCTGCGGTCCAATGTACCGGCAAATCGAATGACCGGTATGTGACGATGATCGCGCCTCCGAAGGTGAAATCCCTTGCTGTGTAAAGGATTCCAGCATCAGCGGCATTCGTGGTAGCCGTACCCCGCCGGGTGGTGTCAGCCTCGCCGCGCGGAAGCCCCGCGGAAACGCGCTCAGAGGAACAGGTCGGTGGTGAGGGGCTCGTCGCCGGGGACCACGCGGTATTTGTCGAGGTCGGTGAGGCCGTGAGTGGCGAGGACTTCGTCGTCGATGAAGAAGTTGCCGGTGGTGTCCTTGGCGGGCGAGGTGAGCACCAGGTAGGCGGCGTCGGCGTAGATATCTGGCGTGCGCGAGGTCCGGACCATCTCCTCGCCGCCGAGCAGGTTGCGGACCGCGGCGGTGGCGATGGTGGTGCGCGGCCACAGCGAATTGACGCCGACGCCGTACTGGCGCAGCTCTTCGGCCAAACCCAAAGTGGTGAGCGACATTCCGTACTTGGCGATGGTGTAGCCGAGCGAGGAACCGGCCCACTTCGGATCCAGGTTCAGCGGCGGCGACAGCGTCAGGATGTGCGGGTCGCGCCCCAGTTCCGCCGAACGCCTCAGCGCGGGGATGCTCAGCTTGGACAGCAGGAAGCTGCCGCGGCAGTTGATGTCCTGCATAAGGTCGTACTTCTTCATCGGCAGCGTCTCGGTGGGCGACAGGTCGATCGCGGACGCGTTGTTGACCACCAGGTCGATTCCGCCGAACCGCTCCACGGTCTGCTGGACCGCCCGCGCCACCGCCTCGTCGTCGCGCACGTCGCCGACGAACTTCAGGACCGTGCCCCCGGCCTGCTCGAGCTCCGCCGCCGCGGTGTGGATGGTGCCGGGCAGCTTCGGATGCGGCTGATCGGTCTTCGCGATCAGCGTGATGTTCGCCCCGTCCGCCGCGGCCCGCTTGGCGATCTCCAGCCCGATGCCGCGGCTGCCGCCCGACATGATCATGGTCCGGCCCGCGAGCTTCCCTGCTTCCGTCATACCCCTGCTCCAATCTCTGCGACGTCCCCGACTCGATCATCCCGGGCGGATGGCCGCCGGGTCCGGGTTCTGCCCGATTCGCACAGTAGGCGACAGCTGGGCTACTATGCAATCAGTTGCATAGTGAGGTTCGTATCAGGAGCCGTGTCAGGCCGGGATCAGGGCGGCATCGACGCCAACGAGTACGCCGCCGCCAGCGTGCCGGTTCTCGAGCGCATGACCTGCCCGACGCGGTTCGTGCTCTCGTTACCAACTGCGCGATCGACGCTCGCGGTAGACCGCGCGCTGCGACTTCTCGACATTCTTCCACTCCCGCTGGCGTTCCGCTCGCAGCCGGGCATCGGAACGGGCCGCCAGCCATTCGTTCTCGCGCTGGAGTTTGCGATAACTGTCCCAGCGCCGCTGCGGGAGCGCACCCGATTCGAGTGCGGCACGCACGGCGCAGCCGGGTTCGGTGCGGTGCGCGCAATCGGCGAATCGGCATGCGGCGGCGAGAGATTCGATATCGCTGAACGTGCGGCCGATCCCCTCGGTGGCATCCCACAGGCCGACGGATCGCAGGCCCGGGGTGTCGATGAGGGTGCCGCCGCCGGGCAGCGGTCGCAGCTCGCGGTGCGCGGTGGTGTGCCGTCCGCGTTTGTCGGCGGCACGAACCTCGTTGGTGGCGAACACCTCCTCGCCGAGCAACGCGTTCGCCAGCGTCGACTTACCCGCGCCGGAGGGGCCGATCAGCGCGACCGTGCCGTCCAGCACCGCGCCGAGCACATCCATGCCCAGTCCCGTGGTGGCGCTGACGGCCAGCGTCGTCGCTCCCGGTGCCACGGCGCGCACGTCTTCGAGCGGAATATCAACGGCCAGATCGGCTTTCGTCAGCACGACCACCGGTTGCGCCCCTGATTCCCAGGCCAGGGCCAACATTCGTTCGATGCGGCCCAGGTCGACATCGGCGTCGGCCGCGGTGCACACCAGGACCGTATCGACGTTCGCGGCCAGGATCTGTGCCTCCGACCGGCCCGACACCGAGGCACGCACGATGGCGGTATTGCGCGGAACCAGTTGTCGCACAACGAGTTCTGCATCTATGGCGACCCAATCGCCGGTACACAGGCCGTTGACGTTGGTATCCGCCCGTGGGCAGCGCGCACGCGCGAGCCCTTCGGGTGTCGCGACGTCGCACTCGCTGCGATCCATCCGGATCACGCGGGCCGGGACCCAGCCGGTGTCGAGCAGCCGTGTGTACGCGGCAGATACGGCCGGATTCCAGCCGTAGGGGATGAGACGGTCGTAATCGACCATGATGGAAAGCGTCCATTCGTCGGGCACCGGGCCCGGCGCGGGCTCAGTGCATCAGGGAGAGGGTGGAAGCGCATGCGGCGGCGCGGCTTTCGATATCCGGCCGCTGCCCGGCCGCGACAACCCGATAGTTGGCGTGCATGTCTTCCACCTCCTCGACCTTTCGACGATGTCGTCCGCTCTGGACGGATACAACGATGACAGCACCCCCGTGCGGGGCGCAAGGTTTTTTCGTGGGGCTACGGCATGGCCGCGATCAGCGCGATGTTGAGCAGGATCATCAGTGCCGCGAAACCCCAGATCAGGTACACGAACAGCATGCCGGGCGTCGATTGCGGGACCGGTCCGACGGCGCCGCGGATGAAGGCGATCGCCGGTGCCCGGTAGTAGACCCGGGTGCTCTGCCCCTCGGCCACGGGCACCACGGTCTCCGCCGGACCCATATCCCACATCCAGCGGGTGCTCACCCGCAGATGGTACTGGCCAGCCCCGACCGGAATGTGCGTGGCACCCCACCGCGCGGCCGGGACCTGCTGCCCGTTGACGGAAGGCGCGGGGAGGATGCGCTGTCGGCCGGTGGCGCACCATATCCGTGCGACGGGGCGCCGTTCGCCTGCGGGATGCGCGGGCTCGATGTGCTGTTCGGTTGCGGCGCAGCGGGGCTCGGCTGGGCCGGGTTCGGTGTGTGCGGCTGTGGCGCCGACGCGCTGGGGGATTGCGGTGCCCCGGGGTTGTCGGGTGGCTGGGGGGCTCCGGGGTGCGGGGGTTGCCCGCTGGGCTGCCAGGGTTGTCCGTTGGGTGGTGGCCCGCCGTGGGGGTTACTCACACCCATACCTCCATATTCGAAAAAGCGCTGTGCTAACCGGGTTTGCGGAACTGCTCGCGCCGCCCCAGGCGCCGCAGTCGCAGCCATTCTCGCAGACCGGCCGGATCTCGTTGCTGCACAAGGAAGAACCAGGAGAACCGGGCCCACTCCTGCGGCAGCAACTTGCGCATCCCGGGCTGTGCCATCAGGTAGCCACGGTTGCGGTAGGTGAAGTAGCGCTTGACCGGATCGTCCGGGTACTGGGTGTGCATGCGCCCGCCCAGGATCGGCTTGAATTCGGCGGATCCGTTGGGGTGCAGGTACGCCGCCTGCAGACAGGTGCCGAACGGCAGCCCGGAGCGCACCAGCCGACGATGGATCTCGACCTCGTCGCCGCGCACGAACAGCCGCAGATCCGGCACCCCGATCACGTCGACGGCCGCGGCGGACACCAGCGCGCCGTTGAACAGCGAGGCGATCCCGGGTAGGAAGTCCTCGTCGCCGAGTTCGGAGCGCAGCCGCCGCCACACCACCCCGCGGCGCAGCGGGAACGCCAGGCGGTCGGGATCGTCGATATCGGCCACCACCGGCGAGACCTCCGAAAGGCCGTGCCGCCGAGCGCAATCCACGAGAGTCTCGAGCACCTCCGGGCCCTCGGGACGGCCGTCGTCGTCGGCCAGCCACACCCAGTCCGCACCCAGCGACAGCGCGTGCAGGATGCCGAGCGCGAAGCCTCCCGCGCCACCCAGGTTGTGTTCCGAACCCAGGTACGTGTGCTCCACCGGCTGCTGGCGCACCAGCTCACCGACCTCGGGCTCGTTGGCGTTGTCGACCACGATCAGGTGATCGATCGGACGCGTCTGCGCGCAGAGCACCTTCAGCGATTCGGCCAGCAGTTCCCGGCGTTTATGGGTGACGACGACCGCGACGATGCGGCTGCCGTCCCCAATCGTCTCGGACGACGCCGGCTGATCACTCATGTGGGATTCCGCTCCAGTTCCCGTTCTCGTTCCAGCTCGCGCAGAATCTGGGCGACATGGTCACCGGCCTCGGGCCCCTCATAGGCCCGCACCACTTCCTCGATGTCGCCGCGCATCCGCATCCGGCCGTGGTCGATCCAGATCGCGGTGTCGCACAGTTGCGCCAGGAATTCGTTGGAATGGCTGCAAAATACCAGGATTCCGGAGCGAGCGACGAGATCCCGCAGGCGATTTCGGGCCTTTTTCATGAAATCGGCATCCACGGCGCCGATGCCCTCGTCCAGCAGCAGGATCTCGGGGTCGATGGAGGTCACCACGCCCATCGCCAGCCGCACTCGCATACCGGTCGAATAGGTGCGCAGCGGCATGTTCAGATATTCGCCGAGTTCGGTGAATTCGGCGATCTCGTCCACCTTGGCCATCATCTGCTTGCGGGTCTGCCCGAGGAACAGGCCGCGGATGATGATGTTCTCGTAGCCGGAGATCTCCGGATCCATGCCTACGCCGAGATCGAATACCGGCGCCACCCGCCCGCGCACGCGCGCGCTGCCCCGGGTGGGTTCGTAGATCCCCGCCAGCAGGCGCAGCAGCGTCGATTTCCCGGCGCCGTTGTGGCCGACCAGGCCGACGCGGTCGCCCTCGGAGAACGACATGGTGATCTCGCGCAGCGCCTCGACGACCACCACATCGGATTGATTGCGCCCGATCGCGCCGCCCGCCTTACCCAGGACCGCCTTCTTCAGCGACCGTGATTTGGCGTCGAAAATGGGGAATTCCACCCACGCGTCATGGGCTTCGATGCTTACGTGCTCGGTCATGACTGCCCCTTACACCCAGTACGGCACGCGGGAACGGAACCGCTTCCACGCCAGCAGCGCCACGCACCAGCCGAGCACGGTGATCGCGAGCACCACATACCAGCTCCGCACGTGGATCGGATCGCCCAGCAGCGGCGCGCGCACGATTTCCAGGTAGTGGTAGGTCGGCACCAGCTCGACCAGCCGCGCCCGCTCGCTCACCGCGCCGCCCTGGTCGTGCAGCGACTTGGTCGTCCACATGACCGGCGTGAGCACGAACAGCATGAGCGTCATGCTGCCCAGGATCGGCGCGATATCGCGGTAGCGGGTGCTGAAGATGCCGAACGCGATCGACACCCACATCGCGTTCATGAACAGCAGCAGCATGCCCGGAATCGCGAGCAGCGCGGTCCACTGCAGGTTCTTCCACACCCCCATGCCGGCCAGCAGGACCACATAGATGATCGCGTTGTGCGCGAAGAACAGGAGCTGCCGCCACACCAGGCGATAGACGTGCACGCTCAACGCCGACGGCAGCTGTTTGATCAGCCCCTCGTTGGCGATGAACACATCCGAGCCCTCGAGGATGCTGGCGTTGATGACGCCCCAGATGATCAGGCCGACGGTCACGTACGGCAGGTAGGTCCACAGATCCTGGCCGAGGATCGCCGCGTAGAGGATGCCCATCGCCGTCGCCTGCACGGCGGTGGCGATGGTGATCCAGAACGGGCCGAGCACCGACCGGCGGTAGCGCTGCTTGATGTCCTGCCAGCCCAGCGACAGCCACAGTTCACGCTGCGCGAACCCGTCGCGCAGATCCTTGAACGCGCGTCCGAACGACTGTGAGTCAGGCATCAGCGGTACCGGGGCGTCGGCCGGGCTCTGTTCGGCGGCGGTCGCCGACTCGGCTGGGGCTGCTGCAGGCACAGTGACCGACTGTAGCGGTGCCCGATCGACCGCGCCGCGTGCGGGCCGTAAACCGCGGACGCTGCCTGTTCAGAGACGTTGACCTCGCAGATGTCGCTGTGACCTCACAGATACTGGCCGCTGCCGCCCGTGGCCGAGCCGCCCTGCCCGCGCTCGGGTGCGTGCATCCCGGGCGGCAGCGCGTGCCGCATCTGCTCCAACTGCTGGCGGGCGGCCATCTGCTGGGCGAACAGCGCGGTCTGGATGCCGTGGAACAGGCCCTCCAGCCAGCCCACCAGCTGGGCCTGGGCGACGCGCAGCTCGGCATCCGAGGGGACGGAATCCTCGCCGAACGGCAGCGCCAGCCGCTCCAGTTCGTCGCGCAGCTCGGGCGAGAGTCCCTGCTCCAGCTCGCGCACGGAGGTCTGGTGAATCTCCTTGAGGCGGTTGCGGCTGGCATCGTCGAGGGGAGCTGCCCGCACCTCCTCCAGCAACTGTTTGATCATGGTGCCGATGCGCATCACCTTCGCCGGCTGTTCGACCATGTCGGCCAGCGATTCCTTGTTGTCGAGGTCCTGTTCCGCGTCGGCCTCGCCTTCGCCGACCACCTGACCGGCGAGCGGCGCATCGCCCTGGCTGCCTGCCGGGATGACCATCGGTCGGCCTTCGGGGCCGATCACCACGATGGATTCCGGTGCTCCGTCCGAGTGCGTCATGATCTCCATCATGTCTTGTCCGCGCGCGATGTGCTAAGCGGGTGGGTACGCACTGCGGGTATGCCGGTCCGTGACGGTCAGTATTCTGTTTCGGTCGTGTTCGCCTCGTGTGTGGGACGGTTTGCTGAAAGTCGGTTGCCATGTCGCATGATCTGTCAGCTGGTTACCCGAAGGGTGTCGGCGCGCCCGATCGGTGCTCGGTGGTAGCCGTCGACACGGTTACATCTACTCGCCCGCTGCCCTTAGAGTGGCCTGCATGACTTACGACGTCGCGAGGGTTCGGGGGTTGATACCGTCCCTGGGCGACGGCTGGATCCATCTCGACCCGCAGGCCGGCATGCTGGTCCCGGATTCGGTATCGCGCGCCGTGTCAACAGGTTTCCGCACTTCCGCATTCACCCACGGCAATCGATACAGCGCCACCCGGCGCAGCGGGGCCATTTTGGACGCCGCCCGCGAGGCCGTCGCGGACCTGGTCGGCGCCGACCCGGCGGGTGTGGTGCTGGGTCCGGATCGCGCCGTACTGCTGGCCTGGCTGGCCGAATCGCTGAGTTCCCGGCTCGGGCTGGGCACCGGGATCGTGCTGTCGCGCCTGGACGACGAGGCCAACGTCGCGCCGTGGCTGCGCATCGCCAACCGCTATGGGGCCCATGTGCGTTGGGCCGAGGTGGAGATCGAGACCTGCGAGATGCCCGCGTGGCAGTTCGAGGAGTTGATCGGGCCCACCGCACGTTTAGTCGCCTTGACGGCCGCGTCTCCGATCGTCGGCTCGGCGCCGGCCGTACGGGTGGCCGCCGACCGGGTGCATCAGGTGGGCGGCCTGCTCGTGGCCGACTGCTTCGGCGCCGCACCGTACGCGCTGATCGATATCGACGAACTCAACGCCGATGTGGTGGCGCTGTCGGCCCCGGCCTGGGGCGGGCCGCAGATCGGTGCGCTGGTGTTCCGCGATCCGGCGTTCCTGGACCGGATTCCGTCGATGTCGCTGAATCCCTACGCCAAGGGCGCCGAGCGGCTGGAGGTCGGACACCATCAGTACGCGCTGTTAGCCGGGCTGACCACCTCGATCGAGTATCTGGCCGGGCTGGACGAACGGGCGACGGGCACCCGCCGGGAGCGGCTGGAGATCTCGATAACCTCGCTGCAGGACTATCACGACCAGCTGTTCGAGCACCTGATGGAGGTGCTGGACCGCATCCCGAACCTGACCGTCATCGGCCGCGCGTCCACCCGCATCCCCACGGTGAGTTTCACCATCGACGGTATGCAGGCCGAGAAGGTCTCCGCGAAACTGGCCGACCATCACGTCGGCACGCTCAGCGGCGTACACGGCGGCAGCCGCCTGCTCGACGCCCTGGGAGTCAACGACGAGGGCGGCGCGGTCACCATCGGATTGGCCCCCTACACAACGAAGTTCGAGATCGACCAGCTGGGCCGCGCGCTCGCCGCCCTGGACTGAGTTCGCCCACTGGAACCGGCCTGTCCGGTCACTATTCGTGCTCGGGCGGCACATATCGCGCTGAATCGTGGGTGCTCGCGCCGGATCAGGACGCGCGGATCCGCAGGATCACCTTGCCGACGGTCTGCGGGGAATCGAGCAGCCGGTGCGCCTCGGCGGCCTCGGACACCGGCAACTCGGCGTGCACGATCGGGACCACGCTGCCGTCGGCGATCAACGGCCACAGGTGGCGGCGCAGTTCGGCGATGATCTCGGCCTTGCCGGAGCGGCCGGTGGCGGGGCGGCGGCGCAGATTGGTGGCGTGAATGGTGCCGCGCTTGCCCAGCAGCCCCGCGACATTCAGCTCACCGTTCACCCCGCCCTGCATGCCGATGATGCACAGCTGACCGTCCTCGGCGAGCGCGTCGACATTGCGTTGCAGATAGGCCGCGCCCATATTGTCGAGAATGATGTCGGCCCCGCCGAATTGGCCGAGCACGGCGACGAAATCCTCGTCGCGGTAGTTGATCAGAACGCTCGCGCCCAATTCCTTGCAGCGGTCGAGCTTGAGCTGCGAGCCCGCGGTGACCGCGACCCGCGCGCCCCGGCTCACCGCCACTTGAATGGCGTGCGTCCCGATGCCGCTACCGCCGCCGTGGATCAGCAGCAGCTGTCCGGCGTGCAGCCCGGCCCGCAGGACCAGGTTCGACCAGACGGTCGCCGCCACCTCGGGCAGTGCCGCCGCGGCGGCGAGGTCGAGCCCCTCCGGGACCGGCAGCACCTGAGTCGCCGGCGCCACGACCCGCTCGGCGTATCCGCCGCCGGACAACAGCGCGCACACCCGATCGCCGGGCCGGTAGTCCCGCACACCCGCGCCGACCGCCGCGACCACACCCGAACATTCGAGCCCGAGAATTTCGCTGGCGCCGGGCGGCGGTGGATAGAAACCCTTCCGCTGCAACAGATCCGCGCGGTTGACCCCCGCCGCAACGACGTCGATCGACACCTCGCCGGGCCCGGGCTCCGGCAGGTCCGGCGCCTGCGCCCAGCGCATCACCTCGGGCTCACCGAATTCCTCGAGCGTCACCGCGTGCATACCCGCGACCTTACGTCGTGCGCCTCGGCTACCGCAGACCTCGGGCTTCCTGTTCGGCTGTGTCGGCGTCGACGCCTTTCGCCATCTTGCCGAGCGCCGCGTGGAGTTCGTCGGCGGTCATCTCGGCCGTGCCGTGAATTCCGGCCGCGTCGCCCCGGCGGCGCAGCTCGCGCAGTTCGTCGTCTTCGGTTATGTCACATCCCCTTTCCGCATCACCCGTCGATTACCCGATCCGCGCCCGGCAATTCCTCTAGCGTTCCGGGAATGAGCAGTTTCGCCGACTTCCAGAACGAGATCTATCTGGCCGGGCTCACCGGCGCGCTACCCCAATTGCCGATGACGGCAGCGGCTTTGGCGCAGCGCGCCCGGGAGGTGCTGGAACCGGAGGCGTTCGCCTACGTGGCGGGCAGCGCGTCGGGCGAGCGGACCGCCGCGGCGAACGAGGCGGCGTTCGACCGGTACCGACTGGTCCCGCGGATGTGGCGCGGGGCCAGCGGTCCCGGCGTGCGCGACCTGTCGGTGGAGGTACTCGGCACGCGGCTCGCCGCTCCCGTGCTGACCGCGCCGGTGGGCGTGCTCGCGCTGCTCCAGGAACGCGGCGAGGTGACGGTCGCCGAGGTGACCCGCGAGCTGGGCATCGGCATGGTGCTGTCTACGGCGGCCTCGACCCCGATCGAGGAGGTGGGCGAGGCGGCCGGTGCCTGGTGGTACCAGCTGTACTGGCCCAATGACGACGAGCTGGCTCGTTCGTTCGTCGACCGCGCCGCGAAAGCGGGCGCGCAGGCCATCGTGGTCACCGTCGACACCCCGAGCCTGGGCTGGCGCCCGCGCGATCTGACACTGGCGCACCTGCCCTTCCTGCGCGCCGAGGGCATCGCGAACTACCTGTCCGACCCCGTCTTTCGCGCCAAGTTGTCCGTGCCGCCGGAGGAGAGCGAGGAGGCGATGCAGCTGGCGGTGCTGACCTGGAGCGCCCTGTTCGGCAATCACAGCCTGCGCCCCGCGGATATCGCCCGGCTGCGGGAATGGACCGATCTGCCGATCGCGGTGAAGGGCGTCCTGCATCCCGAAGACGCCCGCCAACTGGTCGATGCCGGGGCCGACGCGGTGGTGGTCAGCAATCACGGCGGCCGCCAGGTGGATGGTTCCATCGCCGCGCTGGACGCGCTGACCGCGGTCGTCGCCACCGTCGGCGACCGCGCCGACGTGCTGTTCGATTCCGGGATCCGCACCGGTTCGGACGTGATGATCGCGCTGTCGCTGGGCGCCAAGGCCGTGCTGTACGGGCGGCCCTGGGCCTACGGTCTCGGGATCGCGGGCGCGGCCGGGGTGCGGCACGCGCTGCGGATGCTGCTCGCGGATCTCGATGCGTCGATGGGACTTTCGGGTTGTTCCGAGATCGCCGACCTGAACCGGTCGATGCTGTCGACGGCGCGCTGACCAGCCGACAGTCGTTCCGGGGGCGGCTAATAGAATGACCGCATGGCTTACGAACCGGGCGGTCGCACGGCGCCGGAGCCGAGGTGGCTCAGCTCGGCTCAGCAGCGGGCCTGGCGCGCCTATATGGACGGCGGCCAGCGTCTGCTCGCGGAGCTGAACCGGCAACTGCAGCGCGACAGTGACCTCAGTCTGGCCGAGTACCGAATCCTGGTGCTGCTGTCGGAGGCCCAGGGCCGGTCGCTGCGCATGAGCGATCTGGCCGACGGCGTACTGTCGTCGAGAAGCCGTCTCACACACCAGATCCGGCGCATGGAGGAGCAGGGCATGGTGCGCCGCACCAGCGCCGAGGAGGACGGCCGAGGCGTTCGCGCCCACCTCACCGAGGAAGGCATGCACCGCCTGCGCGCCGCCGCACCGGGTCACGTGCACGCCGTCCGCCGCAATTTCGTCGACCTGCTCACCCCCGAACAGCTCGAGGTGATCGGCGACGTCTTCGAAACCATCGACAAGGAGATCACGGCCCGCGGAGACCGCTGAGCGCCGTGTCTCGGCCGTCAGAGAATGAACGCCCGGAGCGCCTGGATGATTCGGTCGAACGGAATCACATCGGCGACAGCGCTTCCGAAAAGAGGCATCGCAATTACTCCTGTCCGTCGGTTCGTACGCGAGTGAGCAGCAGCGATCCTGTCAGACCGTGGTCCGGATCATCCGCAAGCGCGCGGCATGGCGGGCATGGCTATTCCAGCCAGCTCCTGCGCTGGTAGTACTGGTCCATCTCCTCGTCCTCTTCGGGCGTCGGTTCGCGTCGGAGGTGGGATTCGGGTGGTGACGGGGCCGGTCGAGCGAATGTGTCGACGAGGTGTTCGCGCTGGGCCAGCAGTCGGGGGTCGTTCTCCAGCCGGGTGACCGCGTCGGCGACGGATCGGCGGGCGTCGGCCAGCGCGGCGGCGTGCAGGCGGACGATCGCCTCGACGAGGGTGTCCGGATCGATCCGTCGGCCGTAGTCGGTCAGCCTGATAGCGCGCAGTGTGCCGTCGGCGCCCACGTCGACGGCCGCTTCGGGCGCGGCCGCCGTCGCCGGGCCGGACACGGCGTTCTGCAGCCGTTCGATGCTGCCGGTCAACGGGTCGATATCGGCCATCCGGAATCCTCCCCTTATCTGATTGCCCTGGCCGCAGCCTATAGTGACCCGAGATCACCAACCAGCCGGCTGCAGCCGCGGTCGGCGCGAACGAGGGGGGCCGCGACGTGGGGTCGGATATCGTCTGGGTCGACAAACCGGCATGCCGGGCGCTTGCGGACGGGCTCGGCACGGCGGGGCAGGAATTGCGGACGCTCGGCGGGGGCGGCGCGATCGCGAACAGCCTGACCGGCGGCCTGGCGGGTGCGAAGACACCCGATGCGTACCACGCCGCGAGCCGGTCGGCGGACCGGGCGATGGGTGCGGTCGGCACCGCCCTGCTGGAGATGAGCGGCACGATCGTCGGCGCCGTCGCGAGCTTCGACGCGCACGAGGCCGCGAGTGTCGCGGGTATCGCCGCAACCGGACAGGGCGCGCGGTGAGCGGTCACCTCACGGTCCCGCAGGTGCTCGGCTGGAATCCGGGCTCGCTCGCCGATCAGGGCGACGGGTGGGGCCGGCAGGCGATCGCGCTGCGCACCGAGGTCGACGCCCAGCATCTGGCCGTGGACGGCTCCCACGACACGTTCCGCGGCGGGGCCGGTGACGCGATGCGCGATCGGTTCACCCAGACGTACGAGAAGGCACGAAAAGTGCTGGAGGCGTTGGAGAAAGGCCGCGACACCGCGAAGGTCGCGAGTATGAATTTCGCCGCCGCCCAGGGGCTGGTGGAGCATCGGAAGCAGGCCGCGGAAGCCAAGGGCCTGCGCGTCGAGGACGACGGCAGCTGCCAGATCACCGAGGAAACCAAACAGGCCGTGTATTCGTCGGTCGGCGGCGACGAGAACAAATACAACACCGCGCTGGCCGCTCTCCAGCTCGACTGCGACAGCCAAACCGCCTTCATGAAGAAGGTTCTCGACAATGCCGCCACCATCGACGCCGAGGCCGTCACCGCGATCAGCCGGGCTTTCGCCGATATGCCCGACGCGGATTCCTTCGGCAATGCCACCACGCCGCGGTCCGAGCCGAAACAGCCACCGGCAGACGGCAATCCGAAGGAGAACCGCGCCTGGTGGGATTCGCTGACGCCGCGGGAGCAGGCGGAAATGGTGTCCACGCAACTGGCTTCCGTCGGCAATCTCGACGGGCTTCCGGCGGACGTCAAAGACCAGGCCAATCGCAATCGAATCCCGGTCGAGCGGGCCAGGCTGGAACAGGAATTCACCACGGCGAGTGCCGATCTGACCGCGAATCCGGCCAACGAGGACGCGGCGCGGCGGAAGGTGGATTCGCGCAAACGCCTGGACGACCTGAAGGCGATCGAGGAGTCGGTCGTACCGCAGGACGGTAAGCCGCCGCGCAAGTTGATGTATCTGGACATGCGGTCCGGTCGGCAAGGTCGCGCGGCCGTGGCGGTCGGTGATCCCGACCGCGCCGATCATGTGTCGGTGTCCACGCCGGGCCTCGGCTCCAATCCCCGGGAGTCGCTCGGCGGCATGGTGCGGGAGGCGGAGAATCTGAAATTGGAATCGGAGCGGCAACTGCGCGCCGAGAATTCCACCGGCAGCGTGTCCACGATCGCCTGGTTCGGATACGACCCTCCGCAGGGTGGGTTGGACAATCCGCGGCCCGATACCGCCAATGTCCTGTGGGAGGGCCGGGCGGCGGAGGGTGCGAAGCCGCTGGCCGACTTCTACAGTGGGCTCGATGTCGCGAGTACCCGGAACGATCCGCACATCACCGCGCTCGGGCACTCCTACGGGTCGCTGACCACCAGTCTGGCGTTGCAGGAAAAGGCCGGTGGTGTGGACGATGTCGTGTTCTACGGGTCGCCGGGATTGGGCGGGCACGTTCCGGCCGTCGGCGCCAGCGGGCTGGGGGTGGTATTCGATCCGGCGGGCGCGCTCATCACCGAAACGGGGCTCAACGACACCGTGCGCAATGCCGGTGACCTCGGGCTGCGGGACCGCCACGTCTACGAGATGACAGAAAAGGGCGACCCCGTGGCCTACGCCGACCGATTCGGCCGCAGCCCGGGCAAGTTGGACTGGATCAACCACCTCGACACCGAAGCCATCACGCTCAGTGACGGCAGCACGTATACGCAGGGGTCCGGGCACGCCGAATATCCGCGCACCGACAACGAGACGCACCGCCTGCACCGCACCGGCTACAACCTCGCCGCCGTCGTCGCCGGAGTTCCCGACAACGCGACGACATCGGTGCACAAATGAATACGCGCAGCGGACGATCCGCGGCGATGACCAGGGGTATCGCCACATTGGCGATCGCTGTGACCTCGATACTGACGGTGGGGAGTTGCGCTATGGACAGCCATGACCAGCAGACCGGAGATCAGGCGACCGCCGAGGCCGCGCGGCGTCTCCAACAGTGGCCCAGCCTGGAGGACACGGAAGCCCAGATGCGTGCGGTTGTCGAACAGATCGCCGCCGCCGCTTCGGAACTCGTGCCCGGCTTGAAATGGGATTGGGTCGATGACCGACTGCGCGACGACAGCTGCATCGAGCCGTTCGACCGAACCGCAGGCCAGATGATGAATCTCCAAAACTACTGGGCCCGCCAACCGATCCCCGACGACCAATGGCCCCAATTCCTCGACCGCGCCCGAGCCATAGCCGCCACAGTCGGCGCCACAGCCCCCGACGCAATGCAGAACCACCCCGGAAAACACGACATCTGGTTCTCGAACCCAGCCGACGGCGCAACCATCAAAATAGCCACCTCCGCCGCAACGGTAATCTCCGCCCGAACAGGCTGCCGCCTACCCCACGACCAATCCTAGGGCTCCCGATCGTCAGGGTTCGATTACACCAGTAGTCATCGAGTTGCAGGTGGGTGAGCCGCGGGGGCCGTATTCAGGCAAGGCGAAGCGGTCGTCAAGGACGACGACCCGAACTCATGCAGCAGACGACTGCGAACGCCCTCTGCGGTGGGTGTGGGATTTGAACCCACGGTGGCGTGAACCACGACGGTTTTCAAGATTGTCGCTCTTGGCGTTTGGGAGCGTTGGCTGGGGTTGGTATCCGTGGCTGTACCTGCCTGACCTGCGAACTCCTGCGTTGGGATCGTTGGTAGGAGTCGGGCCGGTTGCGCACTCCTGCGGACCAACTGCGGACCAGGCGTTCCGGCTTTCAGCTACGTCAGGCTGGCGTAGAATCGGAATCGCTGGATTGAGCCCGGTAAACCGGGTTCTGGCACTGCTTCTGTTCGCGGCGGCCGTGACGCTAAACCATGTTCCTGTTCTGTGGGCTCGTTCTCGGGCCCGTTGTGAAGAAGGGAAGGTGATGAGGATGATCGGTTCGGATTCGATCGGTTCGGTGTTGTCCGCAACTGCGCTCGCTGGGTCGGCTGTCTTGTCAAGTGTCGTCGCGAACGCAGTGCCAGGCTGAGTCCAGCACCAACCCGCAAGCGGATAGGTCGTCTATCCGCCCGCCCCTGCCTTCTCCCTCCCGTCCTTCCTCGTACTGGCCATCTCTCGGTGGAAGACGAGCGTGTCAAGGATGCCGTAGGCACCGCGTAGCGGACACCGAGGGTGGTCCTTGACTCGTTCGGCTGGAGCGAGACGATTGGGCCATGAGGAAGGTGGGGAACGACTCACTTAGATGGGGGTCAGGCCCATCCGCCGTATTTACTGCTGGGCCCAGATTTGCGGTCGTCAGGCACTCTGATATATCCGCCGCCGATTTGTTCTCTGCGGGTCTTCTCTGCCCTGTTGATCTTCCTTTGGGAGAGGCCATCTTTGTTCCATGTCAGGGCAAGTTCGAGAGTGGTGGTCAACAAACGGTCGAGCACGTACACAGTCCTGAAGTAGTCGGCGTCCGGGTCGATCGACTCAGGCGGCCCGGGTTCGCGCGGCACCTTTATGGATGGCGGTTCGGGTTTCAGCCCGGCGAGAGCGCCGATCGCTAAGAACAGCGACGAGATGAGAGCATCGCCTACTGAGCCTCGGGGAGTCGGCCTGGACTTGTGCGAACGTATCAGATCGACCATCGCTGCGCTGATCGCGTCGGAAGCCTCTTGCTGGGTTTTCGGATCGGCGTCGAGGAGGTGTCGGTGGATTCGGCTTAGCTCGTTGATCCAGTGGTTGAGTTCTGCGTTCCACCGTTCCTGCTTCGCGGATCGATTCGCGAACCGCCATCCCAGATAGACACCGCCGAGCGTTACGAGTCCACCACCAAAGGCCTGAAGCAGCGTCATCCAGAGTCGGAACCACTCTTCGCCGGTCATGAGATGTGTATCGTCTGAGAGGACGCGGAAATTACCTGATAGTTGTCGGGGCGCGACCACAGCCGGGTAACCAGGCTGGGACGCCGGTGGGTACGTGATTGGCTGCGGGAGGTCAGTCGGGTACGGCTGGCAGCGTGTCCAGCACTGCTCGGTGATGCAAGAAGTGCTCAGACAGGAATGGTCGGCGTTCTGCCACGTCGCCAAAGCGGCGCCGACGCGCCCGACGGGCCCGCCTGCCGGAGCCTGCGTAGGCCCGGCGGTTGCGCGGCGCCGCGTGGCGGCGCCGCTCGGCGGCGCGCCAGCGCCGCCCTTGATCCTGTATGGCTGAATTCGGCAACAACTTGCGGTCTTTGGTATCACACTGCACTGATGACTGACCAGAACGACGCCACGGTCCATGTCACGAAGGCGGCGGTAACGATAGAGGCGGGGTTTTCTGCGAGTGTTGCTGTCCGGGGCTACCGGGCGTCCCAACATCTATGGGCCGCGCGTCGTGCAGCACGGGAGGCTAGGGAAATTGAGAGCCGACTCGCGGGAACACATGAGGGGAGCGTGGAACTGGAGGCGGTGGCGACGAATGCGGTTCTCCTGTCAGTGGCCTTCATCGAGGCCTCCGTAAACGAAGTGCTGCAAGACCTTGCAGAATCGGAGCCCGGGAACGTGAACTCACGATGTGCCGGGGTCAGTGAAGCTACCGCCGTGATGATCCGGGCGCTTTGGGAGCACCCGGCCCGCCTGGAGCGGGCCGGGATACTTGAGAAATATCAGGTGGCCTTGGCGGCGGCCCAGCAGCCGTTGTTGGAGTCGGGCCAGAAGCCGTACCAATGGGCGAAGAAGCTGATTGGCCTACGAAATGCGTTGGTCCACTTCAAACCTGAGTGGCAGACGGATGATGACCAACATACGCAGGAGAAGGAGCTGAAAGGCCTCTTCGCGGGCAGTGCTATCTTCAAAGGCCCAGTTCAGCCATGGTATCCGCATGTGTGCCTTGCGACCGGATGCGCGGAATGGGCTAACGCTACGGCCGTGGACTTTGTAGATGTTTGGTGGAACCGCATGGGTCTTCTCCGGGACTATCACCAAGACCTGAGAGCGATGCCCACCCCTTAAGGGGTCATGCTGGAGCTAGTCCGCTTGGCGATGACTAGATCCCCGTAGGTAGCATGTAATCGCTTGCGGCCCAAAGGGTCCCGTGAATTATCACGTTCTGCGATTCCACTCGGTCTGATAGTTGCCTGCCTCTCGTGGCTTATGCGATCTTGTTCGAACTGATCGCGGAACTGGCTACGCCGCGGGAGAATCGATGCATGGCTGAGCTTGCGTTGACGGCGGACCGTCGTGAGGAACTGGCCGCGTTGCTGGGGGACGAGCAACGGCTGAATGCCGACTACCCGAAGGTGGCGGAGTATCTGGATACGGCGCCGATGCTGCCGGGGACGGGTGACGAGAGAGCAGACGCGGCATTCGATCTCCGGTTGGTCCACTACATGACCGGGGATCGGGCCGTCAGCGCAAATCCGTACTGGGACATCGTTGCTCCATCGGTGTTCGAGCACGAGGGTCGCCGAGTGGTGAACGGTGGCCGGGAGCAGGGGAGTGCTCGGCTGGGCTTCGCGCAGACAATCTTGCAGGCCGCCTATGCCTACGCGATTCCGTCGCCCGAGACGATTGCGTGGATGGCGGAGGTGAGCCAAGGCGGCGTGGTTGTAGACCTGGGTGCGGGGCGGGGGTACTGGGTGGCGCAGCTGGCCGGTGCGGGCGTGAGCGTTGAGGGGTACGACTCCGAACCGCCGGATAGGACGGTGAACCCCTCGTTTACCCAAGCCGCGGGGCAGATGGATGTTTGGCACAGCGTGGGTGACTTGACGGAGTTCGCGTCACGGTCGGCGAGGCCGGGTGACGTGCTGTTCCTGTGCTGGCCTCCGGGGTGGGGCAATGCGATGGCGTCGGAGGCGTTGACCGCGTTCGAGGCTAATGGCGGTGAGCGGCTAGTCTATATCGGTGAGCCGAAGGGCGGCAAGACCGGAGACGACGCATTCTTTGATGCGCTGGCCGCGCGTTGGGAACTGAAATCCGAAGATACGCAATTTGTTTCGTGGTGGAATCTGTCGGACCGGGCACAATGCTGGGTTCGTCGCTAATTCGACGACCGGCCCAACCGTGTAATCGGTTAGGCCGGTAGCGCGCGTACACGATATCGCTGCTACGTCTCGTTCGTAAGTTCGGAGGTTGGATTCAGCGTCATGCGAAATACGAATGCGTCGTAGCGGTCGCGCGGGTAAGAGACATTCGATACCATAATTAGTCGACCTTCGGTATTGATGTACCGCTGGTGGACCGTTTTTACGAGATCGCCGGGTGTAGTACCCAACCAGGCGGCATGACTGGGTGTAGGAAGGCGATCGGAAACGGTCTCCTCGAGCACTGCTGCGCTGGTCCAGTCTGCGATGTCCAAGGGTTGGTAGGTGTCCGACACGGAGATTGGTCGGCCGCCGTCGGCTGCACGGGTGATGATGTGCGTGATCTCCTCGCCTACAGGCACGCCGAATGCCTCGGCCAGCTCCTCGGTTGCAGGAACCCGCTCAGTGGTCCGGCTGATCTGGACATCGCTGTCGGCCTCGTTTCCGAAGGTCACTTCGGGGTCCTCCATCTGTCGCTCAGGCGAGATCCGGATCAGGTTCGGACGGTCAGCGACAAATACTCCGCGCCGCCGGACAGCGCGAACGAGCCCCTGGCTTTGAAGCAACTCGATTGCCTTGCGCACGACAATGTCAGAGACCTTGTTTTGTGCGGCGATTTCGGAATAGCTTGGAAGCTGCATTCCGGGCGGTAGCTCTCCGCTTCGAATGCGTCGAGCAAATTCGCCCGCAATGGAAACGTACGCCGGTTCCGCCATTGAGCACAGTCCCTTCGGTTCGTGTGTCGCCCAGGTGAGTATACCGTACTTCGTATACGTAAATCCGGGTTTGCGGCGGCCAGTCGGCATTTTGTTACTCGTCGTCTTCCTCTTCGATGCGTTTCCGAATAGCTTCGACTGTTCGATCTTTCGGTACCCGTTGCGGCCAATAAACGATTGCGCAGAAGACAATGACCGACAGGCCGAGTGCTCCAAGAAATAGGCCGAAGGTTGCCCAGCCGCTCATAGAGGTCTCCCGCCGGTACTGACCAGCGCCCAGCGTGCGAACGACATGCGAGGCAACACCGTCTCGACGTCGGCGACATCCATCAGCGCATTGAGCAGGATGGGGTGGAGGTGCGTGGGCGACGGGACGATGACCGCGTCAACGTCCTCTGCGCGCACCTGGTCGACGAGAGGTATCCAGGACGGTTCCGGCCAAATGAGGACATACCCCAAATGTCTTGCTAGCCGGTACATCTGGGCACGGTCCCACTCAAGTGCGGTGCTGATGTCGGGGTCTATCCACCCGAGCGCAGTTGGACGGAATCTCATCGCGCATCCCTCACCAGTGCTCCATCGGCCCACGGGCAGGGTCGATGACGAGAAGTCGCATCTGCCCAGGTGGGCATGCATTTTGAGCTAGCGTATACGAAGGTGCGTATACGTACAAGGCGGTGTTGCGCTCTGTGTCGATTGAGCCGCCAGCAAGGTTGCGGCTATCCCGTGGGCTGATCCGAGCGGGGTGATCCCCGTCCCTGCCCCGTTCTGCGCTCATGTGCCCAGCACGTTCCATCGGATGGTGTCTGTGACCTGGCGCTTCGGTGTCCCATGGCCTCTACGTATACGCAAGGCTTGTACGTATACGAAGCTACGTATACGATGGGCCTATCGCCGCTCCCGAAGGGCGGTGAGAAGGAAGTCAGTAGAGGCAAGGAGACCAGTAATGGCGATCAGCAGGGGCTACCAGTTCCCGATTCAGTTCGGCACAGCCTTCCCCCAGGGCCTCGTCCTGTTGGGCGAGATTTCGCAGGTGACGGAGTACAACCCGAATCCGAACGCGCAGCCGAAGCCGGTGTTCGACATCGACCGGGAGGGGCAGGGCACGGGTCTGCCGTTGTGGAAGGCGACGGTGACCGATCCGCACCAGGACAAGGCGAAGCGGGCCTCGTTCGAGGTCATCTTCATCGCGGAGGTGCAGCCGGTTCCGGCGACGGAGGAGATCGTTCCGGGTACCGGGATGCGGACGGTCGAGTTGGAGGGCCTGACGGCGGAGCCGAAAGTGATGGGTCAGGGCGAGTTCAAGTACCTGGGCTACCAGTACCGGGCGACCGGCATCAAGGGCGACAACTCGGGTTCGAAGCAGCCTCCGAACAACGTCGGCGCGTCTCGTCCGGCTCGTGACGAGAAGGCTGCGTGATCGCCATGTCGTTCATGGATGTCACCGTCCGCAAGTTCGACGGTATCGAGGCGAAGTACCGGCCGTCCCGTCGAAGTGCGTATGACGACCGCATTCCGGCCAGCGTCGATGTGGAGCTGGAGAACGCGGGCGGCCGTGCCTGGCTGAACCTGTCGATCGAGGATGCTCGCACGCTGGCAGATCGGCTGCCGCAGATTCTCATGCTGCACGACCAGGCGGAGCATCTGGCCGCTGAGAAGGCGGTGGCGTGATGCGCTGGCCTCGTCCTCCGCGCCTTCCGGGCCGGGTATGGCTCGAGTGCGGCTATGACCTGGATCAGGATGTGGTGTTCCTGCAGGTGGGTCGCGACTCGGCCGCGCTGTCGCCTTACGAGGTGTACCGCCTGATCGGGGAGTTGCAGCTCTCGGTAGCCGGGTTGGTTGGGAAGCGGGCTGCGTGATGTTCACGCCTGAGCGGGGAATGCTGGCAGCGCGGGTGTTCGCGGTCCTGGTGATCGTGGGCGTCGGCGCTGCCGCCTTCCGCCTGTCCTTCGCGACCCTGCGAGATCTGGCGATCATGGCGCACATTCCGGTATCGGATGCGTGGCTGTTCCCGCTGATCATCGACGGCACCATCGTGCAGGCCACCGCCGGTGCGCTCGTGCTGGCGAAATCACCCGAGCGGATCTTCTTCGTCCGGGTATTGATCGTCGGCGCGCTGGTGTCGGTGGCGGGCAACAGCATTCACGCGGCCATGGCGGGCAAGCAGTTGCATCCGATCGCCTGTGCCGTGGTGGCCGCTATCGCACCGATCTCGCTGCTGGTCGACACCCATGGCCTGGCGGTGCTGTTCCGTGCCGCACAACGCAGTTCGGCGGCCTCCACACCTGTAGCAGGTGAGTCTGTCCGCCAGGCGGCGGAAACGTCTGTGGCCGAACCTGATCCGGTCCCTGCGCCCGAACTGGCCCCGGTGCCACCTCCACGTCCGGCCCCGGCTCCTGCCAGACCTCGCCCGGTTCCGCCGGTGCGTCCTATTCATCCACCGCGACCTGCGCAGCAAGACGCGCTGCCGTTCGCGGTCTCCTGACAAGGAGTTCTTCATATGTCATCGATTTTGATTCCGTCTGTCGTCTCCGCTGTAGGGGCGCTGGGTTTCGGGGCCTGGATGTATCCGTGGCCCGGCCGTCGCTGGCGGGACGAAAGCAACCTGTCGGCCGAGGAGATCGCGGCGAAAGCGCCGGCCGAATTGCGTGCGGCGGTGTTCATCCTGTGCGACCCGATGCAAACCGACACGATGCTGCATGTCGTGGGCCTGGCCTCGCCGGAGAAGGGCTTCCCGCGGCTGGACTTCTACGACTACGACACCCACGGGCTGACCGTGGATTTTCAGATGGTGGGCGGTCAGAAGCTCAAGGACTGGAACAACGACGACACCCTTGACCAGCTGGCCCAGTACATGGGGGTGGATCGGGTCGCGGCAACGCTGCTCGAACCAGGCTGGGTCCGTCTCCAGGTGCGCGTGTATGACACGCTCGCCGATCCGGCAACGGCGCCGGAAGCGGTTCACAACGAGGTGGACCTGGAGGCGGTCCCAGTCGGTATCCGAGAAGACGGTTACCTGTGGCTGCTGCGGGTGCTCTACGCCCACATCCTGCTCGCCGGGGCTACCGGTTCCGGCAAGGGCTCGGTGTTGTGGTCGATCATCGCCGGAATCGGGCCTGCCATCAAAACCGGTCTGGTGGATGTGTGGCTCGCAGATCCCAAGGGCGGCGCGGAATTCGGGCGCGGCGAGAAGCTGTGGGTGCGGTTCGAATGGGATGAGGACGGCATTCTCCGCATGCTCAACGAGGCCGTAGAGGTCATGCGGGCACGGACCGCGCTGATGCGGCAAACCGGCTCCCGCAAGCACATTCCGACCAAGGACGCACCGCTGGTCCTGATCCTCATCGATGAGGCAGCTGCCCTGTCGTCCTACGCGACTCGGGAACAGCAGGAGGAATTCCGGAGGCTGACAGGGCTGCTGCTGTCGCAGGGCCGCGCGGCCGGTGTTTCCCTGGTTGCCGCACTACAGGACCCGTCCAAAGAGACGATGCCCAACCGGCAGCTGTTCCCGGTCCGTATCGGCCTGCGCCTCGACGAGCCGACCCAGACCACGATGGTGCACGGTCAGGGCGCGAAGGATCGCGGGGCGCTGTGCGACAAGATCCCGGACACTACGCCGGGTGTCGGCTACGTCGGTGAGGACGGAACCACCGAATTCGTTCGGGTGCGGGCGTTTTGGGTGTCCAACGACGACATAGACCGCCTTGTCGAGCAGTACGCCCCCGAACAGCCGGATCTTTCCCCGCAAGCCGATTACAGCGATTTCGACCCCGATGACCTCGGCGACGAGTCGACCGGCGACGACCTGGGCGAGGCGGCATGAACACGGGATTCCTCACGCAAGCACACGTGGTCATTCACTGCGACGGCTGCGGCGACCGCTACAGCGAAACCCGCGACGACGGACTGTGTTTCACCTCGGTCAGCCAAGCCATTGCCTACATCACCCGTCACGGGGCTGGGGTCGGTTGGGTCTACGACGGCGACAAGGTCTGGTGCGACGGCTGCATTGCCTCCGCGAAATGCGCCCAGCAGGGCCACGAATTCCCGCAATCGAGTCGACGGCCGCGTGACGAGAAGACTCCGCGTGCCTGCGCCGTCTGCGGCATCTCCGACACCGAAATCAACGCAGGAATCGAGGAATAGCCATGAACAACAACAACATTCGCCGCAGCCGCTCTGGTCGCCGGACCAACGGTGATGACTACGCCTCGGTGGTAGATCTCCAGGCGCGTCGACGCTGCCAGTTCGAACGATCCGGCATGGACCCGCTCTCCGTCGCGGTGCGTGTGCTTGCCGAAACCGGTGAGCTGCCCGGCTGGGACGTCGGCCACCTGGACGACGACGGGGGAGAGGACTGGGCGGCATGACCACCACTGAAGGCGTGCAGTGGGGCGTCCTGGTCGACCGCGTAGTCCGGCCCATCCCCACTGCCCGCACGGCCGCCGATGCCTGGATCTACGTGGCGGCGCTGAAGAACCGGATGACGAAAAAGACTGTGGTGTACCGGAACTCGGATCAGGACATGTGGCGTACCTGGCTCGCTGAAGCCGAGCAACCGACTCAGATGTCCCTCGACCTACCCGACACCCGAAGGAGGGCCGTGTGATGGCTACGCCATCGAACCGGAAGCAAACCACCGACCCGTTCGAGGAGATCAGCGAAGCGGTGCTCAAGGTGGTCTGGCAGCTCACTCGGGCGGTGTTCGTCGCGGTGTGGTGGGCGGTGCTGTTCCCGATGATCTCGCTACCGCTCGCGGGTGCGGTGGCTGCCGGAGTGCTGGTGTCGTGGGTGCTGGGTGTCGTGGTGGTCGGGGTGTTCCTCGCGGTGATCATGCTGTGGCGATGGAAGCGTCCGGAGATGTTCGAGCGCTGGATCACCGCGCGGGCACGCTGCCGGTTCCTGACCTGGTGGCGCTACCGGAGTCGCTGGGACAAGCGGTTGGAAGCCTGCAACCTGACCGTTCGCCGTGCCGACAAGCCCGGAGCCGTATTCATCCCGCGGCTACAGAGTGCCGAGATCGGCCAGGCGGTCGACCGGCTGCGGGTGCGGATGGTCGACGGGCAATGCCCCGACGACTACGAGAACCGCGTCGACCGGATCGCACACACCTTCGGCGCTCAGAACTGCAGCGCCACCGTGGCCGCACCAGGAGTCATGGAACTGGCTCTCCGGCAATCGGATTCGCTCGCGGAAACCATCACCTTGCCCCGTATCGACGGTCCCGGCCGGAGCGGAAACAAGGAGGCAGCCTGATGAGTGAGGGGATCGTTGACCTAGACCGGCCGACTCGGCTGACAGCTGCTCAGCGTCGCGCCATGCCCAATCTGTTCGAGGCGGCGCAGGCTGCTGCGGAGAAGTACGACGTATGCCAGCGGCCGATTCCGATGCGGGTGGAAGACCCGAACACGGGCACCGTGACCTATGAGGCTGCGCCGTGCAAGTCCACTATCGAATCGGTGTGCCCGGCGTGCGCCAAGGCCAACCGGGCACTCCGGATCGCGCAGTGCCGCGAGGGCTGGCACATGGAGTCCGAACCGGTGGACTACAAGACCGACCCCACCGAGAAGCAGATCGAATTGCTCACCGCCCGTGCGGATCTCGTCGCCGACTACCGCCAGGCCATTGAAGACGGTGACGATGAAAACGCAGCGGGCATCAGGGAAGTCGTTGCGGACCTCGATCAGGAGTTGCGGGAGACCGGGCTGCGTGGTCGTCTCCCGGCCCTGGGTGCGACGGTGAAGGATCGGCGTAAACGGTCGACTCGTCGGCGTCAGGACGTGCCGAACCTGCCTCGGAAGAAGGTGGAGAAGCGCACGGTCGGCAAGGTGTTCGCGGGCAAGCACCAACCGAGCATGTTCGTCACCCTCACCATGCCCTCCTACGGCCGGATCAACCAGGATGGTGCCACTACCGACCAGGGCGAACCGTGCTCGGACGGCTCGCCGGTGAATCCCGGCAGCTACGACTACGCCGGGCAGGCGCGAGACATCGTGTTCTTCTCCAAGCTGGTCGACCGCTGGATTCAGAACCTACGCCGCGCGATCGGCTGGGACGCACAGTATTTCGCCACGGTGGAACCGCAGAAACGCGGTGCTCCGCACCTGCACATCCTCGTCCGCGGCGCGATCTCCCGCGACATCCTCAAGCAAGTAACAGCCGCTACCTACCATCAGGTCTGGTGGCCGCACTTCGAGCCTCAGAACCGCATCTACGGTCGTGAACATCAGCCGGTGTGGGATCACCGCAAGGCCACCTTCGTCGATCCCGGCGACGGCCGCCCGCTGACCTACTGGGATGACGCGCTCGACCAGCTCGACTCAGTTGACGACCTGGAGCCTGCGCACACCATCCGGTTCGGCGACCAGATGGACCGTAAGCACATCAAGGGCGTGGTCGCGGAAAAGGCGGGCCGCACCATCGGCTACGTCACCAAGTACCTCGTGAAGTCCATCAGCGAAATCGTGGAACCGCGCTCGGACCGTGCGGCCGACCACTACGACCGGTTACACGCTGAACTCCGGCACGTGCCGTGTTCTCCGCGCTGCCCGGTCTGGCTCGAATACGGCATCGTCCCCCGCGGTGCCAGTGACAAGACCGTGCCGGGCCGTTGCAAGGGCAAAGCGCACCGCCGGGACACCCTCGGCCTGCCTGGTCGCCGGGTGCTGGTGTCGCGTCGCTGGTCCGGCAAGACCCTGCCCGATCACAAGGCCGATCGCGCGGAATTCGTTCGGCAACTGCTGGCCTCGGTCGGCATCGAGAAGCCCGACACCTCGCATCTGAAGGTGACGCCGGTCGAACCGGGCGACAAGGACAGACCGCTACGCGAACACCTGATCATGGGCGCGATCTCCAAACGCTCCCGGTGGCGTGCGGAATACCTGCGAGCCCGGATGGCCGCCGACCCACCTGGCCTACACGAAACTTCGGCAACTCCGGATGCGGCATAGGGAGGAATGGCAATGGCGGAGGAATATCTACGGGCGAGACAGCTGGAGGAGCGGACCGGGATACCGGAGGCTACCTGGCGCTGGTGGGCGCATATCGGATACGGCCCAGACAGCTTCAAGATGAGTCCAAGGCGTCGGGTGTGGAAGTGGTCGACGGTAGTCGCCTGGATCGATGAGCAGGAACAGCTGACAGCCACCGGTGGAAAGGCGGCGGCGTGATGGCTGGCCGTCGTAATCCGCGCTCCGGTGTTGAAGATCGCTGGTACAAGACGGTTACCGTGGACGATCCGGTCACAGGTGAAAAGTCTCGACAACGAGCGAAGTCGGCGAACTATGGCTGTCGGAAGCGGTGGCGTGCTCGCTATGTCGATCCGAACGGCACCGAGCGGGCGCAATCGTTCGCCACCAAGACGGAGGCTCAGAAGTACCTCGATGGCGACGTAACTACGAAGGTCGTGACCGGTACATGGGTCGACCCAGACCGTAGCGGCGTGCTGTTCTCGGTGGTCGCGGAGAAGTGGTACACCACAAAGAAGCTGCGCAAACCCAAGACAGTCGGCGGATACCGGTCGCTCCTGGACACCCTGGTGCTGCCTCGATGGGGCTCGACTCCGTTGCGGGATATCGAGTTCGAGGACATCCAGGAATGGGTCGTGAACTTGTCGGAGTCGGGCAGTGTCCGGTTCGAGGGCCGCGGCCTGTCTGCGTCTCGGGTCAAGCAGTCCTACCAGGTTCTCAGTCAGGTGCTGAAGTTTGCGATCAAATCCAAGCGGTTGCCCGTGAATCCAGCCGAGGATGTCGAGCTACCGGCTATCACGCAGAGCGACAAGGTCTATCTCACGCATGTGCAAACGCTGCGGCTGGGAATGGCCTCCGGCCGATTTCGTGTGCTGGTGCTGGTGCTGGCCTATACCGGTATCCGGTTCGGAGAGGCCACTGCTTTACGGGCGAGGGATGTGGACGTGGAAGCGCGGCGTATTCGGATCGTTCGTTCGGCAACGTACGTACGGGGCTCGGGGACGGTTGTCAGCGATACGAAGAACCACACGAATCGGTCCGTCCCAGTTCCGGGTGTCTTGGTGAAGGAACTGGAACGGCTGATCGATGGCCTTGGGCCGGATGCGCTGGTGTTCCCCAGCCACAAAGGTGACTACCTCGAATCCGCCGAGTTCCGCTGGGTGTTTGATCAGGCGGCGGAGGCGGTCGAGCTGAAGGGCTTCGTCCCGCATTGGCTGCGCCATACTGCTGCGTCGCTGGCGATCAAGGCGAACGCGAATATCAAGGTCGTGCAGAAGATGCTCGGACACAAGACGGCGACCATGACGCTCGATCTCTACGGCCACCTGTATGACGACGATCTGGATGCGGTGGCTGAAGGAATGGATGCGGGTGCGCGGGCTGTACTGGATGAATTGCTCGAGCGTATCGAGGCCGGTGAGGCGCCGGAGTTCTACGTGAACATGTCCCCAGTGGAGTTGGCACGGTCCGCTGAGGGCTGGAAGCGGTGGCTCGAGGCTGCCGCTGCGCGGACTACTGCGGACCAACTGCGGACCGAATCGCCGAACACCGACGGCGACGATCGCGGAAACGTCGCCTGACCTGCGGTGGGTGTGGGATTTGAACCCACGGTGGCGTGAACCACGACGGTTTTCAAGACCGTTCCCTTAGGCCGCTCGGGCAACCCACCTCGCTCCGGCGCGGCCGGAGCTATCCCAGACTACTGGCGGATCCTGCGGGGTGCGCAATCGACTGTGCGGTGGCAGGGCGGGGCGGAGTTCGGTGGTGTGGGAGCGGCGGTTGGATTCGGCGTGGTTGCCCGGGCACCGGTGAAAGTGGCGGGGCTTTGGTTCGATCAGGCCTGCTGACCTGGGCGATGGTCGTCATGTCAGGGTGGTTTACGGCGTCCGGAGCGGCGCTGGATAGGCGGTGCGGCCTGGGGCCAGCCGGGGAGGATACGCCGAACCCCTGTGGCCCGGGTCACTTTCGCGCGACTTGTGCATTACGAACTTCGACGTCGTCTCCCGCCTCTGGCAGGATATCGGCCATGGTTCGTCGCCGGGCTGGGCGTCGGCTGTCCGGCGCCGCCATTGCCTGTGCCGCACTGATCCTCGGTGCGGCCAGTTTCTCGGCGCCGGGTGCGGCCGAGCCGCCGCCCAAACATCAGCCGCCCGCCGAGTCCGGTTCCGCCGACGGACCTCAGCCTCGGGCGGAACCTTCGCCTCCGAAGGTGCCCGAGATCGACCGCATCGAGCCGATCAACGACCGTCTGCTCCGGGTGTTCGTGAAATCGCCCGCGATGGGCCGCACCGTGCAGGTGCAGATACTGCTCCCCGCCGACCGCAGCAAGCCGCGTCCCACCCTCTACATGCTCGACGGCCGCAGTGCCAGCAACGACTACAACAACTGGATCGAGCGCGGCGACGCCCTGTCGTTCTTCGCCGACAAGAACGTCAACGTGGTCTTCACCATCGGCGGTCCGGCCGGGTACTACACCGACTGGCAGCGCACCGATCCCGTGCTCGGTACCAACAAGTGGGAAACGTTTCTCACCGAGGAGCTGCCCCCGCTGGTCGACGCCAAGTTCCAGGGCAACGGCCGCAATGCCGTCGAGGGCGTGTCGATGGGCGCGGAGGCGGCGATGATGCTGGTGATGCGCAATACGAAGCTCTATCGCGCGGTGGCCGCCCACAGCGGCTGCTACGCCATGGGTTCGGATCTCGGCCAGGCCCAGGCGCGCGCGGTGGTGCGCACCTACGGCGGCAATCCGGACAATATGTTCGGCAATCAGGACGACCCCGAATGGCTGGCCCACGACGTCATGGTGAACGCCGAAGGCCTGCGCGGCGAGTCGATCTACCTCTCGTCGGGCAGCGGAATGCCGGGCCCGCACGACATTCCGGGCAGCCCGGACTCGGCCACCTCGGTCACCTTCGGCGGACCGCTGGAGGGCGCCGCCAACGCCTGCACCATGGCGCTGGCCGACCGACTGTCGCGGATGCAGATCCCGGCCGAGGTGAACCTGCATCCGGTCGGCACGCACTCGTGGCCGTACTGGAAGGACGAGCTGCCGCGGGCTTGGCGGACGATTTCGAAGGCGCTCGGTACTCGCTGATTCTGATCGATTTGGCGATCGGTGCTGCCGTCCCGAGTCGAAAAGTGAACGTATAGGCCCGATTACGCTCGGGAAGGCCGGTCCGATCAGCCGAGGAACCTCGCGACCGTCGCGGGATCGGTAGCGAACGCCAGGAACAGATCGTTCTCGTGTGGATCGCCCGCTGTCACCCGGACCCCGTCGGTTCCGTAGGGGCGCACCAGAACTCCCGCCTCCGCACTCGCCTCGCCGAACTCCGCACTGCGCGCGCCCAGCGGCAGCCACACGAAGTTCGCCTCGCTCGGCGGCACGGTGTAGCCCGCGTCCTCCAGGGCCGCGCGCATCCGTTTCCGTTCCGCGACAACGCTATCGGTGCGCTCGAGCAGTTCGTGCCGGGCGTCCAGCGAGGCGATCGCGGCGGCTTGCGCGAGGCGATTGACGCTGAACGGGATATGCACCTTCAGCAGCGCGGTGATCACCTCTGGATCGCCTACCGCGTAGCCCACGCGCAGCCCGGCCAGCCCGTACGCCTTCGAGAAGGTGCGCAGCACAAGCACATTCGGGCGATCGCGGCGGATCCGCACCCCGTCCGGGTGGTCGTCCGCGGGCAGTCGGAGGTACTCGTAGTAGGCCTCGTCCAGCACCACCAGGATGTGATCGGGCACCGCGTCGAGGAACCGGACCAACTCGGCGCGGCCGTACGCGGTGCCGGTGGGGTTGTTCGGGTTGCAGACGAAGATCAGCTTGGTGTGCTCGCCGACGGCCGCGGCCATAGCGTCGAGATCGTGGGCGTACCCGTCGGTCAGCGGCACCTGCACGGCCCGGGCGTTGCCCACCTGCGTGACGATCGGGTACGCCTCGAACGACCGCCACGCGAACAGCACCTCGTCGGTCGGCGCCGCGCAGGTGATCTGGACCAGCTCCTGGCACAGCGCGACGCTGCCGCAGCCGACCGCGACCTCGGCCACGTCCACCCCGTGGAACTCCGCGATGGCCGCGCGAAGTTCGCTGGCCATGTTGTCCGGGTACCGGTTGGCGAGCTCCGCCGCCTCCGCGATGGCCTTGGCGACGGTCGGCAACGGGCCTGGGGTGCTCTCGTTGCTGGCCAGTTTCACCGCGCCGGGATGGCTGCGGCCGGGAGTGTAGGCGGGGATCGACTCGAGGTCCGGACGAATGCGAGCGTTCACCCCACCACCCTAGAACCTGCCGGACGGGCTCGGTCGCAGAGTCGGCTCGGCCGGAAAATTTCTGGGTAGCGGTCCTCACGTGCTAGTTCTTCAGAAGTTTATAAAGGCGAACTACCCTGGATTCATGTCGGGCATTTATCGAGATATTGCACCATTGCGCGACAGCGGTTCGGAGACGGAAGACGACCGAGGGCCCGTGGCGTCCGCCCGAGTGCCCATCACCGTGATCGAGCCGGAAGGGTACGCGCGCGGCGGCATCGTGGTACTGCACGAATCACGGGAGTTCGCCGATGCGTTGCTGGAGTTGATGAGCTCGCTGTCCAGCGAGGGGTGGATCGTGGTGGCACCCAATCTTTTTCACCGCAACGGCGCCACCGACAAGGTGTTCGGAGACGACCTGTTCGCCGATTTCGACGCGTGTTTCGACTGGCTCGTCGCGCGCGGCGTATTCGGCGACTGCATCGGGGTGCTCGGCTTCGACTCCGCCGGGACCGCCGCCTTCCTGGTGGCGACGACCCGGCCGATCGGAGCCGCGGTCAGCGTGGCGGCGCCCGGGATCGCCGAACCGCTCACCGACCGGGCGGACGCGCTGATCCGGGCCGCGCCGCAGCTCCAGGCGCCGTGGCTGGGCCTGTACGGCGACGACGATCTCGGCACCCCCCTGGCCCAGGTCGAGCGTCTGCGCGACGCCGCCGCGGCGGCGGTGGCCACCCTCCTCGTCAGCTATCCCGGCCTGCACCACCGCCCCGACCGTCCCGGCTTCGACTCCTCCGACTCCGAGGACGCGGAGACCCTGATGGCCGCCCAGACCAGAATCTTCGACTGGTTCGACAGTCACCTCCGCTGAACAGCGACCCTCATGACCAGCCGTTTTGCTTCCTGAGCGGTTGCTCTGTACTCTTGCCTCTCGGCGGTTCGAAAGGACCGGGCCCCTCATACGAGAAGGCTCCAGGAGGCGTGCCAGAGCGGCCGAATGGGACTCACTGCTAATGAGTTGTCCCTTCACGGGGACCGGAGGTTCAAATCCTCTCGCCTCCGCCAAGCCCGGCCCGCCGGGCACCTACAACTTGATAGACATGCGCCCGTAGCTCAACGGATAGAGCATCTGACTACGGATCAGAAGGTTGGGAGTTCGAGTCTCTCCGGGCGCGCAGTTCAGAGCATATTTTAACGGTGTTAACGAGCAGTGTTCGATACCGTCAGTGTGCCAGCGGGTGGGAGGAATCGCCTCGATTCTCGCGATGAGAGCCGGTGCTGGTGCGTGAGAATCCGTCGGTGGATGTCCGCGTTTGATGTGGTTGCTGGGTTACTGATGTAGAGGGCTGTGGCGGCAAATGATCCGAAACTCCGGGATGGTGGGGAGGATCGGTTGACTGTTGGTGCGGTGTGTTGAAATCGTCGCTGCTGCAGGGCGTTTCGGCTGTGTAGCGGGCCAGTTTGACCTGAAGCGAGGCGGCTGTGCGTGCGCTTGCTGCAAGTCGTGAGCCTTGATTTAGTGTGGCTGGTCGCGAGTTTGCTCGTATGAATTCTTTCTCGTTCGCGGCCTGGTTGGTGCATGCTCAGCGCGGGTTGTGAGTGCGTTCGATGCTATCGCGCATTGTGGACCGAATCAGAAGGTTGAGAGTTTGTAGCTGTCCGTATGCCGTAATAGCGGAGTGCCTCTCCATTTCCTTGAGTGCCTGTCAGTTTCCGAGTGTGCCAAGAGTGTGCCAAATCGAGGATCGTCTGTGTGTTCAGGTGAATAGTGCGGCGCCGGCGGCGCGGAGGTCTTCGGGTTGTGCGTCGGAGTAGATGGACAGGAGACGGCAGGGTCGTGGCCGTGCCAGGCTTGCGACGATGTGCGGGGGAATGCCGAGGGCCAGCATCAGCGACACCGAGGTGTTGCGCAGGTGCTTGAGCGGGATGCGGCGGAGCCCGGCGCGGGTGCGGAGACGCTGGAACTCGTCGCTGTACCACTCGGGCCGGACGGGTGTGCCGTCTTCGTGGACGGCGATGAGCCGGTCATCGGTCCATTCGATGCCCAATGCCTGGCATTCGGCCATTTGTAGCTTCTTGAGTGCGTCGAGGGCTTCGACGACATCGGCGGGTGGAGGGAGGTCGCGGCGGCTGCGACGGGACTTGGGCCGGTTCTCTTCGGTGTGGGTGCCGTCAATCGCAACGCGGCCGCGCCGGATGCGGAGGGTGGTGCTGGTGAATCGTGTCCAGCGCGCGGCGAGGACTTCGCTGCGGCGCATGCCGTAGCACGACAGCAGCCAGCAGGCGTAGAGGCGGTGGGTGCGGGCGTATTCGCGGAAGGCTGCCATCTCGGCGACGGTCCACGACCGCGTTTCGTTGTCGTCGTCATCATCGGCGATGTCGTCGGGTGGTCGTTCCACGAGCGCGATCACGTTGCGGGGGAGAAAACCTTGGTCGACGTAGGACTGTAAAACCGCGCCGAAGGCGGTCAAGGTGGCGCGGACGGTGACTGGTTTGACCCCCTGCTGGAATCGAGGTCGCCTGCGTGCCGGGCGCGTAAACGCCGCGACGTAGACGGGTGATACGGCCGGTGCGCAGCAGTGCTGAGAGGCTGGATCGGACGTTGCCGTCCGGGAATTCGGCGTTGATGGCGCGAGTCGAGATTCCGTCGGGGTGATTGGCGATGAAGTCGGCGATGCGTGTGGTGAGGGATTCGGGGTCGTAGCGGTGCCGGTCGACGCGGCCGGCAGTGAGCATCCACTCGACCAATGCATCGCCGTCGGCCTTGGTGAGGTCGGCCAGTTTGCGGCCACCGAACTTCCGCCGGACGGGCTTGAGGTCGTTGATCAAGCCCCGCAGCGAGATCGTGCGGATGCCGCGTCGGCCGTCGAGCCACTCGTCGCACGCTTCGTCCACCGTGAGGTTCGTGAAACGCACATACTTGCCCTCGGCGACCTCCGTGGAGATCCTTCGATATTCGCGCCGCGCCACCGCGGCAGTGGGGTAGGTGAACCGCTGTCTGTCGCGGGTGCCGTCCGGTTTGGTGCCGATGTCGATCTGAAAGGTGTAGGTCACCGTGCCGTTCTTTGCGATGCGCTTGTCGATAGGTTCAGCGCGCCGTGTCTTCTTTCTGGGAGGTACGGGTCTGGTCATAAGTGCTATTCCTTTCGGTTGTGGCTACTGCGAGCCTGGCGAATCAAGTGCCTATGGACGCGCTGACCAGAAGCGGCGTGGGGTGTCTCTGTTATGCGGCCACTTTCACAGGTCCGGGCTGAGCGTCAGCCGTCGCGTAATCACCCGGCTGAGCATTGGGTTATCGGCGTGGGCGCCGCTTCTAGTGCATGGCGTGCGTGTACCTGGTCTGTATGCTCGGAGTGCCGTTGCTCGGGGGTGGTTGTCGACCGGGAGGGGAGTGCCGACGTGATCGATACCGAGGATGGCCTGGCGGTGTTGCGGGCCGAGATCGCGGCGTTCTATGCCGGGTTCGGGCAGCCGGATGCCCTGGTTGCCGCGTTCCGTGATGCGGCGTTGTTGGTGCCGCTCACTGATGATGACCGGATCTCCACGTGCGAGGTCGGTGGCGTGTGGTGGATTGCCGCGTTCACTAGCGAGGAGGAGTTCGCGCGCTATCTGGCGCGCCGTGGTGCCGCCTCCGGTGGTGAGCTTCGGTATCACACGTTGTGTGGTTGGCGGTTAGGCGAGTACGCCGCCGAGTGCGAGGATCCGACGGGCGTGATGATCGACGCGGTCGGGCCTGCGCCGATGGCATTTCCACCGATGATCGATGAGGATTCGGCGGCCAGGGTGGGGGTGTTGTAGGTGGCGGCGGAGCAACTGAATGTCGATCCGGCGGTGTTGCAGCAGGCTGCCGATGGGATCAACGGGATTGTCGGGGAGTTGTCGGAGCTGGGGACCGGTGAGACGGGGGCGGTTGGTCGGGGGTTTTCGGTGCTGGCGTTGTCGCCGTTGCAGGCGGGGAAGGCGTCGGTGCAGCAGGCGATGGAGACGTTCACCGAGCGCTGGTCGTGGGGTGTGCGGGCGCTGGTGCAGGCGGGTAACGCGATGGCGGAGACCCTCGGTCTGGCGGCGGGCCGCTATCACGAGATGGAGGAGACTTTCTCCAACACGTTCAAGGAGATGTACTCCCACATCGCTGGTGATCCGCATCTGTCGAAGGAGCAGATCGACGCCCGTTTGTGGGGAGATACGTTGGCCGACAACGGGTTCAACCAGGTCCGGCATGCCGATTACAGCGGGCAGTCCTTTTCGGACGCGTTCTCCCATATCGATAAGAACGTGCAGGTGATCCAGGCGGTCACACCGGATGCGTTGAGTAACAGTGGTTTTCCATCGAACTGGAACACCGGCGCGGCGGAGAGGGCTGCGCAGATCATGAATGGTCAAGGGGGGAGCTGACTGTGGGGTTGTTCGACAGCATCGGTGACGCGGTCGAGAACACCGTCGAGAAGATCACCGAGAAGGCCGGAGAGATCACCGACACGGGCTTGGACAAGGCGGCATCGGCGGCGCGGTGGGCGGGCGCGGATGGTGTGGCGGAGGGCCTGGACGATCTGGGTGACCGGATCGTCGATGCGACCGGCGGTGAGGTGGATGAGCGGGAGTTGGGGGAGACCGAGGATCCGAAGGAGCTGATCCGCGGGGAGCCGGCGGCGATCACGCATGCTGCCGAGCAGTTGAAGCAGATGGGGGATTCGATCGAGAAGACCGGCGACGCGCTGGGCAAGGTGAATATCGCGGACTGGACCGGCCAGTCCGCGGACGCGTTCCATGCCGAGTTCGGCAAGCAGCCGAAGCTGTGGTGGGAGGGCTCGGACGCCATGCACAAGGCGGCCGGTGTACTTGAGGCGTGGTATCACGAGGTCACGGCCGCGCAGACGAAAGCGGCCGACGCGATCGCGAAGTGGAAGCAGGCCGACACCGAGGAGCGCAACAAGAAGAACGCGTGGAACGCGCTGTCGGACGAGGCGAAGAAGAAGACCCCGCTCGTCGACACCTGGACCTCGATGCGCGACACGGCACGGGATATCTTGCGGGGTGCGCGATCTCAGCGTGACAATGCCGCCGCGACCGCGGTGTCGGGACTGTCTGCGGCCACGGAAACGGCGCCGGAAGAGCCACCGTTCACCTCCCGGATGGCGGCCGATTTCCTGGACCTGGGGCAGGCCACGGATCAGTCGAGACTGAACTTCACCAAGGGCCTGCTGACCAGTGCGACCGGGATCGTCCAGTTCGTGCGGCAGGTGTCACCGATCGACACCTACAACATGACCCACCCCGCCCAGTACATGCAGGGCATGTCGGACCTGGGCACCGGCATGGTCGTCGCAGCCGCCGACCCAGGGGCCACGGTCTCGACGTTCCTGTCCGATGCCCGCAAGAACCCATCGGAATTCCTCGGTACGGTAACCGGGGACCTGGTCACCACCGTCGGCACCGGTGGTGCGGGAGCAGCCAAACCGGCGCTGTCGGCAGTGCGGGAAGCCAGCGAAGTCTCACGAATCGGCACGGTGACCCGCGCGGCCGAGAACCTCGCCGAGGACGCTCCCGGCAGCAGCACCACCCGCGCTGCAACACACACTCCCGACACCCCGACCACACCGGAAACCCACCCGGGACCGGCCACTCACCCCACGACCGGTCCCCATCCGAGCTCGGAAACTCCTTCCGCGCCACACGATCCCGGAAGCCAACCGACTGGAACCAGCGCCGACACAGGCTCCGGGCCACACGATTCCGCTGCGCGGCCCGAGGCCCCAGCACCGGATCAAGCCGAGACCGTCGGCACGCATGCGGGCGATACCCCTGGCCCGCACGGGCACGAACCGGGCCAGCCCACACCGGATTCCGGCGCCCAACCCGACGGCGCATCTCACCCGTCGGACCCGCCGCACACCGAATCTCCGGCCGACAGCGGCCCGAAAGGCGACAGCACGCACCCCGGCGACCACTCGCCCGGAGACACCTCACACCCCAACGATTCCCCTCACACGGGCCCCGACGCGCATCCCCCGGACCAGTCACCGGTCGATCATTCCCCGGATACACCGGCGGAGCGGGCTCACGCCGATCAGGGCGCGCACGACACGGCTCGGGAGGCGGGGCCGGAGCACGACCGCACCGAGAATGAGAAGACGGTGTCGGAGGACCCGGTCGATATCGCCACCGGCGAGTTCCTGTTGCCGGAGACCGATATCGAGCTGCCGGGTGTGCTGCGGCTGGTATTGCGGCGCGCGCATCGCTCGAACTATCGGTTCGGTCGCTGGTTCGGCCCGTCGTGGTCGGCGACTCTCGATATGCGGCTGGTGGTCGAGCAGGAGGGCGTGACCTTCATCGGGGAGGACGGCATCATGCTGGCCTACCCGCACGCCGAGGCCGGCACCGCAGTCGAGCCGGTGACGGGCGGGCAGCGGTGGACGCTGACTCGCACCGACACCGGCGGCTACCGGGTGTGGGATCAACGCCGCGAACTGATCTGGCACTTCGCGCCCGAGCCCGGCCTCGACGGGCTGGACTCCCGGCTGGGGAACTATGCGCTGTCGGCGATCACCGACCGGCACCGCAACCGCATCCGATTCCACTACGACAGCGACGGCGCACCGGTCGAGGTATCGCACTCGGGCGGGTACAGGGTGCGGGTCGACACCGCCGCCGGCCGCGTCACCGGGCTGTCCGTCGTAGATCACGGTACCACGGTCCGAGTGCGTGGATTCGCGTACAACGCAGGCGAATTGGTGTCGGTGACCAACGCGGTCGGCGCGACGACGGCGTATGCGTATGACGGTCATCGGATGATGTCGTGGATCGATTCCAACGGCAACCAGATGGTCAACACCTACGACGAAGCCGGGCGTGTGATCTTCCAGCGCGGCACAGCAGGGGTCCTGGACAGCGACTTCGACTACTTCGCATTCCCGGACGGCACGGGAAGCCTCACCACTGTGACCGATTCCCTCGGCGGAGTTACCCGGCATGGGTTCGACCCTGATCTGCGACTGCGTGACCTGGTGGACCCGGCCGGTGGCCGCACTCGTATCAACTACAACGCCGACCGGCGACCGCTGGCGGTTGTCGCACCCGACGGGGGTACCACCCGATACGCCTACAACGGCGAGGGTGACATCGCGGCGGTCACCCGGCCGGACGGCCGGACGGTCTCGATCGACTACATGTTCCGGAACCGGCCCACCGCGATCACCGGCGCCGATGACAGCGTGCGTCGCCAGGAATGGAACAAACACGGGGATCTGGTCGCGGTTGTCGACGCTGCGGGCGCGCGCACCGAGTACACCTACCGCGCTAACGGTGCGGTCGCCGAGATCGTCCATTCCACCGGCGCCCGCACCACAATGGACACCGACGCCGCCGGGCTGCCGATGCGGATCACCGACCCCTACGGTGCGGTCACCCGCATCGACCGCGACGGCTTCGGCCGCCCGACCACAGTCACCGACCCCCTCGGCTCCACAACCCGGTACGAGTGGTCGGCCGCCGGGACACTACTGCGTCGCATCGACCCGGACGGCCACCACGAGGAGTGGACCTACGACGGGGAGGGCAACACCCTCACCCACACCGACCGCGCCGGTGGCATCACCCAATACACCTACGGCGCTTTCGATCTGCTGGCCTCACGCACCGACCCCGACGGCACGGTCACCTGCTACACGTGGGACACCCAGCGACGGCTGCGCACCGTCACCAACCCGCTCGGCCAACGCTGGACCTACGACTACGACACCGCCGGCCGCCTCATCGCCGAAACCGACTACAGCGGCGCCACTACCCGATACAGCCACGACACCGCCGGCCGTATCGCCACCGTCACCCCCGCGACCGGCATCACCCGCCACCACACCCACGACATCCTCGGCCGCCTCACCGACATCACCGCCGACACCGGCGAATTCCTCCGCTACACCCACGACCCCACCGGACGAATCCTCACCGCCGTCACCGGAACCGGCGAAGACGCCACGCACACACTGGAATTCACCTACACCTCCACCGGCCGCATCGCCACCGAGCACCTCGATGACCGGCCCCCGATCAGACACGACTACGACCAGCACAGCCGCCGCATCCAACGCACCACCGGTTCCGGCACTACCACCTGGCAGTGGGATCATGCCGGGCGCATACGCAGCCTGTCCGCCGACGACAACACCGTCACGTTCACCTACGACCCCGCCAGCCGCCCCACCGGCTGGACCCTCGGCGAGATCGCTGTCGAACGGTCCCTCACCAACATCGGCCACATCGCCACACAAACGGTCACCGGCCACCCGGCCCACGCCCTCAACCTTGGCATCGGCCCATCCACGCGGCCAGAACCACGGCTGCTCCGCCACGACGAATTCGCCTACCGCCCAGACGGATACCTCACCAGCCACACCCTCACCCGCCCCGACGACGGGCAACCCGTCGAATCCGACTACGTTCTGGATCTGGCCGGACGCGTCACTGCCATCACCCGCGATGGCACGCTAGCCGAGGCATACACCTACGACCCGCTCCACAACATCACCACCAGCCTCCCCCAACCCGCCGCCGTACCGCCGGGAACTCCCGACCGCGCCCAACCGGTCGAGCGGGAATACCACGGCAACCTCCTCATCCGTGATGGTGACACCCGCTACCACCACGACCCGGCGGGCCGACTCACCCGCAAAGAGATCACTCGGCCTTCCCAGCAGCCGGAGGTGTGGCACTACGGGTACAACGCTTTCGACCAACTCACCGACGTCCGCACCCCCGCCGGCGAATGGTGGCACTACACCTACGACGCCCTCGGCCGCCGCACCACCAAACAACACCTCGACAGCGACGGGACAACCCTTCAACGCGTCGACTACACCTGGGACGGCACCCACCTCATCGAAGAGGCCATCGCCGCGACCCGGAGCCGCTGGCAGTACCAGCCCAATACCTACACGCCGATCACACAGGCCGTCGACGACCACACCGGCACCCGCACCGTCCGAGCGGTCATCACCGACGTCGTCGGAACCCCCAGCGAACTCATCGATCCAGCCACCGCACACATCACGGCAACCGCGACGGTTCACCTTTGGGGATCCACCACCTGGCACGGGGAGCCAGGAACTGCGCTGCGGCTGCCGGGCCAGCTCCACGATCCCGAAACCGGCCTGCACCACAGCCTGCACCGAATGTACGACCCGGCCACCGGACGATTCCTCACCCGGGACCCGATCGGCCTCGCACCCGCGGACAACCCACACAGCTACCCGCTGAACCCCACCGCCTGGACCGACCCTCTCGGACTGATGCCCCGAGACGTCCACGACACTAACTCGACCACTCCGAGAGTCGAATCCCCTGGCACGACGCTGTACCGGAATGTTGACGCCAACGAATTCAATTCGATTGCGGAAACCGGTGAATTCACAAACGGCCCCGGAAACATGGAAGGAAAATGGTTCGCACACGAAGGCGAACACGCAGAGCGCTGGGGCGAAGTCCTCAACGGAGGCGATGGATTGACGGTCCAGACGTCGATTCCCCAATGGCTGTTCGACCGACTGCACCACCACCCCGGCGGCAAACTCGACGGCATCGGACCCGCATCGTACGCGGACACAGAACTCATGAGGCTGATCAACCTCTACGGGAACGGGATCAACCTATGGCCATAAACAAGATAGAGAACCCTGAAGCAATCGCCTGTCTACAATGGATACCACCCGAACAAGGAGGTCGACAGACAGGCCCGCCCACAGCACCGGTCTATACGACAACGGCAGTCTTCCGGCTCGGCGGCGAAGAAGAAACCCAGCCGGGATGGCCCGCGCAATCCAACCAGGCCATCAGCATCCTCATCGAGCGCACCGGAGAAGACTGCGACGGTGGCGAACTCGTCAATATCGGATTCCTGGCCCCCGATCTCGCGCTCCCCTACCTCCATGAAGGAGCCGAGATCCTGGTTTTGGAAGGGCCGAAGGTCGTTGCCTCCATGGTCGTGCGCGACGTCGCTCACCACACCCCCGAGGCAAAATAAGCATGGTGAACGGCGAACCGACGACCCAGCTGTGGAGGCCCACCGGCCCTGAGGAGTTGGACCTGGTAGCTGCGTCCGGATGGCGGGAGTGGCCACTGCGGTTGCCATCGCAGCCGATCTTCTATCCAGTCCTCAACGAGGAATACGCCATCATGATCGCACGAGACTGGAACGTCCCAGCCTCTGGCGCCGGGTTCGTAACCAGCTTCAATATCGAGACCGCCTTCCTCGACCGCTACGAAATCCACCAGGTCGGCGGTCGAAATATTCTCGAATACTGGATACCGGCCGAAGACCTGCCCGAGTTCAACGGGCACATCGTCGGAAAGATCGAGGTCGTCCACCGATTCCCCAATGCGGAAACTCTCCCGAACGAGTAATAGGTCCGCGGCAGCCAGCAGGCGGTGATATCTTCAACGAACCGCGGTGATTCTTTCGGATCAGTCAGAAGATGTTACATTCAGTGTGTACGGGCGTCAATGTCTGCCACTGGTGCAACCAACAAGAGGTATCATTGAGCCGTCGATGCCTTCCCGGTAATGTATGTCGTTGGGCAGCGCACCCGCCGAGAGGAACGGGGCGTTGGGCCTGGTGCAAGCCGCCAGATCCTCGCGGCGACTCCTGAACCTGGTACCGCGGCCCGGTACCTCGGAACACAAGCTCGTCGAGGGACTCGGGAGCTCAATATCGACCCGGCGTATGGCTCTCGGTAGGCGCGCGAACCTCGTCTACGGCCCGCTTCCGCTTGCCTTGGAGCAGCGAAGAACAAGGATGCATGCGGGCAGTTGCGCACCGTAGAAAGGTTGGGCTGAGGCCGGTCACTGTCCGCCTATTTGTCCGCCCTCGGCGGCAAGCTCGAACTGCTCGCCGACATCGGTGGTCTGCTAAGGATGTTGGCCAATCCGGTCGCATGATTCAATCCATGGTCGAGGCGACTGCCCTGTGGTCGTACGTGGATCATCGAGGTAGTCTCTGGCTCAACACATTTCGAAGTGATGCAACCGAATGATGGGGATTGTCGGTGGACTACGACCTCGACCGGCTTGGCTGGCGCGAGATGGAACATCTGACACAGGCTTTGGCGCTGGACGTGCTCGGCAACGGGGTGCACGTTTTCGGGGATGGTCCGGACGGGGGTAGAGAGGCGGAGTTCGAGGGGAAGCTGAACTTCCCTGTGCCCGCCCCCGACGGTCCATGGGACGGATATGGCGTTATCCAGGTTAAACATCGTCTGCGTTCGCAGGGGCGTTCCGATAACGTGCGCTGGCTGCGGGAGCAGATTCGGGGAGAAGTTGCCGAATGGATGAAGCCGAGTTCGAAGCGGGGCCGTCTGCCGCAGTATTTCTTGGTAGTCACGAACGTCGAGCTTTCCCCGAAGCCGGATGACGGTGGACTCGCGAAGATCGAGCACTTCATGGGCGAGGAGGTAGCTCCCGGTCTCGGTTTGAAGGGGTGGTGCGTCTGGGACTACATGACTGTCTGTCGCCTACTCGACCGCACACCGGCGGTCGCCCAGCGGTATCTCGGGTTCATCGCTCCAGGGGATCTGCTCGCCCGGTTGAACGAGTATGTCGACGGCATGACGCCGGATCTCGGCACGACGCTGCTCACTCACTGCGCGAAGGAGATGCTGTCCGAGCAGTATGTGACCTTGGGGCAGGCGGGTGATCACGACGGGCAATCGTTGTCGCTGCTGCGGGTCGCCGTCGATCTGCCGGCGGTGGCAGGCGATAACGATGACGTCGGCGTCGTGGCGCACGTGATCGAGCAGGGGGAGCGATCGCTGCGCGATGAGCCCGGCGGGCTCGTGATCCTGGGCGGACCAGGGCAGGGTAAAACGACCGTGGCCCAACTGATATGCCAGGCGTACCGGGTGGCTCAGCTGCAGGATGTGCCCGATGATTCCCTGACGGCCGAAGCCCGCAAGTTCCGCAACGGATTCACCGGGGATTTGATCGGCAAGCTGGGAATCGATGTGCCGGTGATGCGGCGCTGGCCGTGTCAGGTCCGGCTCGACCAATACGCCGACGCGTTGGCAGTCACCCCGGGCCTGTCGTTACTCGAACATATCGCGGATCGAATGAGCCGAGTGGCCACCGGAACGATAACCGGGATGCAGCTCGGTTCGTGGTTGCACCGCTGGCCCTGGGCCGTCGTATTGGACGGACTGGACGAGGTCCCGGAGTCGCGGACCCGCGCGACTCTGTTGCAGCGGGTGAGCGACTTTCGAATCGACGTGAAGGCGTCCAAATCCGATGTGTTGCTGGTGGTGACCACGCGGCCGCAAGGCTATGCAGCAGAATTCTCGGCGGCGGAATTCCGGGAAGTGCGTTTGCGCGGCCTCACGCCCGGTGAGGCGGTTCGGTATGCCGAACGACTCGCTGCCGCCCGCTATCCCGACGATCCGGACAGGCGCGACCAGATGCTGCACCGGATCAACGATGCGGCCGCCGACAACGAGGTGACGTCGCTGCTCATGCGGTCACCGTTGCAGATCACCATCATGGCGCTGTTGCTGGAGCGGCAGCATCGCGCGCCGCGGCACAGGTTCGAGTTGTACCGCGGATACTACGAGACGGTGTACAACCGAGAAGCCGCGAAGGACACCCCGGATGCGGCGACACTGCAACGCCACAAGCCGCACATTGACGCTCTGCACGCTCGGGCCGGGTTGGTATTGCAGGCGCGAGCGGAGCATGAGGGCGATGCCGAATCCATGTTGACCGAGGATGACCTGCGCGGCGAGTCGTTCACTCTGCTGACCGACGAAGGGTTCGACGACGACGAGGCGGATGAGCGGTCGCGGCGGATGGTCCAGCTCGCGCAGCGTCGCCTGGTTCTGCTCGTGCCCCGGCCGGACGATGGAGTGGGGTTCGAAGTGCGCACCCTGCAAGAGTATTTCGCCGCCCGAGCGTTGCTGTCGGTCTATGAGACCAGCGTGACCTTGCGGCTCATGAGCCTGGTGCCGTCTCTCCACTGGCGTGATACCTGGTTGTTCGCCGCAGGCGAGATTTTCGCCGAGCGGCATGCGTTGCGTGACGCGGTACTGAGCGAGCTGATCGCGGTGAACCAGGAAGACAAGGTCAGCCTGGTGTGCTTGCCTGCGGCCCGGCTAGCGATCGACCTGCTCGCGGAAAACGTCGCCGACGCGTCGCCAAGATTCCAGAAGAGTTTGGCCGGCATGGCGCTGGAGCTGCGTATGCAGTACCCGGTCGGCGCCACGGTGCTGCGTTTGGCAGAGGTGCTCGCCGAACTCGTCGACCGGCACCCGACCGTGGCCGATGTCGTGGAGCGGGCGATCACGGACGCGCTGAGCTCTTCGGGTCGGCCCGGGTTGTCCGCTCTCGCCCTGAGCGCGGCATGGGCCGGTGGCGGGGCGCTCGCCAAGTTCGGGCAGGCCGGGTTGGACCACGCCTTCGCGGGCCTGACGCATGCGGATCCGGGCTGGCGGGCGGCGGTGGCCAGCCTTGCGCTCACGATCCCGCTGCCGCAGCTTCGCCGATTCGAACTTACCGATGTAGCGTCCCGGCGAACCGTACGGCTGACGTCACTGATCGATGACCTGCCCCGGCACGCGTCACTGCGGGATGGCGATATTCCGGCAGCGACGGCGCTTGTCGAGGCGCTGGGGGATGCGACTGCGGAGTGCTGCGAATGGGACGGCGGTCATCCCGTCGTGAAGGTCGATCGGTTCTATCGGCCTGACCTGGCAGTCGTCGGACCTGCGCTGGACAACCCGCGGGTTGCCGCCGCTTTCGTCGCAACGATCGACGCCATCGGCCTCAGTTATTGGCCAGTGGCGAGCCTGCTACGACAGGTGCTGGTGCTGTGGGCTGAACGCAGGCAGGTCGCGCATCTGCTGCTCGACGCCCGGCTCAACAGTCCCTGACAGTCACCGGAACACCGAGCTCGCCGATCAGTTGACGTATCTCCTCGACCTGGTCAGGAGGCAGGTGTGCCTGAATCGTGAACTGTACGTAGCTCATGCTTCGGCGGTCCAGCGCGTCGAACAGGCGCCGAAAGACCTGTGCCAGCACTTCTGCCGCGTCGGGGTCGGTTGTCAGATTCTTCATCGCGGTGAAGCCCAGGATCTGCTCACTGGGACCGGTCTCGTCGGACGGCTCGGCCGAATCCGAGCCGTACGGTTCGGTCGGGGCTTTTGTCGTGAGCGGCCCATTCTTGCCGGGCTTCGGCGACTTTTCCGGCTTCGGAGCGGGTTTGGCCAACCGGTAGGTCGGCGCGTTCAGGTTGATATTGGCGGGGTCGTCGATTACGACGTCTTCGTCCGCGGCCCGGACGATTCGTAGCTCGCCGGCCGTCACGGCCTCGTGGATCGCGATCTTCAGGTCGGCCTCACCGGCCGGCAGCAGTGCTAGGCGTGGGGTGTTCCAGAACGCGTCACGTACTTCGGGAAGCGGTCGGCCGTAGTCGTTTTCGCGGAGATTGTGCACCAGCGCGCGGCCAGTGAACTTGTCCTTGGGAAACGCCTTCTGCACCTGGGCAAGCAATTCCCAGACTTTGACCCCGTCGAGTGTTCCCTCCTCGAGATTGCGCTGTTCGACGTCGCGTTCCACGGCCGGATCGGGTTGGGCTAGGAACAGTACGTGCTGAAAGCCCCGGGAGACATATTCGTCGACCCGCTTGCGAGACCTGTCGCGCTGTTCGGTGGCCTTGGAGCGCAGGTCGTCGTCTGACTCCACTTCGGGGCCGTCGAGGACGCGTTCGTAAGCGAGATATTCGGCCGCAGCCTTGCGCGCCAGAGCCCGCGAGCGCGCGGAGCAGACGAGAAATACCATCGACGACGCCCACGCGGTGAATACGGAGTCGGCGCCGAGTCCGAGCAGTGCGCGCACGGCATCGAGCGTTGGTTGCTGAGTCCCGTTGCCGAGGGTGAACATGGCGGGATCGAGCACGAACAGCCGGGTTGTCCGGGCCTTGTCCAGCTCTGCATGAATGAGCGTGTCCCGGTGGGTGCTGTCGTGCTCCGTGGCCACGAACCGCGCGTCGGCGAAGTAACCCCGTTTTATCATCGTCGTCGTTCGCGCCGCGATCGTATCGTCGCGGTCGGCGTCGGTGACGGTGTTGCGCATGGCGCGGAAAAGCATCGGTAGCTGCTGATTCGCCGACAGGTAGTAGCGACGGGGCTGACCGCCTTTTCCATCGTAGACTTCCAGACAGGCCAGGCCGGTTCCCTCGGAATCGCACAACGCGCGGACGATGGCGTCCGCGTCGTTGTAGCCGAACGTGTTGTCCGGGACCATCATCGCGGCCTTGACTTCCGGATCGCTTGCGCCACGCCGGGATCCGCCGCCTCTGGTGCCGACGATCGAGGTGAGGAATATCAGGGTCGCGGCGCGTTCCGCGGCGCGTGGATTCGTCGTCTGCCACGGCGTGGCGGGGCGAAAACGGTCCTGTCGCCGGGCAGCGCCCTCCTTGTCGTCGAGGTCTACAACGTCGTTCACCGCGATGGATCGATAGTTGGTCCGGGTCTTGGTCCCGCTCACCAGGCCGGAGTCCAGCACCGCCTCACGTACTCGCTCGTCGGACAGCGGCACGTCCCCCGCTCCGATGAGGAGCGGCACCCACTCTCCGGCTTCGGCTCGGTCCGCCAGTGTGCTTACCGTCGCGGCGAAGATCTTGATGGTCGACCGGACCTGTTGGTAGGCGGCCAGATTCGCCCATTCCCGCTCGGCCAGGTCGATCAGCTGCGGATGGAACGGAAATGTCCGCTGCACCTCCTCGGCAAAGCGGCGGGTCCACGGAGACCCGAGCGTGGCGATCACCTTGGTGCGCCAGGAGTCATGCTCGAACACCGGCGTGAGGCTGTCTACGGCCGCTGTGATCGCATCAAGGAAGGCCTGCTGATCGAATACGTCGAATAGTCGACGGCGGAGAATAGCAGTGAAGTCGGCATTCTCGTTGACCACCATCGGTCGGCCGTTGCGCTGCAGGTAGGCCTCCAGATCCTGGCGCCGGGCGTCCCCGTCGCCCTGGAGCGTTGTCTGATCCTTCTCGGAGGAGATCATGACGACAACCATTACGGTGTTCGGCACGTCGCCGACCGCCTCGGTGATGTTCCGCAGGAAGGCCATGTCCTGCGCTGTGAGCTTCTCGTTGTTCGTGCCCTCCAAGCCGTCGCCGATGTAGTTCACGATCTCGTCGACGATGATCAGAACCGGGCGCCCCACCTGGTGGATCGCCTCGGCGATCTTGGCCTTGTTCGAGAAGTACGCCTTGTACTCCTCGTACCGCCGTTCGCGGTCCGCCAACGGCTCGAACAGCCGCCACAGAAACCGTTCGAAGAGGTTGAACGACCACGGGCCGTCTTGATCAGGATCGGGCGCGCCAGGGGTCATATTGTCGCACGACAGCACCACCGCGTGCGGCCGGTCGAGGTCCGCCGGCAGATCGCGGCCGATCATTTCACGGGCGTGGTCGAACACCGCGCGACCGATATCCTGCTGCGCCAGCGCCTCCGGCGCCGTGGCGAGGTGCCAGGCGCCGATGCACGCGTGTGACTTGCCGCCGCCCATGCCCTGATCGAGGCGCACCAGCCGGTAGCCCCGATCCGATCGATTGCCGCCACCCAAGCGGATCGCGATGCGCGCGAGCAACTCGACGAGTTGATCTGTGGGATAGGTGATCTGGCCGTAGTAGTCGGCGTTCGCGTAGCGCGGCTTTCCCACGCCCTTGCCGTAGACGACCCGATAGAGCGAGGCCACCGTGTCGTCGATTCCGGACGATCCGCTGACCTCATCGCGCAGCCGCAGTGTCCGCCACCATGTGGTCGCCTCGACATCAACCACACGTGCCCCTCGATTTCGATGCGTTGTGCCCGCGGCTGCTCACCGCTCGTGTGGCCAGTGTGGCACCAACTCCGGCGTTTGCGCGGCCGTCTACGGGAAACAGCCTGCCACAATGGGTTTGGGGCGTCTACCGGTGCAGCGGCATTTACTAGGACGGCGGCATTCGGTTCAGAACAGCGAGCCCTGTGCGTTTCGATCCCTGCGCCTGTGCGACTCGGTGGTCAGGTCGTCGCGCCGCGAGCGTGCGGCGGCGGCGATCACGCCGGCCTCGCGGCGCATCGCCTGCCAGCTCCGCACATCCGGATCGCTTGGGGGCAGCCGTTCGATCAGGAATGCGACTGTGGCCCATAGCTGCTCGTCGTCGACATCCCGACCGGCTGCGACCATCACCGCGGCGACATCGTCGCTGTCTCCGAGCGACCAAGCCCGCGCGATAGCCAGCACGACATCGATCAGGGCCGAGTGGGTGTCGACAGCATTGGTGAACTGGTCGGCCTGGACGAATCGGCATCCGCCGGTGGCCTTGCGCACCAGGGAGTTGAGGTCCTTGGACTCTATACCGGAAGTGAAACTGTGCCAACGCAATTCGGACTGCGGTACGAGGTCGCGGCCGAACAACTCAACCCACCACAATGCGAATTTGGTTCTCTCGTCGAACATCTCGATCGGGACGGAGTTGATCTTGTCCAGCGCGATCTCTTGCACCGTGCGGCGGGCGGTCGCCAGCAGGGCGACCAAATCCACTGGTGTGCCGGTGTTGTCGGTGATCCGACTGTAGCGGCCGGCCACCTCCATCGCCGGGCCTGCGGAGGCCATGAGCATATCGGTGGGCGCCAATCCCGACATCTCCCACAGCCGGAAGCGGTCCGCTATCTCCGACCGGATCTGATTCTCCACGGCGGCTAGCGCCCCTGGCAGCCGGTTCACCGAGGCGGACCGGCATGCCATGGTCAACGTGGTCACCACATTCTTCGCCCCTGCCCCGGCGCCGCCCGCCTCCGTCTTGGCCGGCCACGACGCGGTCATCACGAGCTCGGCCTGCTCCAGCGCGGACAGCATCCGATACCAGACCCGAAGATCGTTGTGCCCGAAGACAATGGTCACGACGCCGTCGCGGGCGACGACTCGCTGCATCTCGCCGTAGGCCCTGGCGATCATGGCGTCGTAGTGTTCGACGGTGCGGTGGTCTCCCGCCGGCGCCCCACCACGTTTGACGGTGATCTCGTCGGTCTTCTCCTGGACGCCGTCCGGATGCATCGTCATCGAGAGCGAGGGGTCCGCGGTGTACATGGCTCGTTTGGCCCACACGTAGAACAGGTCACTGGAGTCGCTGTAATCGATCATGTCGTCGTAGGGGGGGTCTGTTACTACGGCGGTCATACCGCCGTCCCGGAACGGGAGCATCGTGGCGTTGCCGCGTTGAATGTCCGCGGGGGTGGACCCGAACCGTGCTCGGATTTCGCGCAGCGTGGAAACAGTCTTCTTCTCGAGGGATTCCCACGATCCGGGGCCGTCCGAGAGCCCGCACTCGAACCAGTCGTAGGAGAACGTGACCGCAGATTGATTGACGAACAGATCGCCGACTTTCTGCGCTCTCACCTCGAGGCGGCATCCGCGCGAGGTTCGGCGGATCTTGCGCATCATCGCTGCTGTAGCGAAACTGGCCAGTGCACGAACGTACGCGGCCGAGGCGCCTGCCGATAGAAACTCAGCTGACAGCTCGTTGATCGCACGAGCCAGCTGGATCAGGCCGAGGGTTTGCCGCGGAGGGACAAGATCACCGTAGGTCCGGTCGCCGTAGTTCACCGACTGGATCGTCCAGGTGTTCCCCGCGGGGATACGTTCATCCGGGCGTGCGCTGAGCGTTCCGAAGGGTAGCTCAGTGGCGAGCGCCTTTGCAGCCAGCTCGACGGCGTCGAACTCCACCCTGGTGGGCTCCCGGAATACCTTCGTCCCATCGTCGGCGATGTCCGCGGCCACCAGCAGTGCGTCGCGGCGCAAGCCCTCGGCGCTGAGCCGGGTATGCACGGACTTGGGATGAACGTGATTGCAGAACGGGCACACGGCAACTCGGCCTTCGGAGGCATACTTGCTGCGGCCGGCCTGCACCCGCGTGGGACTGCCGTGTGGCGGACCGGCATGGGGAACCGCGCGGAACGTGCCGGACACGGTGTCGACCTCGATGTCGAAGCTCTGTCCCTCGTCTGCCGGTCGCCTGGCGGTCTTCTTCCGCGGCAGTCGCAGCCACAGCTCCCCCACCAGCGGAAAGCGATTCCCGCATTCCTGGCACGGCAGGGTCGACGCCCACAGGTATCCCCAGGGATACCGTTGGTTGTGGCGCGGGTAGAACTCAGTCATGCGATCGGTATATCGCCGCCCGACCTCCGCGAGAAAGGTGGCGACATCGTGCTCGATCCGGTTGTCGTCCAGATGCTCTGTCCCGAACGGGAGTTCAGGTTCTCCAGACCAGTCGCGAAATGGCGCGTCGGCCAGGAGCGAGCCGCCGAGTACCGCGAAAGGCGAGTAGTCGATCCCGTCGGCCGTGACGCCGAGCCGGCCTGCCTCCAACGGGATCATCGCCCGCCCGGAGAACGGGTCCAGAATCCTTGCGCCGTCTGGGTGCGCCGCCGCAAGAGCTTTGCGGATGATTGATATCGGCCCACCGAGGTAGCTGGCCTGCTTCCTGGTTTTGGCGTCCCGGATGCCCAAAACGGCGCGGACCGCATTCTGCAGTTCCTTCTGCTCGGCCACGTCGTCCGGCCAGGGGAGCAGGCTGGTGAGCACCGCGGCCTTGGCCTGGGCCGTGGGTCGCTTGGCAAACCACACCCAGAGACTGGACTCGGTGTTTCCACTGCCCCAGCCATTGGCCGAGGCCTCGCTCACTTCGGTGCACGGGAACCACCGTTCGATCATGCGGGTCACCAGGGCTGCTCCTCATCTGTCGGTGCGAGTCAGTGGTGGTCGGCCTGGTAGCGACCGGCAAGGTATGACTCAAGAGTCTTACCCGTAATGTGTGTCGCCGCTTCAGTTTTGAGCAAGTCGGGGAAGGCTGCGACCGGATCAGGTACGCGTGCGTACAGAGACCCATGTCCGTTCTGGCAGTACTCCACCAGATACAGTACGTAGTTTTCGCGATGCTGGGTGGCCATTAGAATCTCGTCGCCCCGCAGCGTGATCCCCTCCTCCGCGGCGGCTTGCCACATTCCATATGCGCAGATGAAGAGCTGTTGGTCGCCATGTGTGGCGCGTAATGCGAAGCCGCGCAGCTGTTTCCGAACGTCTTCGACGGTCCAACCGTCCGAGGTAAACAGTCCGGCGGCATGTTCCGCGGCGATGGAGTGTGCTTGGTGACGCTCTACAGCGATTGTCGCGCTGGCGGCTGGTGCCACCGAAAGGTATGCGGCGACCTGAGGTTGATCGGCTTCGACCCGATACAGCCGATCGAGTTCACAGAGTCTCTGCTCGACGGCGTGGGCGATCCGGTCGCGGGCGGCGATTCGTTCCGACCGGTCATCGACCTCCAGAGTCAGATCGACAGGGAGATTCGCGAGTTCTCGTTTGGCTCCCGAATAACCTCTTCTGGCTTCTTCTTTTCGCTCTTCTACGGCGGCGCTGAGTATTCGGGCGGCCTCGCTGGCAGCGACCGCAATCGTGGCCGCATCGACGACACCGCTGGAACGCTGCATGGGGACAAGGCGTGCCAGGCACTCCCAGGCCACTCGACGAGTTCGGCAATCGGAGTCGACCCGGATCAGTACGGACCACGGTTCGCGGGATGCCAGTGCGCGCAGAGACGAGGTGAACACGATCAGGTAGTACGGCGAAGCAGCTGACGGGTCATCGGCAGCGGAGCCGCGAAAGGCGTCGGGTGCCAAAGCATTCGACGCCAGCGCGGTCAGCTCGGTGAAGGCGAGGCTGCCGGGACCGAACGGAGCCGCATCGATCGTTGCGGCTCCCCGGCACTCGGTGTCCAGAAATACGCGAACCCCCGCGCCGAGCGCCGTGGTCGTCTGGTTTGTCGATTCGAGTAGCATGACGCCTTCACCGGCCGCGGTATGGTGTGCCTGCACCACGCCGGCGGCGTCGAGCCGGCGCAGATACGCCTCCACGATGGCCGGGTTGACTTGTTGGAGAATGGATTCGCGGACATGGGCCATCCCCGTCTTGGAATCGATCTCGCTGGCCAGTCGGGCCTCCTGCCGGTGTGCGCTCTCTGCTTGCTGGAGCAGTCGGGATACCGTGACCCGGTCGACGGCGGCGGCGATGTCCGCACATTCCGACTCGTTGTCCGCGTACAGAGTGCGCAGCCACTGCTCGTACGGAACTTCGGCGAGTTCCGCAACGACGGAAAGACTGTCGAACATCATGCCGCCGAGCTCATTTGCGGCCGTGACGAAGTTCTCCAGGAGCTTGTGCAGCGTGTCTCCCTCCCTGGTTCCCGTCGCGACCAGGTTGTACAGCTCCACATCCCGGGTCTGGCCGACGCGATGGATGCGACCCATGCGCTGCTCCAAGCGCACCAGAGACCACGGAATATCGTAATTGATGAGCACATGGGCTACCTGTAGGTCGATTCCCTCGTTGCCCGCATCGGTCGATACGATGATCTGAAACCGTCCCGCCATGAACGCCTTGCGTATATCGTCACGCTCGGTGTGTGAGTAGCGGCCGCTGTAGACTCGGGCGCTGTATCCGTCGAGAGTCAGACAGTGCGCGATCCACTCGGCGGTGTCAGAATACTCGGAAAATATTACCGCCTGGCCCCTGCCCGGCGTAATGCCATTGACGCTCAAGCAATCATCTACCAACATCCGCCACTTCGATGGAATGTAGTCCGCGGCACGCGAGTGGATGCGGTCGAGCAACTCGTGGATGGCTAGCCGCTCCGCCTGCGCAGCGCGTGATTCCACACAGATGACTCGGGCCTCGTCCTGTATGGGCGCATCCTCGTCGTCGGGATCGGCCTCGAGCGCGGCCTCCGCTGGCGACTGCAAACCCATCCCGGAAACGCGTCGCCGCAGCGTGCACGACAGTGCGTGCAGGCTGGACGCACCTCGCTTGCCGTAGACCATCCGGGCCAGCGTTCGTGCTCTAACGGGAAAGAACTGGTCCACCATGGCAATTGCTTGGGTGTAGATATTGGCTTCGTAGGGGCTCAAGGGGATTCGAAAATTGGTGGCACGGCGCTTCTTGAACAGTGGTGTCGTACCGTCGTGATCGACGAGGTCTTCCTTCATTCGACGCAGAAAATGCGTCGGCCCGGGACGAAGCGGCGGCAAGGATAGTGCCGAATCCATTCCGGGATCTGGGTAGATCTCGTGGTCGACGAGGTGGAGCAGGTGGCGGAACAGCCATTCCGAACCACGATGTGGAGTCGCGGTCATGAGCAGGATCCGTGGGGTGTGCCGGGTGAGCAGTCGACCCACCTGATACAGCGATCGTGCCGTGGGTGTCAGTCGATGCGCTTCGTCGAAAACTACGACGTCCCACCCACTCCGGTCCGGGTGAATCATGTCTTGCACGGCCGGATTCCCTGCGGCCAGCTCCAGCGAGGTGATCCACAGCGGGTGGTCGGTTTCGAGGCCGCCCTCGCGGATCGTCGCCGCGGTGACCCTACGAAGCCCACCTCCGAAGAATCGGTCGAAATCGGCCTGCCATTTAGTCACCAGCCCGGCAGGGGCGACGACGAGCGCGCGGCGGACGAGTCCTCGTCTCCGCATCTCGCGCAGGTACAGACCCGCCATGATCGTCTTGCCGGTTCCCGGCTCGTCCGCGAGCAGGAATCGAAGTCGCGGCTGCGGGAGCATGGCCCCATAGACGGCGTTGTGCTGGTGTATGTACGGGCGCAATGCTGTTTCGCCAGGGGGGTTGGCGAGTGCGGTCGCATCTGCAGTCGCCATCCAGACGGTCCACATCGCCGCCACGACACCGGCGGACGATCCGCCACCGTCGGGCTCGAGAGCCTCGACCGCTGCCGCCTCATCCTCGGTCAGATGTATCTTGGCGAGATTGTCGCTGCCCGGTGCTGCGGCGTACACGATCCATCCGCCCTCGCCGTCGGGGCGGATGAAGTCCACCGTCAGCCATTCGGCTGGTCGATTCGGCAGTCGCACAAGGGATCCCGGCCGTAATGGTTCCGCCACCCCTGCCTCCCGTGTCTGTCTCGGCGCTTCAGTTACTCTACGGGCTCACCCGAGGCAACGAGGTAGGTCGACTCTCACCGCATGCTCGATGTTTCGGAACGTTGGGCCAGTCCATTACAGGTAACTGACCCGGGGACGATTCGCATGAGGCTGAGTGCCCAGTCAACGATCGCTTGGGCTGGCACTGCCTCTTGGGCGACGCGCCCTCGTGCCGCACGAATGTGTGCGAGTTGGTCGTCGAGTCTCGCGCTCATCCAGTCTCGGCCGCCATGGCCAGCCCAGTCGATGGCCCCGGATTCCTGCACTCGACGCGTGCCCATCACGGCCCAGAGCCCCTCAGCGGGGTGGATTGCGGGCGCATCGGTGACCGCTGCTGCGGCGGCAGCGATGGCGAGGCCTGGGGGATCGTAGTCACCCCAGTACCAGACCCTGCCTTCGACTGGGCCGCGACCTGCGAGGTCGACGGTGAGTGAGCTGGCCTGGCTGGGAAATGCGCGGCCGCAGCCCCATGCGACAGCGCCGATCGGGTGGCCTGTGGCGGTTGTCAGTGCGTGGGCCGCGGCCCAATACGTGTCGCTATTTTCGACGACGAGAACATCCTGACCGTTCCCGGTTGCTGCTGCTGGTAGTGGTGGGGCGAGCCGTGCGCACGCCAGCATGTCGAGGGTCAGCCGGTCGGGGGCGAAGATGCTGGTCCGGACGAGTTCGTCCAGTCGCTTCTCCCTGCCGAAGATGTCGACCGAGCGATACCGCATGGGAACGATCGGCGCGGGCCCAGTGTCGTGCCGGTTGAGCCAGTAGTTGATCAGGACGAGGTCGGCATACAGTTGGTCGGGCATCGATGGTCGCGATGCCGCCCAGCCCAGTTCGACCCGCCACGGAAATGTCGTCCACGGTCGTGGCTTCGGATTCTTGCGGGCTATGGGCACGGTGATGGAGCGAGGGATTGTTCCGGTGGCTTTGTCGCGTGCGTATGCGGGGAGTTCGATTGTGCCGTCACGGTTCAGCGTGTGGAGTGTTTCCAGGAGCGCCGCCTCTTGATGTCGGTCGCCGCTGAGGCGGGGTGCCGCGCCGCACCACAGTGTCCACACCGTTTCGGCCGGAACGCGAACTAATCCGAGCGTGGTCAGCATGGCGCCGAGAGTTTCGATTTCCGTGGGGCGCGGCGGGGTCATCGGCGGATCTCGTAGCTGGTCGCGTTCAGGAAGTTCTGGGCCGATCGGGGATCTCGACCGGCAGTGATGGCCGCGGTGATGTCGACGCCGTCGACCACCGTGGCCCGCAGCCGGAGGAACGAGAGGTTGCGCCGCAGGTCGCCGTCGTTGCGGAGTTTGACGATGACCGAGCCGGGGCCGGTGAACGCCGCCTCGACAGCCGGATCGTTGAGGCCGGTGGCGCAGACCAATTGGACGCCGCAGTGGGCGGCGAGCCGATGTTGGATGTCGATCAGCGCTTCGGCCGACGCCGCGCCGAATGGGTTGTCCAGCAGCAGTGTTCCGGCCGGTCGCGCACCGCCCGGACGGTGGGCCGACCGCACGCGGGACAGCGCACAGTAGACAAGGACGGCGAGGGTGAGTTCTTGTCCGCCGGAGAATTCGTGCGGGATACGGTCCGGTGGGCAGTAGACGACGCGCCCGTCGAGCATCGGCTTGAGGATTTCGATCGACCACGCTCCGGCGCGCCTGCGGTCCAGCTGTTGGCCGTACAAACGTACGCATACGAACCCGGATTTCGACGCACGATGCCATACCCTCGTTGCCGAAATCTACTGCTGCGCAACATCACTGGAGAACACCCGCCTCGAACCCATCAGAAGGTTGGGAGTTCGAGTCTCTCCGGGCGGGCGGGTAGGAGCGCTACTCGGTGAGTCGGATAGGGCTTCGATCGTTTCCGGTGCGTCGTCAGCGTGCCGACGGGGACGGGGGTCTAGGGGGAACTGAGGTGGTGTGGCTACTGCGGGGCGCAGGTCCTCCGGCGGTGCGGCGGTGTTGGTGAGGGAGACAGCGGGGATTCTGTCTCTGAGGTGAGCGGAACCACCCCCCAACCCTTTGCCCGTTTCCACCGTCGGAATGGGTATGGTCACGATCCTCTGCCGTCATACCGCCTGCGGGCGCGCGGGTGGGTGGGTGGGTACCGAATGGGGGTGCTGGAGATGAGGGTTCGGGGAATTCTTGGTTGGTTGCTGCGGGAGCGGAGGGGGTCGGCCTGCGGGGTTGTGGAGGATCGGCGGGGGGCTGTGGTGCGGGAACTTCGGAAGGTTCGTCGGTACAACCGACGGAATCGGCCGCGGCGGGGTAATGACGACTATGTCCACTGGACGGTCGAAGGGGGGTGCTCGGGAGGGTGAATTTTCTTGGGCTACAACCAGTTCGCTACTGGGCAGCTGCCCGGTCGAAACCAAGGAGGCTCGATGTCGGACGCATTCAGTTATGAGATCTGTCTTGCCACCGACCGCGTCCACAGTGCGTTGGCGGTTCTCGGTGAGCTTGCGCCGAGGTGGCCGTCCGAGCCGGAACAGGGGACGGTCGTGGTGCTGCCGGAGAAGGTGATTTCTCGGCAGGTCGGTCTGTGGGTGCCGTTCTCGAATGGCGACGGCCGCGCCGTCATCGACTGCTCGGCGGGGAACGACCTGTTTCTCGACGTGTCACTGCTGGTCGAGCCCGATGCCGAGGTATACGACGCGCTGTGGGGTGGCCGGGAGAACCTGCCGCTCGGTGCGGTGGACGAGTCCGGTCGGGTCGCACTCGACGGCATTGTTCTCAGCGTGCGTTTCGCGGGCTATGCACCGGGATACGCCGTCATGCGGTTCACCGCGTTGCGTCCTGCGATCGGATCCACCTTTCCTCGGTCGCGCAACGTCCAGGACATGTTCGTCGAGCTGACCGTCGCCGCGGGCGGTGTCTGCTGTGGGTGGGACGGCGGCGCGGCGGGCCAGCGGATCACCTTCCTGAACGGGCGGCGGGTGTCCTACAGCGTGGGCGAGCCCGCCAGTGAGTTCCGCACGATGGCCGATGTCGCGGCGGCCTGGCCGGTGCTCGAGGGGCAGCAAAAACCAACCGCCGCAAGGCAGGTCGGCACCGTCCCGGTACCACCGTCCGAGCACATGGTCTGTGTGGCCCGCCTCGAGTCGGAGGGCGAGCACCGGGACGCATTCGTGATCGATTCGCTGCGGTATCCCGAAAAGGCTGCGTTCCGGCGTGCCGTTTCCGATGCGCACGCGGAGCTGGGACGCCATGGCGTGCGAGGCGAAATGAAGCTCACGTTTGTCGAGCACGCGGAATCTGTACTCAGCCTCCCGAGTTGGGAGGAGTACCGCGAGCAGTTGTCGGCGGCGGATATTCACCCGAGCGATCCCCCGGTAGCCGCGCCTGCCGGTGAGTACCCCAAGTACTTCGAGTACTACCACACGACGTACCGAATCGAATCGACTCCCGACAGCGGTCTCGTCGGGTACCGACTGAACCTGCAATCGGGGCGAATCGAGGAGGACAACGCGAATATCCGAAAGGTACTGCATGCCAGGGAGGACGAGATCTCCACCGTCGACGAGGGCTGGTATATCGAACTCACCGAGGCCCGGCGTGCGCACCACCTGAGGGGCGACGGCCCGATATTCGCGGTATACGACACCGTTCGGGCGCTGCACGACCAGGCGGACCGGGAATCACGAAGCCTGACCCCCGACGAGAATGCGCTGATCCGTTCGATTCGCCGACGCACCTATCGACTCTGGGAAGAGGAGTTCGCTCGCCAGGATGCGGGCGCGAAGCCCTCCTTCCAGTACCGTTCGGTACTCTGACCGTCCCCGACCCAACCTTTTCGCCCCCGAGCGAGTCTGTATCGGATGTACCAGCTGCACCGCTGGCACGCGTCCGATTCGATTTCTCGTAAGGAGCAGCTGTGCAAAGAAGGAAGCTCGCGCTGGTCGCGTCCATGCTGGCGATGCTGTGCGCGACACCGGCGCAGGTCGGCGCCGCACCCGTGGCTCCTGCCTCGCCCGGTGCTCTGGCAGACGGGGTGCCCTGGCAGTTCAGGTTCATTCAGCGCGGCGATCCGGCCCACCCGGCCTGTATCTACTACAACGAAACGGCAGCGGGCCGAGGTGACGCGGTGGACGAATCGACCTGCCGTTCGGACACGCCGCACGTTTTCACCAAGATCACGATGCCCGACACGTATCTCCGTTTCCAACTCACCGACCATCCCGATAAATGCCTCATCGGCGACACCTCCACCTCCCCGGGAGTGGTGATCGTCGGATCCTGTGACGACAGTCGGGCGGACTGGGGCGGGTTCGGCACGCAGGAGCCGCCGGATTGGGTGTTGTATCCGCGCTCGGCGCCGAATATGTACCTGCGCGACAACGGAATTGCCCTCGTATTGCAGAACACCGAACACCCGCTCACGACTCCGGGCTACTACTGGCGACTGATGTGATCGGGCCCCGCGCGCTCGCTGAGGCGCAAGGGGAGAAAAGTCGATGAAACCGTTCGGAACTAATTCCGGCATCACCGAGAGGATGTGTGTTGACATGAACGTAATGGTGCGGCGCCTGGCGGGCGCGGCGATGGTGTTCGCGGGTGCGGTGGCAGCGATCGGAGTGACGGCCGGTAGCGCGGCGGCCGGGCCGACGGATTGCGTCACCGATCGCTGGACCACCGGTGCCTCCGCGCACTGCGGTGGCGATGGGTATTTCACCGTGGAAGTCGATTGCGTCGGCGTGTATGTCACGCGCAACGCGCCGCACCTCGCGGTCGGACCGTACATGCAGGCGAGCCAGCGACACGCCTATGCCGGGGAACATCCCGAAATGGACCACACCCAGACCCATCCCAAGGCCGAGTGTTTCGAGTTCACGACCGGACATTTCGGGATCGCCACCGGCGTCAGGGTGTACGAAACGTTCCGGTGAGATCCGCCGGACAGTAAAGTGCGGTGGATAGGACCCGGCACACATGTGCCGGGCCTACCTACCGGGGAGGGGCGATCTCTTCTATCGCCGCCCAACTGACGGTTCCACATCGAAAGTATTGGTGTGACGAATGACCTGCACAACTAACGATCGAGTCGTGCCGTGGCCGGAAACAGCCTCAGTAGAGCGTGGCAAGCCCTCCGCACCAGGTTGGCGAAGGACATGGACGACGTCGGAGAGCTAGGGGCGCGTCCGTCCTCTGCCGGCGCGGACCATTGTCGGTACGTAGCGCGGACATTCACCGATGCCGACCAGACCGGCGCTGGACCGCTGAAACACGCCATGAACGACACCGCTACACCCGAACCTCGCGGTGAGATCCCCGTCAAACCCACCGGCTTGGGCTCCGAGGTGGACGCTCTGGTAGCGAAATCACCCATGCTTACCACGGCGATTCGCGATCTTCAGCATGAGGGATGGTCTATTCGCTACGGCTTCGCCAACGGTAGCTACACAGATCTCGGGTTCGACAGCACTCGAAACACCAAGAACAAAGAGATCATCCTCGACGGCAGGAAGGCAACCAACTCACCTCGTGCGACGGGGACTCTTGCGCATGAGGTCGGCCACGCCCGCTACGGACATGAGCCGCACGTGTCGAGGGCACGAAGAACGAAGGAGGAATGGCTGCGATTGAACGTGGACGCGCGTCTCAGAGGCGAAGGCGAGGCCGTGCTCGTCAATGCCCAGGCCAGACGGGAGATACTGGACAATGATGGTCCGGACATCGGCATAAGCGGCCGATACTCCGAGGAATACATCGAGATCTACGACAGGTACGCGCGCGGCGAGCTGTCTCGATCACAGGCGCGCACCGAGGTCTCCTCGTTCTACGGGAGCGAACGTAGAAGCACTGATGGTGAGTACTACCGCGATTTTCTGGTGCAGTACTGGCGCGACCACTGGGATCGTTGGGAAAAGCTGCGCACAGGAGGGTCCTGAACAGACGCTGTAGTCGCGGTAGCCGTAGATCTGGTCGGTGGGCTCGTAGATGACCTGCGCCCCTGCCGATTTCGCATGGCGGTAGTGCGCGTCGACGTCCTCGACGACGATAGACATCCCCTCGGTGTAGTAGTGCAGCGTCCGCACCGTCATCCCGGTCGCGGAGGCCAGGTCTCCCACCTCGAGATAGCTCGCGGCAGTCACGAATCCGACACTAGGACCTCACGTGGCGTGAGGTGCGAGCCCCGAGCCGGGTGTTGATCGCATACCGCCCTCGAGCACTCGAGTAACGTTCTTCCGCGGGTCCGGCACGGTGGTGGCGGGACCCGGGGGCCGGACTGGAAGGGACTGGAGTGACGGGCGCGCGGATGGTCGGGCTGTTCGCCGGTATCGGCGGGCTGGAACTCGGGTTGAGCGCGCACGGATGGCGGACCGAACTGCTGTGTGAGATCGATCCGGGGGCGGGGGCGGTCCTGTCGGCGCGGTTTCCCGGGGTCGACCTGCATACCGATGTCACCCGGCTGCGGGCGCTGCCCGCGGATACCGAGCTGGTGGCCGCCGGTTTCCCGTGCCAGGACCTGTCCCAGGCCGGACGCACCGCCGGAATCAGCGGCGCGCGTTCGGGACTGGTGGACGAGGTCTTCCGGCTGGTGCGCCGCAAGTGGGGGCCGCGCTGGCTGCTGATCGAGAATGTCCCGTTCATGCTGCAGCTCGACCGGGGGCGGGCGATGCTGCACATCACCGGCGCGCTGGAGGAACTCGGCTACACCTGGGCCTATCGGGTGGTGGACGCGCGCGCGTTCGGCCTGCCGCAGCGGCGGCAGCGGGTGCTGATGCTGGCCTCCCGCACCGAGGACCCGCGGCCGGTGCTGTTCGGCACCGATGCCGGGCCGCGCGTGATCGGTGATCCCGAGACCGACCCGTGCGGCTTCTACTGGACCGAGGGCGTGCGCGGGCTGGGCTGGGCGGTGAATGCCGTGCCGACCCTCAAGGGCGGCTCCGGACTGGGGATCGCGAGCCCGCCCGCCATCCGGCTGCCGTCCGGCGAGATTGTCACCCCGGGGATCACCGATGCCGAACGCCTGCAGGGCTTTTCGAGCGGCTGGACGGAACCGGCGCTGGCGGCCACGGGGGTTCGGCAGGGTCACCGGTGGAAGCTGGTCGGCAATGCGGTGAGCGTGCGCATGGCCCTGTGGGCCGGGGCTCGCCTGGCCGATCCGATGGTCGAAGCGGTCCCCGACGAGCTGCCGCTGCCCGCGCATCGCTGGCCCGTCGCGGCGTGGGGCCGAGCCGGAGTGGCTCATCGCGTGGCGGTCTCCACCTGGCCCGTGCACCAGCCGTACGAGGATCTGCGCTGGTTCCTCGAGGACCCGCGCCTGCTGTCGGCCCGGGCCACCGCTGGATTCCTGCGTCGCGCCGCCCGCGGCACCCTCCGCTTCCCGCCCGGCTTCCTGACCGACATGGAAAACCACCTGCTCCGCATGGGAGGGTTTCCCCAGGAGGCGGCATGAATGGCCTGGGCGGTCCGTTCGCCACGGCAGAGGCGGTATGAATGCTCGAGGATGGTGGAGGCATGACGGTGGGCCGCCCTACCACCGACGCAAAGACCAGTGCGCGGATGTCGCGGCAGCGGCGGGTCGGTACGAAACCCGAGACGGCGCTGCGTAAGGAGCTACATCGCCGCGGCTATCGGTTCTTCGTCGACCGGCCTCCGCTGCGGGGCCTGCGGCGGCGTGCCGATCTGGTGTTCCCGCGCCGGAAGGTGGCGGTTTATGTGGACGGCTGTTTCTGGCACTGCTGCCCGGAGCACGCCACCTATCCGAAGAACAACGCGGAGTGGTGGTCCGAGAAGCTGGCCGGAAATGTCCGACGTGACCGCGATACCGATACCCGGCTGTCGGGAGCCGGTTGGCTGGTGGTGCGGGTGTGGGAGCACGAGGCCGCCGCGGATGCCGCCGACCGAGTGCAGGCGGCGCTGTCGGGCCGATAGGTCATGATGGAAGGAAATCAACCAGCCGACCAGTCCGATGAAGCGAGGGCAATGACGCCTGACGAGCGTGCTCGGGCGACGACCGCCGCGCGGCCGGAGTGCCGGTGGAAGCGGGCCCTGCGCTGGTGCGTCGCCGCGGCGATCGCTGTGGCCGGAGTCTGCTACTCGTCGTGGGTGCTGGAATTCGTGCTGCCGGTGGGCCTGAACCCGGTCAACTCGTTTCTCAGCCAGCTGGACGAGGAGGGGCGGCCGTACCGCTGGGTGTTCTCCACGGGTGACACGCTCACGGGCATCCTGGCGCTGACGGCCGCAGCGGGCGGGCTGTTCGCATTCTCGCGGCGCCGGTTGTCGACGGTCGGGTGGGTCGCGCTGGGCTGCTTCGGAGCCGCGACGATCGCGGACGCGCGCTGGCCGCTGCAGCCGTGTTCGGCGCAGTGCGACCAGAGCCTGTTCCCACAGCTGCGCCAGGTGCACGCCCTGACCAGCACGCTCGCGGTGACCTCGATCTTCGTGGCCATGATCGCGTTCAGCGCGGCCGCGTTCCGCTACCGCCGCTGGCCGATCCTGCGGCACTCCGGACTGTGGATCCTGGTCCTCGGTTCGGTGGCGACCGCCTGGATGCTGATCGCCGACAACCTACCCGGCGACTACGCGCTCGGCGTCGCCCAGCGCATCCAGGTGGGTTCGATGTCGCTGTGGCTGATCGCGCTGGCCGTGCAGATCGGGGTGGCCGAGCGGGTCAGCGGCGGCGGGCGCGCACGGCCACCAGCGAACGCGGGGCCGACGACGCCACAGCCCCCGACATGGCCATGACGGCCAGGACGGCCACGGTGGCGGCCATGACGACGAGTTCGATGACGATGTTCATGTCTTCACCGTGCCATCGCCGTCTGTCAGGGGTCCGTGCTGCACATGGGTAAATCCTGAGAATCAGCCCACGGTCACCGTGATCGAGGTGGTCTCGGTGCGTGCGGGCAGTTTGCCGGTATCGATCTCGAGGATCTCGCCGGTGTCCTGGGCGCCGTCCGGCAGGGTCTTCGCCCGCAGCCCGAACGGCGGCTGCCGCCCGGTGCTGCCGTCCAGGCCGAAATCGGAGTCGTTGGCGATATACAGCGTCTTACCCCCGTCGGTGGTGGCGACGCCCTCGATCTTGTCGTTGCCGAAGAAGCCGCCGTCGGCGGCCAGGGCGTCGACGAGCCCGCCCAGATCGAGGTTCGACCGCTTGGCCACCGGCGTGATCCCGGCCCGCCGCAGCGCCGCGACACCGTCCGCGGTGGGCACCGTGCCGACATAGGTTTCCAGCGGCCGGTCACCGACGAGCAGGCCGAGCTTCGGGTCGTAGCGCGCGCCGGGCACGGCCGCTCCGGGGCCGACGTCGGTGGCGCCGGACAGGTCGACGGTCCACAGCTTCTTGTTCGCCTTCGGCGCGAGCTTGCCGTCGCGTTCGTCGACCACGAACGTGGTGGGGCCCAGCGCGGTGATGTCGGAGACGGCCAGCTTGCTCTTCGGATCCTCGAGCGGATACACGAACTCCCTGGTGGCCTTGGTCTTCAGGTCGACGGTGACGATGCGGGTCATCGGCACCTCGCGCGCCGAGTCGACTCCCGGTGTCTGCAAACCACTTTGGATGATCCCGACCAGGGCGCTGCCGTCCGGCGTGACGGTCAGGCCCTCCATCCCCTGGTTGGGGCTGCGCAGCGAAAGTTCTTCCGGCAGACCGCTACCCGGCGCAAGCCGCTCCAATTCGGTTCCGGAGGCATCGAAATGCACCAGGAACGGCCCGTATTCGTCGGAGACCCAGAAGGTTCCGTCGGGCAGTGCGACCAGGCCCTCGGTGTCGAGTCCGTGATCGGTGGGGGTCAGCGGGTTCCCGGCGAGGTCGCGGATCGTCTCTCCGGTCGAGGCCGCCGTGTCGATCAGGCCGTTGAACGGCACGCCCGCTCGGTTTTTCAGCTCGATGGTCGATTTCAGCACCGCCCGGGCGCCGGACAACTGGAATCGCCCGATCTTCGGAGCGAAATCCGGTGTCGGCGTGAGCTTTTCGTTCTTGTTCGGGCCGTCCACATTCGGGCCGCGATCGGTGAGCCCGTAGAACTCGCCCGGGGCGCCCGGCACCGGAGCGAACGCGGAGCCGAATCCGCTGCCCTGCACGGTCGTATCGCCGAATCGGCCGAGCGCCGGGATATCGGTCGTGTAGCGGCGCACGGCATCGGTCGTGGTCACCGCGAGGGTGTCGTCGCCGGTGTAGCCGGGGTCCGGAATGTAGACCAGGGTGCCGTCGGCGCGGCGTTCGATCCGGCCGTGCCGCGGATCGGCGACCGCGACCGCGGTGCGGCCGCCGGTGCGGGCGAGCAGGTCGTCCGGCGAGATCTCCAGCGGCCGATCCACGCCGGTGGTGAGGGCCGCCGGATCGCCCCCGGACGAGCAGGCGGCGGCGCACAACACGGCGGCCAGGGTCGCGAATCGGATACTGCGCTCGAATCTCACTCGCGATACCTACCGCGGCGAGGGAACGGCTGATTGACCGGCATCTGAACAGCGGGCGGCGCACCGGCGCCGCGATGAGTAGTGTCACAGTCGTGACCAGCGATGCACCGGAGCTCAGTGAGCAACCGGCCCTGCTCGACACCGTCGACTCGGCCACCCGACGCCTGCTCGATGCCGTGGAAAGGCTGACCGACGCCGACGTTCCGGGTCCGTCGCTGTGCGAGGGCTGGACCCGCGGTCACGTGCTGGCGCATCTGTCGCGCAACGCCGACGGTCTGGTGAACCTGCTGCTGTGGGCGCGCACCGGTATCGAAACCCCGCAGTACGCAAGCCAATTCCTGCGCGACACCGATATCGAGACGGGCGCGCCCCGCCCGATCGCCGAACAGCTCGACGACCTGCGGGCGGCCTCCGACCGCTGGCTGGCCCTGGCCCGAGCCATGCCCGCCGACCGCTGGCTCACCCCGATACGCACCCGCACCGGCAAGGAGTTGCCCGCCGCTCAGATTCCGTGGTTGCGGTTGCGCGAGATCGAAATCCACCATGTCGACCTGGCCATTGGCTACCAGCCTGCCGACTGGCCCGGCGAGTTCGTCGCCCGGCTGCTGTCGGAGGTGGTCGAGGGACTGGATCGGGCCGCCACCCCGAACGTCCCGGCCGGGACCAAGCCGATGACGTCCGATCCGGCGGAGCCCAAGCCCCCCACCTTCGCGGTGAGTACGACCGACACCGGCTACACCGCGACCATCGGTCCCGCGCCGACCACGACGGTCAGCGGTCCGGCGGCACTGGTCGCGGCCTGGCTCATCGGCCGCTCCGACGGCACCGGCCTCACCGGCGACCTGCCGACCCTGCCCGACTGGCTGTAGGACCGCGCCCCTCAGGCCGCCCAGGACAGCTTCTCCCCGGTCTCGCAGGAGAATTCGCGCACGTCGGTGGTGGTGATCTGCGCGGGCAGCTCGCCGCTCCGGGCCGCGGCCGCGCAGATATCCGGCAACAATCAGCACACGGGCACTGTAATCCGGGCCGGGGGCGGGCGGGCCGGAAAATCGGTTGGCGGGGCCCTGTGCCTGCTGGCAACCTGATATGTCGTACCCCGGTGCGAAGCTGTGTAATGCCCCCGTTGTGTTGGGCGCGGGTTGTGTTGGGCGCGGGGTGAATCTTTGCGAACGATGAAGGGGGAGAAGCCGTGTCCGTTGTGCTGGCGGGGGCCTCGTCCGATGCGGAGGCCGACTGTCCCAGACCCGCTGCGGCGGTGCGCGATTCGGGTCAGGGTCCGCTGCGCCGCCTGTGGCCCGACATCCGGCCGTTCCGGCGCATGCTGTATTTCGCCGCCGGGCTGTCCGGGCTGGGGATGCTCAGCGACATCCTGCTCCCGGTGCTGACCGCGCGCATCGTCGACGGGCCCATCGCCGGACATGATTTCGGCGCGATCTGGTGGCCGCTGTCGCTGGTGATCGTCCTGTCGCTGGTGAGTACGGCGACATCCTGGCTGCGTCGCTGGATCATCGCCCGCCCGGCCGCGCAGCTGGAGGTGAGCCTGCGCTCCACCCTGTTCCGGCGGCTGCAGATCCTGTCGGTCGGCGTGCACGACGGCATGGAGTCCGGGCAGCTGACCTCGCGCGCCATCACCGATATGTCCACGCTGCGCCGGTTCTTCGCCTTCGTGGCGCCCACCATCGTCGCGCTGTCGATCATGGTGGGGGCGGGCGTGGTCATCCTGTTCACGTTCGCGTGGCAGATCGGCGTGGTCGAGCTGTTGATCGCGGTGCCGCTGGTGCTGCTGGCCCTGCGGTTCGAGCAGGAGTACGGGCGGGCGGCCCGGCGCGCCCAGGACCAGTCCGGCGACCTGGCCACCACCGTGGAGGAATCGGCGCAGGGCATTCGGGTGCTCAAGGCCTTCGGCCGGGGCCCGTGGCTCGGTCAGCGGTTCCGGCGCCAGGCCCGGGAACTCCAGCGTCTGGAGCTGGACAAGGTGCGCCTGGCCGCCCGGTTGTGGATGGCGCTCAACACCGTATCGGCGCTGGGCATCGCGGCCGCGCTGGCCATCGGCGGCTATCTGGTCACGGTGCCCACGATGTCGATGGGCACGCTGGTCGCGGGCATCAGTCTGGCCACCTACCTGCAGTGGCCGATCATCGGCTTCGGATTCCTGCTCGCCGAGCTGAATCAGGCCCGTACCGCGGCCGAGCGGTACTGGGAGATCATCGACACCCCGGTGGAGATCACCGATCCCGCGCGGCCGGAGCCGGCGCCGCGGCCGCTGCGTGGTGAATTGCGGTTCGAGAGTGTGCGTTTCCGCTTCCCGGACGCCGAACAGGATCTGCTGCACGATATTTCGCTGCGGCTGCGCCCGGGGGAGACGGTCGCGGTGGTGGGCGCCACCGGCAGCGGTAAGTCGGCTCTGCTGGGGCTGGTGCCGCGGCTGTTCGACGCCTCCGGGGGTGCGGTCACGATCGACGGGGTCGATATCCGCTCGCTGCGACTGTCGGAGCTGCGTTCGATCGTGTCGGTCGCGTTCGAGGATCCGGTGCTGTTCTCGGCGAGCGTGCGGGAGAACATAACCCTCGGCTATCCGGACGCCACCACCGACCAGGTCCGTGCCGCACTGGAGGTCGCCAGCGCCACCGAATTCGTGGACAACCTCCCGTGGGGCCTGCGCACCCGCATCGGCGAGCAGGGGCTGAGCCTGTCCGGGGGCCAGCGGCAGCGCCTGGCCCTGGCGCGCGCGGTACTCGACCGGCAGGCGCACCCGGGCGGCCACATCGTGGTGCTGGACGACCCGCTCTCGGCGCTGGACGTCACCACGGAGGAATTGGTGCAGGCCCGCCTGCACGCGGCGTTGGCCGGTGCCACCGTGCTGCTGGTCGCCCACCGCCCGTCCACGGCCGCCTGGGCCGATCGCGTCGCGGTGCTCGACGGCGGCCGCATCATCGCCGACGGCCCGCACGAACGACTGCTGGAAACCAGCCCGCGCTACCGCGAACTGATGGGGGGTGAGGTCGATGCGGACGTATCCGACGAGGCCGAAGACTTCGCGATCCGCCGCGGCTGATCCGAACGGGACCACCGCACGCGAGAGGAGGTGACAGGAATGTCCGACGCCGATGGTTGGCGCGGCGTCGCCGCAGAGGAAACCGAGACCACCGACGAGGTGAACCTGGCCCTGGCGGCGCGGCAGCGGCGGCTGCTGTGGTCGCTGGCGCGGCCCTACCGGCTGCTGGCGCTGGCGGCGCTGGCTCTGGTGCTGGTGGACAACGCCGCCATGGTGGGGGCGCCGCTGTTCGTGGCGTACGGGCTGGATGCCGGTGTGGGCTCGGGCGATTGGCTGCCCCTGATGGTCGCGGTAGGCGGCGTCGCGGGGTGCGCGGTGCTGGGCGGGATCACCACGTTCCTGTTCGTGCGCATATCCGGCAGGCTGAGCCAGCAGGTCCTGTTCGACCTGCGGATGCGGGTGTTCACGCACGTCCAGCGGTTGTCGATCCAGTTCCACGAGAACTACACCTCGGGCAAGATAGTCGCCCGGCTCACCAGCGACCTGGAGTCGCTCGAGGACTTGCTCGACCGCGCCCTCAACGACGCGCTGAGCGCCGTGCTGTCGGTGGTCACCATCGCGGCGATCCTGCTCTGGCTCGACATTCCGCTGGCGCTGGTGGTGCTGGCCGGTTTCGTGCCGCTGGTCTACGTGACGCGGTGGGCACAGCGGCGGCAGCGTGCCGGGTACCGGCGGACCCGCGGCGCCATCGCGAAGGTCGTCGTCCACTTCGTGGAAGTGATGGGCGGCATCCGCGCGGTGCAGGCGTTCCGACGCGAGGACCGCAACGAGACGATCCTGGCGAGCGAGGACGACGAATACCGCGCCGCGAACGCCGGTGCGCTGCGCGGCATGGCGAGCTATATCGGCCTGGTGCGGCTGATCAGCAACGGGACCACCGTGGTGATCCTGCTGGTCGGCGCGTGGCGGGTCATTCACGGCCACACCGAGATCGGCGTGCTGGCGGCCTTTCTGCTGTATCTGCGGCAGTTCTACGGCCCGCTGGACGAACTTGCGCAGGTTTTCAATTCCTACCAGTCCGCCGCCGCGGCGCTGGAACGTGTCTCGGGGGTGCTCGAAGAACGGCCGACGGTGCCGGAACCGTCCACACCTCGTCCGATCGATCGGCCCCGCGGTGAATTGCGGCTCGAGGACGTGCATTTCGAATACCCGCCTCGAAAAACTCAGGGCGGACAGGATTCGTCGGAAAACGGCGGGGGCGCCCCGGTGCTGCCGCAATTCTCGCTGGTAATTCCGGCGGGGCAGGTGGTGGCGCTGGTGGGTGCCACCGGCGCCGGGAAATCGACGATGGCGAAACTCGTCGCACGTTTCTACGACCCCTCCGGCGGTGCCGTTCGCCTGGACGGCGTCGACCTGCGCGACCTGTCCGATGCCGACCTGCGCCGCACGATCGCCATGGTGACCCAGGAGTCGTATCTGTTTTCCGGTTCGGTGGCCGACAACATCCGCCTCGGCCGTCCCGATGCCACCGAGGCGGAGGTGCACGATGCCGCCCGGGCGGTCGGGCTGTACGACTTCGCGATGTCGCTGCCCGAGGGGTTCGCCACCGACGTGCGCAAGCGTGGCGGCCGACTGTCGGCCGGACAGCGGCAGTTGGTCGCCTTCGCGCGGGTGTTCCTGGCCGACCCGGCGGTGATCGTGCTGGACGAGGCCACCTCGAGCCTGGACATCCCCGGTGAGCGCCAGGTGCAGCGCGCGCTGGACACCGTCCTGCGCGACCGCACCGCGGTGATCATCGCGCACCGCCTGTCCACCGTGGCGATCGCCGACCGCGTGCTGGTGCTGGACGACGGCCGCATCGTGGAGGACGGTTCCCCGGACCAATTGATCGCCGCCACCGGTCGTTTCGCCGCCCTCCACACGGCGTGGCGCGAGTCCCTGGTGTAGGCGGTGGCCGCGGCCGAGGTTCGCGCACCGCACGGCGCGCGGGCGGGTGGGTGCGCGTCACTTACGGTAGAGGTGTGAGCAATCCAGCCCCGGGCAATTCGGCGGCCGCCCAGGCGAGCGGCGCCAGCGTGGACGCGGCGTCGGCGGGGCCGCGCTGGCCGTCGGTGCTCACCTGGCGGTCACACGACGCGTCCCGCATGGAATCGGTGCGGGTCATCGTCACCGGCAACCGGATTCGCGCGTCGGGCCGGATCATCGCGGGCGCCTCCGCGGACTACCCCGCGTTCAGCGCCTCCTACGACCTGGTCACCGACGAGAGCGGGGTGACCAAGCGGCTGTCGCTGCGCAGCACCGTCGCGGCGGGCGAGCGGCAGGCCTCGATCGCGCGCGACGAGGAGAACTACTGGCTGATCGACGCGGGCGGAACCCACGTCCGCTCCACCTTCGGCGGCGCGCTCGACGTCGATGTCGTGCTCAGCCCCTTCTTCAACACTCTGCCCATCCGCCGTCACGGCCTGGCACACGCCGCCGAGGACGTACAGGTCCCCGTCGTCTACGTGCGCCTGCCGGACCTGCTCGTGCAGGAGGCGAGCCTGACGTACTCCAGCGGCGCCGACGGCATCCACGTGCTGTCTCCGGTATCGAGCGCGACCGTGACTGTCGACTCGGATGGCTTCCTCCTCGACTATCCGGGTCTCGCCGAGCGCGTCTGACGGCCCACGATCAGTCGTCGAGGCCCCGAATCACCCCGCCGCGCTGCCCGGCCTCCCGCAATTTCTCCAGCCAGTCGTGGTCGCCCGGCCGGATTCCGGTGATTTCCCAGCGCTCGAGGGTGTCGAAGCGGTCCCGTTCGCTGTAGCCCGCGTCGATCAGCTCACCCAGGGCCCCGCGGGCGGCGAGCGTCTCGCGGGCGTCGCCGAGCAGTCGGAGGGTGTCGTCGAGTGCGTCCAGCAGTGCCGCGGCGTTCGGTTCGCAGATGGCGCGCACCAACTCGGGTGCGGTGGCCGCGACCCGGGTGCCGTCGCGGAAGGACCCGGCGGCCAGCCCCAGCGCGAGGTCGCCGCCGCCCGCGCCGGTGACCGCGAGCGCCTCGGCCAGCACATGCGGCAGGTGTGAGATGCGCGCGACGGCCCGGTCGTGTTCGGCCGCGACGACCGGCACCAGGTACGCGCCGCAGTCCAGGGCCAGCCGGGCCACCCGCGTCCACGGCTCGGCCCGGGTGCCCGGGTCGACGCCGATGGCCCAGGCCGCTCCCTGGAACAGATCGGGCGCCGAGGCCGGCCACCCGGATTCGGCGGTGCCCGCCATCGGGTGCCCGCCGACGTAATGCGTGCCCAGTTCGTGGTCGCGCATCGCCGCGGCCACCGGCGCCTTCACGCTCACCACATCGGTGAGCGGGCAGCCGGGGGCGAACAATTTCACGTCGGACAGAATCGAATCGAGGGCGGGCATCGGCACGCCGACCACGAGCAAGGCATCGGATGCGGCGGCCCGGCCGAGTACCGATTCGATATCCGCGTCGACGTCGAATCCGTCCGCGCGCGCGGCCCGCGCGCCGAAGTCGGAACGGTTGTATCCCCAGGCGTCATAGTCCGCGGCGACGGCGGCGCGCAGCACCGAACCACCGATCAAACCCGTTCCCAACACACATACGGCTGATTTTCCCTCGCCCGTCACCCGATCAGATTCGCATACGACTTCAACATTTCCGCCCAAGCGGACTACCGTTGCGGCCATGGCAGCACAGCGCTCGAGCACGAACAGGGCGGCGTCGGACGATTACGACGATGTCGAAGGGTTCGCAGTGGCGGTTGTCCGCGAAGAAACCACTTGGCGATGCAGTCCGCTCAGTCCCGCGGCATTGAACAGCTTGTCGGCGGCCGAACACGAACTGCGCGCCCTGCGCAGCACCGGAGCAGTGTTCGGACTGCTCGACGTGGACGACGAATTCTTCATAGTGTTGCGGCCCGCCCCCACCGGCAGTCGGCTGTTGCTCTCGGATGCCACGGCCGCGATCGACTACGACATCGCGGAAGAAGTGCTCGAGGCATTGAATGTCGAGGTTCCGGATATCGATCCCGATGAACTCGACGACGTCGATCCGTGGGAGGAAGGCGACCTCGGTGTGCTCGCCGACCTCGGCCTGCCGGAACCCGTCCTGAGCGTGATCCTCGCCGAAACCGACCTCTACCCGGACGAACAGCTCGGGATGATCGCCCAGCGGCTGGGCTTCGCGGACGAGCTGTCGGCCGTGCTGGACAAGCTCCCCCGCTGATCGATGGGCGACGCTGGGCCACCCTCCGACGAGGAGCTGGTGTGCGCGGCATTGTCGGCCGCCGCGGCCGCCGATCCGCGTGATGTGCCGGTTGGCGCCGTCGTATTCGACGCCTCCGGCCGTGAGCTGGCCCGCGCGGCCAATGCCCGCGAGGCGCTCGGCGACCCGACGGCGCACGCCGAGGTGCTGGCACTGCGCCGGGCCGCCGAGGTGACCGGCGACGGCTGGCGACTGGAAGGCGCCACGCTGGCCGTGACGCTGGAGCCGTGCACGATGTGCGCGGGCGCCCTGGTCTTGGCGCGCGTGGACCGGCTGCTGTTCGGCGCTTGGGAGCCGAAGACCGGCGCGGTCGGCTCCCTCTGGGACGTCGTCCGTGATCGTCGCCTCAACCATCGCCCACAGGTCCGCGGCGGCATCCTCGAAACCGAATGCGCCGCAACGCTGGACGCTTTCTTCCGCACCCAGCGCCCCTAGCACCACCTCCCCCGATTTCGAGATCCGCCGCACCGTCCGGTAAAGTCACCGGCGGTGGCGTGTCCGAGCGGCCTAAGGAGCACGCCTCGAAAGCGTGTGAGGGGTAACCCCCCTCCGAGGGTTCAAATCCCTCCGCCACCGCCAAACCCCTGACCGGATGCATCTGGTCAGGGGTTCTCTTGTTCGAGGCCTAGCTGGCAGCCCGTGGGCCGGGTGCTTCGGCGTATGGACTGGCCTGGCTGGGGGACGCCTCCGGGCCCGGGGTGCTGCCCCAGGGCGGAATCGCGGGATAGCGGCGGTCCCAGGCGGGGGACCGCCGAGGGGCTCGGACCGGTGGCGGGGCGTTGCGGTCGGGCGGAGGATCGGCGGGCCCGGCGAGTTCGGCGAAGATGCGCAGCCCTTCGGCGACCTTTCCCGACATGACGTTGAGTTGTTCGGGGGACAGATTCGTACTGGTGGCGGCGGCGTTGGCGAGGTGGTCGCGCACCTGTTCCAGCCACAGTTGCGCGAAGTGGATGTGGCGGTCGAGAGGCATGCCGCCCACAGTACGCCGATTCGAACATAAGTTCGATATCGAATTACTTCGTGTCGAGTTCCCCGGCGTAGACGGCGCGCAGGCCCGCCGCGGCCAGTGCCGTGCAGTGGTCGATGAGGTCGGCCATCGGCACCGTCAGATGCCCCTCCTGCTTCTCCACGATGACCCGCTCGAGCATGCCGACCACCGCGTGCGCGAACACGTCCACCAGCGCGTCGGGCGCCGCGTCCGGCCGCGCGCGGTGGGCGGTGTCGGCGACCAGCCGGGTGAAACGCCGCAGCGACTCCTGCATGTGCTGCTCGGCCTGCGGTCCGGCCCCGGCCGGTTCGGCGAAGACGATGCGCAGCTTGCGCCGGTCGTCGCCCAGCGCCTCCAGGAAGACGCCGATCCCGGCGCGCAGCTTCCGGGCGCCCGCCGCGGGGGCCGCCTCGACACCCGCGGCGACCGCGCCGTACAGCTCGGCGATCACCCGGTCGAATACCGCCACGAACAATTCTCTTGTCCCGGAGAAGGATTCGTAGAAGTAGCGATCGGTCAGCCCGGCCTCCCGGCAGATGTCCTTGACCCCGGTGGCCTGGACGCCGCGCGTGCCGAACAACTCGTATCCGGCCCGCAGCAACTGCTCGCGGCGGGCCGCGACGCGGCTCGCCGCATCGATGCCGCCGTACCGGCGCCGTGGTTGCCGTCGAGCGCTCGAGCCGCCGTCGAGCCCGGGATGGCTACCGGAATCGTCTCGGCCCGCGTCGGCAGGGTTGGGCACCCGGACCTCCATTCTCTTCGACTGCCAGCGAGTTTTCCATTTTCGCGCGGCGCAGGGGCCACTCTGGTAAATATGACTATCGTAATAGTCAGATTTGTGAGAGGTGTGTCGGGGTGTCGAAGGAAGCTGGGGGACAACCACTGTCGCGCCGCACGCTGCTGCGCGGCGCGGCCGCCGCGGGTGCGGTCGGCCTGACGGGCGCCGGGACGGCGCAGGCATCGCCGGGCGGGTGGCGGCGAAACGGCCCGTCCCGCAACCGGGTTGCGGTGTTCGGCGCGGGCATCGGCGGCCTCACCGCGGCGCACGAACTCGCCGAGCGTGGTTTCGAGGTCACGGTCTTCGACCGCAAGGAGCTCGGCGGCAAGTCCCGCACGATCGGGCTGCCGGGCAGCGCCGCCGGCGGCCGCGCACCCCTGCCCGGCGAGCACGGCGCGCGCGGATTCACCTCCTTCTACCACCACGTGCACGACACCATGCGGCGAATTCCGGTGCCCGGCAACGCCAACGGCGTCTACGACAACCTGGTGCCGTTCTCGGTCGGCGATCCGCGCTATCCGCGCGCGCACAACCTGCCCGACGGCTTCCCGCTGATGTTCGGCTTCTACTTCGAGCCGCGGGAACTGCTCACCCCGCAGGGCTGGCAGCGGGTGCTGGTCGAGATGTTGCTGAAGAACCACGCGGTGCCGGTGCCTGAGGCGATGTACCTGGCGAGCCGATTCGTGGCCTACCTGACCTCCAGCGAGGAGCGCCGCCACGGCCAGTGGGAGCACACCAGCTGGTGGGATTTCGTCGGCGCCGCAACGCGTTCCGTGGAATACCGAGGCCTGGCCGCTACGGGACTCACCCGCGCGCTGGTGGCCGCCAAGGAGACGATGGCCAGCGCGCGCTCGATGGGCAATATGGCCGAGGCGTTCCTGATCGCACTGCTGCAGGAGGCGGCCGGCGGCCGGAAGGTGTACGAGGTGCTCGACGGTCCCACCAACGAGGTGTGGCTGGATCCGTGGATCTCGTTGCTGCGCAACCTCGGCGTGCGGTTTCATGCGGGACACGAGGTGCGGGGCTTCGACGTGGACGGCGACCGCGTCGGCGGTGCGCGAGTCCGCCGCCCGGACGGTTCGATCCGCACGGTCGACGCGGACTGGTACGTCTGCGCGGTGCCGACCGATCGGGCCCGGGGCCTGTGGTCGGAGGATATGCGGCAGTTGGATCCGCGGCTGGCCGCGATGGACGGCCTGTTCTTGGACTGGATGAACGGTCTGCAGATATTCGTCACCAGCAAGCTGAACCTGGGCCGCGGGTACAACATCTACCTCGATGCCCCGTGGCGGCTCACCTCCTATACCCAAAAGGCTTTCTGGCCGGTCGATTACGCGTCCAGCTATGGCGACGGCACGATCGTGGACGGGCTGACGATCGATATCGCCGATTGGGACACCCCCGGCATTCTGTTCGGCAAGGCCGCCAAATACTGCACGCACGAGGAGATCTACCAGGAGACCTGGGCGCAGATGACCGCCGCGCTCAACGACGACGGCGGCGTGCGACTGCCCGAGGGCATCGTGCGCGAGTGGATGCTCGATCCCGGCATCACCTGGTCGGGTGGGCAGAACCACAACGACGAGCCGCTGCTGGTCAATACGATCGGCTCCTGGGACCGCCGCCCCACGGCCGATACCGCGATCCCGAACTTCTTCCTGGCCGCCGACTACGTGCAGACCGATTTCGACCTGGCCACCATGGAGGGCGCCAATGAGGCGGGCCGCCGCGCGGTGCACGCCATCCTGGACGCGTCCGGCTCGCCCGCCGCCCGCCCCCAGCTCTTCACCCGCGAGTCCATCCCGGCGCTGGAACCGTTCCGCCAGGCCGACGCCGCCCGCTACCGAGCAGGTCAGCCCAACCTCTTCGACCTCGGCTAGCCTGCCTCCCCACCATTGTCCGGGCATACTTTCGGACGGGACCTCGCAAGATTCCGGTCAAAGCGTGCCGGAGTCAATGAGCCGCGCGCCCGGCTTGGTTGGAATGTTGCATTCCGAGCACTGCGAAGCGGGGCGTGCGGGACGGTGGACAAGATCATCGGTACGTTGGGACCCGTGGACCTACGGATCTTCACCGAACCCCAGCAGGGCGCGACCTATGACGACCTCCTGCGCGTCGCGAAGGCGACCGAGGACGCGGGCTTCGACGCGTTCTTCCGGTCCGACCACTATCTGAAGATGGGCGGGGTGTCCGGGCTGCCGGGCCCCACCGACGCCTGGATCACCCTCGCCGGGCTCGCGCGGGAGACCTCGCGGATCCGGCTCGGCACGCTGGTCACCGCCGCCACCTTCCGGCACCCGTCGGCGCTGGCGATCTCGGTGGCGCAGGTGGACCAGATGTCCGGCGGCCGAGTCGAATTGGGGCTCGGGGCGGGCTGGTTCGAGGATGAGCATCGCGCCTACGGCATCCCGCTGCCGGATCTGGGCGAGCGGTTCGACCGGTACTCCGAGCAACTCGAGATCGTCACCGGGCTGTGGGAGACCGTCGAGGGCGAGACCTTCAGCTACCTGGGCAAGTACTACGAGCTGGAGAATTCACCCGCGCTGCCGAAACCGGCGCAGCGCCCGCTCCCACCGGTGATCATCGGCGGCATGGGCAAGAAGCGGACGCCGGAGCTGGCCGCCCGCTTCGCCCAGGAGTTCAACCTGCCCTTCGTCGATTCCGCCACGGCCGCGGCGCAATTCGAGCGGGTGGCCGCGGCCGCGCGGGAAATCGGCCGCGATCCGGGCGAGATCACCTGGTCGGCGGCGCAGGTGCTGTGCGCGGGGCGCGACGACGCCGAGATCGCCCGTCGCGCCGCCGCCATCGGTCGCAAGGTGGACGAGCTGAAGCGCAACGGCCTCGCCGGGACGCCCGCCGAACTGGTCGACAAGATCGGCTGCTACCGCGAGGAAACCGGCATCACCCGCCTCTACCTGCAAACACTGGACCTGTCCGACCTCGACCACTTGGAGCTGGTTGCTTCCGAGGTCGTCCCGCAGCTCGGCTGAGTCGAGGCGTAGCGACAATCGTCATTCCGGCGCGCTCTTGGCCGGAATCCACCGTGAGATCCCGGCCAAAAGCACGCCGGGATGACGGTTGTGCTGTGGGCGCCGGGATGACGGTTGGGCCTACGGCCCCACGGGCACGGTTGGGTTCGGCTCGTCGGCCAGGTTCAGGTCCTTGAGGCGTGCGCCCTCCACGTCGATGTCCGGGACGATCTTGCTGAGCCAGTTGGGGAGCCACCAGGCCCACTTGCCCATCAGGATCAGCAGTGAGGGGATCAGCACCATCCGGACCAGGAAGGCGTCGAACAGCACGCCCGCGGCCAGCGCGAAGCCCATCGACTTCGCGGTGGTATCGGCCTCCAGGATGAAGGAGCCGAACACGAAGATCATGATGATCGCGGCGGAGGTGACCACCCGGGCGCCGTGGTGATAGCCCTTGATCACCGCGTCCTTCGGCGTCGCGCCGTGCACGAATTCCTCGCGCATGCGGGTTACCAGGAACACCTGGTAGTCCATGGCGAGCCCGAATACCAAGCCGATCAACATGATCGGCAGGAAGCTCACGATCGGCCGCGGCTCGTCGACCAGCCCCAGCTTGCCGTCCTGGAAGATCAGCACGGTGGCGCCGAAGGTCGCGGCCATCGACAGCAGGAACCCGAGTGCGGCGGTCAGCGGCACCAGCACCGACCGGAACACCGCGATCAGCAACAGGAACGCGGCCCCGGCGACGATCGCCAGATACGGCACGATCTTGCTGAGCAGGGCATGGTCGACGTCGGCGTAGATGGCCGTGGTTCCCGTGATGCCGTATTCGATGCCGTACTGCGAACGCAGGGAACTCTCGGCATCGCGCGCGTCGCGGACGAGGTCCTTGGTGTCCTGGTTGTTCGGCCCGGTCTTCGGCACCGCGTTGAGTAGCGCACCCGCGCCGTCCTGGCTGAACTGCGGTTCGGTCACGTAGTCCATGCCGGGATAGGCGGCCAGTTCGTCGTGCAGGGCCCGCACCGCCGCCTGGCGCTGCTCCTGCGGAACGCCGCTCAGCTCGGCGACCACCATCAGTTTGCCGTTGCTGCCCTCGCCGAATCCCTCGGTGCGCAGGTCGTAGGCCTTCCGGACGGTGGTGTCGGCGGGCATGCTGTCCTCGCCGGGCAGCCCGAGCTGCAGGTGCGTGGCGGGGCCGGCGGCCAGCGCGAGCACGACGATGCTCAGCACCAGGGCGACGGCCGGGGCCTTGCCGATGAGCTGCGCCACCCGCATGCCGTTGGTGACCGAGCTGTCGTCCTCCGGATCGTGCTGGGCGATCACCGGCAGCTTCGGCTTGAACAGGAACCGCCCGAACGCCCCGAGCAGCGCGGGCATCAGCGTGATGGCGGTGAGTACGGCGAACGCGGCCGCCAGCGCGCCGCCCAGGCCCATGAACGTCAGGAAGCGGATGCCGACGATGCTGAGCCCGACCAGCGCGATGATCACGGTGCCACCGGCGAACACCACCGCCGCCCCCGCCGTGCCCAGTGCCGTACCCGCCGCCGATTCGGCCGAATTCTGCACGGCCAGTTCGTGTTTGTAGCGGGAGACGATGAACAGCGCGTAGTCGATCGACAGCGCGATGCCGATCATCGAGGCCAGGAAGGTGGTGAAGCTCGGCACGTCCACGAACGACGTGCCCAGCATGATCACCGACATGGTCACGCCCAGTCCGACGATCGCGGTGATGATCGGGACGAAGGCGGCGACGATCGCGCCGAACGCCACGATCATGACGATCAGCGCGAAGCCCATGCCGATCATCTCGGCCTTGCCGCTGGGCTGCTGGTTCTCCATCGCGATGGTGCCGTCCATCTCGACGGTGAGCCCGGCCGCGCGGGCGTCGTCGGCGATGTCGTAGGCGGCCTTGCGATTGTCGGCCGTGACGTCGGTGAACTGCTTGATGGTGAACGGGACGGTCAGCACCGCGACGGCATCCGGGTTGGTCTTGTTCAGGACGTTCAGCGGCGCATTGCTGCATGTGGAGGAGAACGCGTCGGAATCGCGATCGGGCGCCAGGCAGCCCATCTGCTCGGCGGCCGCGATCGGGTCCTCCAGCGGCTTGCTGTGGTCGACGATGTCGAGGCTGCCGATCTTGGCGACCAAGCCCTGGACCGCCGCGTGATTCGCCGGGTCGGTGAGCTTCTGGCCCGCGGGCGCCGCGATGACGTAGGTACCGGTGACGGCGTCGAACTGGAATGCCTGCGACATGCCCGGGAAGTGTTCGTCCAGAATGTCGGTGGCGCGCTCCGACGGCAGATTCGGAATATTGAAGTCGTTGCTCATCGGCTCGCTGAGCTTGCTGCCGAGACCGCCGACGATAAGGAACAGCACGATCCATACGGGGAGCACGATCCATTTCCGGCGGAATGCGAACCTGCCCCAGCGGTACAGATATACGGACACGAGCGTCTCCTTGCGTCTGTGGGCCGTGCTGCACGAAAGACACCAGCCACCGGCATGACCGGGGTAATTCACGAGCTGGAGAACAACTGGTTCGAGTCTGCTGCGTTGTTGCTACAAGATCAAGGGCTTCCGAAAAGGTGTCGGCCCCCAACCCGCGGGCGGGTTGGGGGCTGACGATAGGGATCGGTTGGGGGCTGACGATGGGGAACGGTTGGGGATTGACAACTAACCTGCGGGTCAGCCGACCGGGATCGGTTCCCGCTCGGTCGCGGCGTCGCGGTCACGCTGCTGCAGTTCGCGCAGCTTGCTGCCCTCGACGTCGATATTCGGCAGGAGGCGATCCAGCCACGCCGGAATCCACCAGGCCCACTTGCCCATGAGCACCAGCAGCGACGGGATCAGCACCATCCGGACGATGAAGGCGTCGAACAGCACGCCCGCGGCCAGTGCGAAGCCCATCGACTTTGCGGTGACGTCGGTCTCCAGGATGAACCCGCCGAACACGGAGATCATGATGATCGCGGCCGAGGCCACCACCCGGGCGCCGTGGTGGTATCCGGAGATCATGGCCTCCTTCGGCGATTTGCCGTGCACGAATTCCTCGCGCATGCGGGTCACCAGGAACACCTGGTAGTCCATCGCCAGGCCGAATACCAACCCGATCAGCACGATCGGCAGGAAGCTCACGATCGGTTGCGTCTCACCGATCAGCCCCAGCTTGTCCTGCTGGAAGATCAGCACGGTGGCGCCGAACGTCGCGGCCATCGACAGCACGAAGCCGAGGGCCGCCGTGAGCGGCACCAGGATCGACCGGAACACCAGCACCAGCAGGATGAACGCCGCGCCGACCACGATCGCCATATACGGCACGATCTTGCCGAGGAGGGAGTTCGACACGTCGGCGTAGATGGCCGTGGTGCCGGTGATGCCGTACTCCATGCCGTACTGCGACTTGAACTCCGCCTCGGCGTCGCGGGCGTGCTCGACCAGGTCCTGCGTGGCCTCGTTGTTGGGGCCCGTATCGGGCACGGCCAGCAGCCGGGCGCCGGTGCTCTGCGCGAAGTCGGGGGCCTTCGTCTGCGGGTCGGACACGTTGGTCATCGCCGGGGTGACGAAGTCCATGCCCTCGTAGGAGGCCAGCCTGTCGCGCAGTCCGGTCACCGCCGCCTCGCGCTGGGCGGGTGCGACGTCGGTGAGGTCGGCGACCACGGTCAGAATGCCGTTGCTGCCCTCGCCGAAGCCCTCGGTGCGCAGGTCGTATGCCTTGCGCACGGTGGAGGTCTTCGGCTGGCTGTCCTCGCCCGGCAGGCCGAGGGTGAGATTCACCGCCGGGGCGGCCAGCGCTCCGAGCACCACGACGCTGAGCAGCAGCGCGACCGCCGGGGCCTTGCCGATCAGCCGGGCCACCCGCATGCCGTTGGTGACGGAGTTGTCGTCCTCGGGATCGTGCTTGGCGACCAGCGGCAACTTCGGCTTGAACAGGAATCGCCCGAACGCGCCCAGCAGCGCCGGAAGCAGGGTCAGCGCGACGAGGATCGCGAAGGCCGCGGCAATGGCTCCGCCCAGGCCCATCCAGGTGAGGAAGCTGACGCCGACGATGCTCAGTCCGACCAGGGCGATGATCACGGTGAGTCCGGCGAACACCACCGCCGAACCCGCCGTGCCGATCGCGGTCCCGGCCGCCTCCTCGGGCGAATCCTGTACGGCCAGTTCGCTCTTGTAGCGCGAGACGATGAACAGCGCGTAGTCGATCGACAGTGCGATGCCGATCATGGAGGCCAGTACCATCGTGAAGCTCGGGATCTCGATCACCGAGGTGCCCAGCATGACCAGCGCCGACGCCGTCCCGACGCCGACCAGGGCGGTCACGATCGGCACGAAGGCCGCGATGAGCGCGCCGAAGGCCACGATCATCACGATGAACGCGACGGCGAAGCCGATCATCTCGGCCTGGCCGCCCGGGGGCGCCTGCTCGGTGGCGATGGTGCCGCTCAGCTCGACGTTGAGCCCGGCGTCGCGCGCCGCGTTCGCCACGTCGTAGGCCGCGCTGCGGTCGGTGGCTGTGACGTCCGAGAAGGATTTGATCTTGAACGGAACCTGAACGTAGGCAACGGAATCCGCATTGCCCTTGCCGAGCACATTCAGCGGTGCGAGGCCGCATTTGGACACGAAGTCCGGATCGTTGCGGTCGCCGTCGAGACAGCCCATCTGGGTGGTGGCGGCGATGGGGTCGGTCAGCGGCTTCTCGTGGTCGACGATGTCGAGCCTGCCGAGTTGCTGGATCAGCCCCGTGACGGCCGCGTGGTTGGCGGGATCGGTGAGTTTCTGTCCCGCGGGCGCGGCGATGACGTAGGTGCCGGTGACGGCGTCGAACTTGAATTCCGCCGAGGCGCCGGGGAACTGCTCGTCGAGAATGTCGGTGGCCCGCTGCGACGGCAGGTTGGGCATGTTGAAATCGTCTTGGCTCTGCTTCTGCAGGCTGGTTCCGAGTCCCCCGAGGACCAGGAATGCCAGTAGCCAGACCGGTAATACGATCCATTTCCGGCGGAAGGCGAATTTGCCCCACCGATAGAGGTATACGGACACGAGTGGGTCTCCTAGCGATTGCCGGTTTGTGCCGAGTTCAGGCTCCGTAGACAGCACTCTCGCGGGCCGCCCTGCCCGCGACCGCCTCCACCTGACGCCTTCTGCCTACCGTGCGGTAGGTAGACTACCGAGCGGTAAGCGGAGGAACAACCTCAATATTCGGGGCCTGATCCGCCCGGACGGACCGCGATGAGAGGATCATCCCATGAGCGCACGTAGTACTGCCGGACACGTTGTCGCAGGTGGCGGGACTAAAGAGGCGATTCGGGAGGCCGCGATCCGGCTTTTCTCCAGCAAGGGATTCGATCAGACAAGCCTGCGCGAGGTCGCGGATGCGGTAGGAATCACAAAAGCCTCCCTTTACTATCACTACGCCTCGAAAAAAGATCTGCTGCTCGCGATTCTGGAGCCGATCGTCGACGACCTGAACGCCGTCGTGACGGGATTGGACGGGGTGGCTTATGGCCCCGAGGGCGTGCGAGAGGTGTTGACCAGGCAGTTGCATGCGCTGCTGCGGCATCGCACCGCGGGCGCGATGTGTGTGCGGGACGCCGCGGCCATCATCAACGCGATCGGTGACCGGCAGCCGGACATGCTCGAAATGCACCGCAGCCTGAGTTCCTGGCTGGCCGGGCCCGATCCCACCCAGGAACGGGCGCTGCGGGCGAGCGCCGCGCTCGAGGTGCTCGGGACGGCGCTGTGGTCGAAGGAGCTGAACCCCGACACCGGCGACGAGCTCATCGAGCGGGTCCTGCTGGACTCCGCGCTCGGTGTGCTGGGCGCCGGTGGGGAATCGGTCGCCGCGGATGCGGGGAGACGCCGTGCACATCAGCGCTAAGGTCGACTACGCGGTCCGGATTCTGCTGGAAATAGCCCGCGCGCAAGCGGGTTCGGTCAAGGCCGACGTCATCTCCTCCGCCCAGGCCATCCCGCCGAAGATTCTGGAATCGACGGTGGCCGAGCTGCGTCGCGCGGACCTGGTGACCAGCCGCCGCGGTCCCGAGGGCGGCTATCGACTGGCCCGCCCGGCCGCCGAGATCAGCGTCGCCGACGTGATCCGTGCGGTGGAGGGGCCGCTGGCCTCGGTGCGTGGGCAGCGCCCGGAGGACGTGAGCTATCCGGGCGCGGCCGAACCCTTGCAACGCGTCTGGATCGCGCTGCGCGTCAACATCCGCGCGGTGCTCGAGCAGGTCTCGATCGCCGAGATCGCGACGGACGAACTCCCGACGTTCATCGACGAATTGACCGCCGATCCCGGCGCCTGGGCGCGGCGGCCCACCCCACCCCGATAACCTGACCTGATGCCCGTCGTGTCCAGCGAAACCATGGCGGCACGCGTCGGCGGGAGGCGGTAGCCTGCACGCATCATGTTGATCGGACTGCTGCGCAGCTTCATGAGCCCCTACCGCTCCCAACTGGCCGGGGTGGTCGTGCTGCAGCTGATCTCGGTGATCGCGATGCTGTATCTACCCAGCCTGAATGCCGACATCATCGACAACGGCGTCACCAAGGGCGATATCGGCTACATCTGGACCACCGGCCTGTGGATGCTGCTGGTCACCGGCGTGCAGATCCTCGCCTCGGCCTTCTCGGTCTACCTCGGCGCGCAGGCGGCGATGGGCGCGGGCCGCGATATGCGCGCGGCGCTGCTGCACCGGGTCGGTACCTTCTCCGCGCGCGAGGTGGGCCTGTTCGGCGCTCCGTCGCTGATCACCCGCAACACCAACGACGTGCAGCAGGTACAGCTGCTGATCGTGATGAGCGCGACCATCCTGGTGATGGCGCCGATCATGTGCGTCGGCGGCATCGTCATGGCGGTGCGGCAGGACCTGGGCCTGTCCTGGCTGCTGCTGATCGCGGTACCGGCGCTGGCGCTGACCATGGCGGCCATCATCTCCCGCATGGTGCCGGGCTTCCGGCGCATGCAGGAGCGCATCGATGCGGTCAATCGCGTTCTGCGCGAACAGATCACCGGCATCCGCGTGGTGCGGGCGTTCGTGCGGGAGCGGCAGGAGACCTGGCGCTTCGGCGTCGCGAATTCCGAGCTGACCGAGGCCTCGCTGTACGTCGGGCGGCTGATGGCGCTGATGTTCCCGGCCGTGATGCTGATCAGCAATCTCACCACCGTGGCGGTGATCTGGTTCGGCGGCCACGCCATCAACTCGGGGGAGATGCAGATCGGATCGCTGACGGCGATGCTGGCCTACATCATGCAGATCCTGATGGCGGTCATGATGGCCTCGTTCCTGGCCATGATGGCCCCGCGCGCGGCGGTGTCGGCCGAGCGCATCGGCGAGGTGCTCGACACCGAATCGTCGGTGACCCCGCCGCCGCTGCCGCAGCCGTTCAAATCCGATCCGGGCTCGGTGGACCTGCAGTTCGCCGAGTTCAAGTTCCCGGGCGCGGACGAGCCCGTGCTGCGGGCGATCCGGTTCCGGGTGGATCCGGGGCAGACCACCGCGATCGTGGGTTCCACCGGCTCCGGCAAGACCACGCTGATCAACCTGATACCGCGGCTGATCGACGTTACCGACGGCGCGGTCTACGTCGGCGGCACCGACGTGCGCCACATCGATCTCGATCTGCTGCGCTCCCAGATCGGCCTGGTGCCGCAGCGGGCATACCTGTTCTCCGGCACCGTCGCCTCCAATCTGCGCTACGGCAATCCGGACGCCACCAACGCGCAGCTGTGGCGGGCCTTGGAGATCGCGCAGGCCGCCGACTTCGTGCGGGAGATGCCGCAGGGCCTGGAAACGCCTGTCGCACAGGGCGGTACGACCGTGTCCGGCGGTCAGCGTCAGCGGCTCGCGATCGCGCGCGCGGTGGTGAAGCGCCCCAAGATCTACCTGTTCGACGACTGCTTCTCCGCCCTCGACGTCGCCACCGACGGCCGGGTCCGCGACGCCCTGCGGCCGGTAACCGCCGAGGCTGCGGTCATTACTGTGGCACAACGGATTTCGACGGTCCGCGACGCCGACCAGATCGTGGTACTGGAGGACGGCGCGATGGTCGGGGTCGGCACGCACGACCAGTTGCTCCGCGACTGCGAGGAGTATCGGGAGATCGTGCAATCCCAGCTCAGTGTGGAGGATGTCCGATGAGGCCCGGGATGCCCAATCCCGGTGCGCCGGATACCAAGGCCAAGTCGTTCGGTCCCTCGTTGCAGCGCCTGCTGCGCCGCTTGGCGCCCGAACGGGTGTATCTCCTCGCGATTCTCGTGCTGGCGGTGACCGCGGTCGTGCTGAATACGCTCGGCCCGCAGCTGCTGGGCAAGGCCACCAACCTGATTTTCGACGGCGTGATCGGCCAGCAGCTGCCCTCGGGCCTGACCAAGGACCAGGCGGTCGAGGCGCTGCGCGGGCAGGGCCAGGACAAGCTCGCCGACATGCTCGGCGGCATGAACGTAATCCCCGGAGCGGGAGTCGATTTCGACGCGGTGGGCCGCGTGCTGCTGCTGGTGCTCGGGCTGTATGTGGCGGCGGCGGTCTTCACCTGGTTGCAGGCGTTCCTGCTGAACCTCGTGATCAACCGCACGGTGAAGCGGCTGCGCAGCGATATCGAGGACAAGATCCACCGCCTGCCGCTGAGCTACTTCGACTCCACCCCGCGCGGCGACCTGCTCTCCCGGGTCACCAACGACGTCGACAACATCGCGCAGAGCCTGAACCAGACCATGAGCCAGCTGCTCATCTCGGTGCTGTCGGTGCTCGGCATCCTGGGCATGATGTTCTGGATCTCGCCGCTGCTGGCGCTGATCGCGCTGCTCACGGTCCCGGCGGCGATAGTCGTCACCGCGCAGATCGCCAAGCGCTCCAAGCCGCACTTCGCCAACCAGTGGAAATACACCGGCCTGGTGAACGCGCAGGTCGAGGAGGCCTACACCGGCCACGAGATCGTCACCGCCTTCGGCCGCGTTCGCGAGGTCGGCGAGGAATTCGACAAGCGCAACGACAAGCTCTACGAGGCCAGCTTCCGCGCGCAGTTCATCTCCGGCCTGATCATGCCGGTGATGATGTTCATCGGAAACCTGAACTACGTGCTGATCGCGGTGGTCGGCGGGCTGCAGGTGGCCTCGGGCAGCCTGTCGCTGGGCGAGGTGCAGGCGTTCATCCAGTACTCGCGTCAGTTCAGCCAGCCGCTGACGCAGATCGGCTCGATGATCAACCTGCTGCAGTCCGGGGTCGCCTCCGCCGAGCGCGTCTTCGAGATCCTCGACGCCGAGGAGCAGGTCCCGGATCCCGCGGTCGAGGATTCGCGGCCGGTGGACCGCGGCCGGGTGGAGTTCGAGTCGGTGTCGTTCCGGTACGAGCCGGACAAGCCGGTGATCGAGGACCTGTCGCTGGTCGCCGAGCCCGGCCACGTGGTGGCCATCGTCGGCCCGACCGGCGCGGGCAAGACCACCCTGGTGAATCTGCTGGAGCGTTTCTACGAGCTGGACTCCGGCGTGATCAGCATCGACGGCGTCGACATCACCCGCATCACCCGCGACCACCTGCGCTCGCGCATCGGCATGGTGCTGCAGGACACCTGGCTGTTCGGCGGCACCATCCGCGAGAACATCGCCTACGGCAACACCACGGCGAGCGAGGAGGACATCGTCGCCGCCGCGCGCGACGCCTACGTCGACCGCTTCGTGCACTCGCTGCCCGACGGATACGACACGGTGATCGACGAAGAGGGCTCGGGGGTGAGCGCCGGGGAGAAGCAGCTCATCACGATCGCCCGCGCCTTCCTGGCCAAGCCGTCGATCCTGATCCTCGACGAGGCGACCAGCTCGGTCGACACTCGCACCGAACTGCTGGTCCAGCAGGCCATGGCGGCCCTGCGCCGCGACCGCACCAGCTTCGTCATCGCACACCGGCTCTCGACCATCCGCGACGCCGACACCATCGTGGTCATGGAGCGGGGCCACATCGTCGAGCACGGCACCCACGACGAGCTGCTCGCCCGCCGCGGCGCGTATCGCAAGCTCTACAACGCCCAGTTCGCGGGGGCCGCGGTAGATCAGGATGCGGTCGACGAGGAAGCGGTCGACGCCGTGTAGGTGCGCATCCCGGCCGCAAAAGCATGCCGGGATAAAGAGGGTGCTGGTGGGCCGTGTCGGCAGGTGGGCGCTGGATGTCTCGCGGGTGCTGGCAATATGGCTGGGTGTCTGATCCTTCCTCCTTCTCGTTCGCCGTCGGTAACCGTCTGGAGGGGCGGCACGGCAGGTCCGGCGTGATCAGCACTCCGCACGGCGCCATCGCGACCCCCGCGTTCATTCCCGTCGGGACCAAGGCGACGGTGAAGGCGGTGCTGCCCGAGACGATGAAGGAACTCGGCGCGCAGGCGCTGCTGGCCAACGCCTACCACCTCTACCTGCAGCCGGGCTCCGACATCGTGGACGAGGCCGGTGGGCTGAGCAAGTTCATGAACTGGCCGGGGCCGACCTTCACCGACTCCGGCGGCTTCCAGGTGATGTCGCTGGGCGTCGGCTTCAAGAAGGTGCTGGCGATGGAGGCCGTCGGCGTGCAGAACGACGACGTGATCGCCGAGGGCAAGGAGCGGCTGGCGGTCGTCGACGACGACGGCGTCACCTTCCGCTCACATCTGGACGGATCCAAACACCGGTTCACCCCGGAGATCTCCATGGGCATCCAGCACCGGCTCGGCGCCGACATCATGTTCGCCTTCGACGAGCTGACCACGCTGCTGAATACCCGTGGCTATCAAGAGAAGTCGCTGCAGCGCACCCACGAGTGGGCACAGCGCTGCATCAATGAGCACGAGCGGCTGACCGCCGAGCGCGCCCACCGGCCGTATCAGGCGCTGTTCGCGGTGATCCAGGGCGCGCAGTACGAGGATCTGCGCCGCAAGGCCTGCAGCGGACTGCGGGCGATGCGCGGCGGCGCGGGAACCGAATTCGACGGGTACGGGATCGGCGGCGCGCTCGAGAAGCAGAACCTGGGCACCATCGTCGGCTGGTGCAGCGACGAACTGCCCGAGGACAAGCCGCGTCACCTGCTGGGGATCAGCGAGCCCGAGGACCTGTTCGTCGCGGTGGAGAACGGCGCGGACACCTTCGACTGCGTCAACCCGTCCCGGGTCGCGCGCAATGCGGCTATCTACGTCGACGCGGGCCGGTTCAATATCAACACCAGCCGGTTCCGCCGCGACTTCACCCCGATCGACGAGACCTGCGACTGCTACACCTGCGCGCACTACACCCGCGCCTACCTCCACCACCTGTTCAAGGCCAAGGAGATGCTGGCGGCCACGCTGTGCACGATCCACAACGAACACTTCACCGTTCGCCTCGTGGACCGCATCCGCGCCAGCATCGACGGCGGCTATTTCGACGAATTCAAAACGGAGACGCTAGCCCGCTGGCAGGGCCGCATCAAACCCCATAATTAGGCAGTCGTTCCCCCAGCGCGACTTCGTCCCGGCGTGACCTCGTCATCCCGCCACGCCCTGTGCCACCTCGTCATTCCGCCACGCCCTGTGCCACCTCGTCATTCCGCCACGCCCCGTGCCGCCTCGTCATTCCGGCATGCTTTTGGCCGGAATCAGCTGCGGAGCGCCGGGCGATCCAAGGGTTGGTACGTCGGCTCATGCTTCTTCAGCAGTGCGATCACCCGGTAGCTGACCGGGAGAATCAGGACCTCCACCAGCGTCTTCCAGACGAAGCCGACGATCACGTAGTTGAAGAACGCACCCCACGTGGAGATGCCGATAGCGGTCGCGGCGATCGAGCAGAACACCAGGGTGTCGCCGAATTCGCCCGCGACGGTGGAACCCAGCAGCCGCGCCCACAGGTGCTTTTCCTTGGTGCGCTCCTTGATCAGCATCAACGTCGTCGAGTTCAGGAACTGGCCGACGACGTATCCGGCGAGCCCTGCGGCGACCAGCTGCCAGGTCGTGCCGACCACGGTGCGGAACGCGTCCTGGTGTTCGTAGAAACCCGCCGCGGGCAGTCCGATGGCGATCCAGAAGCAACCCACCATCAGCAGCAGCATGCCGAAGCCGTAGTAGATGGCGCGCCGCGCGGCGCGAAAACCGTAGACCTCGCTCAGCACATCGCCGATGACGTAGGCGAGCGGGAACAGGAAGAAGGCGCCGTCGAGGGTGATCGGCAGGATCTCGATCGGTCCCAGCGACAGGTGCTGGTCGGCGAAGAACTGCACACCCTTGGTGGCGCAGATGTTGGAAATCATCAGGGTAGCCGTGAACAGCGTCACGATCAGCGTGAACGGACCCCCCGCGGCCTGCGCGAACGCTGCGTGTTCGGCCGCGGGGCGCCCAGACTCGTCTATCTCCCCGGAATGCGTTGTAGTACTCACGAGGTGACGACGATACCGGGCCGCGGCCCCGGTGGAATAGGCTGTGTCAATGACGAATCCCGGCGATTCCGACGAATGGTGGAAGCAGTACGGCGGTGAGGGCGTCTCTTCCGAGTCCGGTGGACACGCGCAGGTGCCGCCTTCGGGGCCGCCCTCGGGTCCGCAGCAGCAACCGCCGGGGACGCCGCCGCCTCAGCAGCAGTACCCGCAGGGCGGGCAGGCGCAGCAGTCGTATCCGAGCTATCCGCAGCAACCGCAACAGCAGTACGGCCAGCAGCCCTACGGCCAGCAACAGCCGTACGGCCAGCCCGGCCAGTACGGCCAGCCGAACCCCTATGGTCAGCCCGCTTATCCGCCCGGCGGTGCCTACCAGCCCTACGGCTATCCCCAGCAGCAGGCGCAGGGCACCAACGGCCTGGCGATCGGTTCACTGATCGCCTCCATCCTGGGCCTGTGCACCTGCATCGGCGCGATCGTCGGGATCGTGCTCGGCATCATCGCGCTGAACCAGATCAAGGAGCGCGGCGGCGAGGGGCGCGGACTGGCGCAGGCCGGTATCTGGGTCGGCGCCGCGGCCATCGTGCTGCAGATCATCTGGGTCGTGGTCAATATCGCGATCTCCAGCTGACACCTACGAGACCAACAAGGGGCGCACCCGTAATCGGGTGCGCCCCTTGCCTTTTGCCGTGGCTATTGCCCGCGGCGGGCCGGATCAGCCCTTGATGACCTGGGTACCGCCGGCGAACTTGTCGTGCCAGCCCTGCTTGTTCTGGTCCTGGGAGATCGTCACCGCGATGTAGATCACCAGACCCAGCTCGATCAGGAAGCCCAGGCAGGGGATGATGCCCGCGAGGTACCAGGCGTTGCGCTTGAACGAGGTGCCCGCGTCCAGCTGTCCGCCGCCCGGCGCCAGCACGCGCAGCCCGAGCACCTTCTTGCCGAGCGTCGCGCCCTGCGAGGTCTCCATCGCCACGTAGTAGCCGACGTAGATGAGAGCGCCGACGATGCCGCCGAGGAGCTGCACCCACAGGCTGTTGCCGAGGACGGCCATGATGACCGCGAGCGGAATGCCGATGATCAGGCCGTCGATCAGGCGCGCGCCGAACCGGATACCCAGATCACCGGGGACTGCCCCGGGCGGAACGTTCGCGGGAGTCCCGAACTGCGGCGGCCCGCCGTAGGGCTGGCCGTACGGCTGCTGACCGTACGGCTGCTGACCGTACGGCTGCTGGCCGTAGGGCTGCTGGGGGTACGGCTCCTGCTGCCCGTAGGGCGGCTGACCACCCTGAGGCTGTCCGCCCTGCGGGTACTGCTGCCCGTACTGCGGCTGGCCGTACGGGCCCGGCTGCGGCTGGCCGCCCTGGGGATACTGCTGCCCGCCCTGTGGAAACTGCTGGCTACCGCCCTGCGGATAAGGCTGGCCGCCGCCCTGGGGATACGGCTGTCCGCCTTGCGGAAACTGGTTGGGGTCGTACCCACCGCTAGTCATCTATCGTCCTCGTTAATGGTTGTGGCTTGGGACTGCTGCGTACGTTACGGATTCCCACTGAATTTCACCACGTTGTCGGGATCGAGTGTCCACGGCTCGCGCGGCAACGTGCCGGGATCGAACAAATCGAGCAGAGCGCGGGGGTCCGCCGCGGAGTAGCCGAGGGAGTCCATCAGCAGGGCGATTACCTGCCGCGGTGTCTCGCCGAGCGCCCTGCGATCGGCCAGGGTGACCGCGCCGTCGCGTTTGGCCAGTCGTTTGCCTTCGCTGTTGAGCACCAGGGGAACATGCGCGTATCGCGGGATGGCGAGCCCGAGCAGCGTGGCCAGATACGCCTGCCGCGGGGTCGACGGGAGCAGGTCGTCGCCGCGCACCACCTGATCGATGCCCTGGGCGGCATCGTCGACCACCACGGCGAGGTTGTAGGCGGGCGTCCCGTCGCCGCGGCGCAGCACCAGATCGTCCACCACACCCCGGAATCGGCCGTGGATTTCGTCCACGACCTCGAATTCCGTTGTCTGTGAAAGCAATCGCAGCGCCGCGGGCCTGCCCTCGGCGCGCCGCGCGGTGCGCTCGGCCGCTGTGAGGTCGCGACATGTTCCCGGGTAGGCGCCCATCGGGCCGTGCGGGGCGGCCGCCGCCTGCTGGATTTCCCTTCGCGTGCAATAGCATTCGTAGGTCAAACCGGCCGCGGTGAGGGTGTCGATGGCGGCGAGGTGTCGATCCCGGCATTGCGACTGCCGGATCACCGGGGGGTCCCACTCCAGGCCCAGCGCCGTCAGATCGGCCAACTGCCGTTCCTCGGCGCCGGGGCGGACGCGATCGAGGTCTTCGACGCGGAGATAGAAGGCGCGGCCGGTCCATCGGGCGAACACCCAGGCCAGAACGGCGGTCCGCAGGTTGCCCAGGTGTAGATCCCCGGAGGGGCTGGGGGCGAACCGCCCGGCTCCGCGGGACCCGCTGGTCGACGACGGGGCGCAGACCTGCGCATCGGAGGGCACGATGCCCCATCGTAGGGATGATTCCTATTCAGCCCCGTAGACGGGGACGCAGTCGGGTCTCCGGAATCGGACGGTCGGCGTCCAGATCCGCCAGCAGGCTCTCGGCATGGGCCACCAGACCAGGGCCGTCGATGCCGTACGGGGCCGGACCGGCCGTGGTCAACCGGCCCGCCGCGCGCTCCAGCAGCGTCCGAGCACCCTTCTTGTTGCCGCGCTGGATGTGGGTGAGCCCGACCGCGTACTGCGCCAGACCCTGCCACAGCATCCGCTCCGCGAACGGTCCGTTCTTCCATGCCGCCTCGAGGACTTCGTGGGCGTAGAAGGCCAGACCGTCGTCGAGCAGGCGCTGCGCGTACGCGAGGGTCTCCTCCGGCGGCAGGTCGAGATCGTCCGGTATGCGCTCCACACCGACGCTTCCGGGCGGCAGCGGGCGCCCGAATCGGTCACGGGGGCGGGCATTTCGGGCACGTCCGACATCGTCTCGATCGCGTTCCACCACAACTCCATGATCCACGGTGCGCGGGACCGCGGATTATCCGGTGGGGCATGGTCGTACGACCGTGCGGAAATCTCGACGGTTTCGTATGTTTGCCAAACCTGGACTCGGCGCCGAGTGGCAATTATTCCGCTACCCAGAATTCGTACAAAGTAGAACCCTGAACGCATGATTGAAATTGAAAAGACAACTCCGCTTCATTGCGGGAACCTGCTAATGTGCACGTCGGGGTCGCCCCCCGCAAGATCCACTCTGCGGATGTGCAGTGCGAGCCCTGCACAACGCAAAATTGCGCGCTACCACCAGGCGCATCGCGGGATCTGGACAGAGCGGTTTCCCGCTGTAAGCAGAATCGATGCCAGGGTTTTTCAGTTCTCGACGCAGCAAAGGAGCTAGTGCCGTGAAGGTTGATTCGACCGGTGCCGTGTGGCGTAAGAGCACACATAGTGGCCCCGACGGAAACTGCGTAGAGGTTGCGTTTCTAGTCGAGGGCAATGTCGCAGTTCGCGACACCAAGGACCGTGGACATGGTCCGATGTTGGCATTCACCTCTGGCGAGTGGGACGCCTTTGTCACGGATGTGAGCGCGGGGGAGTTCGGGCGTGCCTGATCGGCGCCCCGAACCAGGCAGAATCGGGCCCCGGGTCGACGCGACTCGGGGCCTTCGCGATGGTGCGCCCGGTCAGTCCCCGTTCTCCTGATATCGGCGCAGCACCCTCAGCTGCTCGTGCTCCTGCTCGCGCTCGGTGACGCGCAGCTGTTCCCTCTGGCCCGCCGGGTCCGGGCGCAGGAAGCTGCCGCTGCCGGGACGGCCGGACAGACCGAGCTTGTTCAACTTCTTCGGTACCGGGGCGCCCTGGTACGGCAGCGGGACCAGGTGACCGTGCTCGTCCACCGGGCCCAGCGGCTGATGGATCTCGATGTACTCCCCGTGCGGCAGGCGCCGCACGATTCCGGTCTCGATGCCGTGCTCGAGTACCGCGCGGTCGCTGCGCTGCAGGGCGATGCACATCCGGTAGGCCAGGAAATAGGCCAGCGGCGGTCCGAACAGCAGGGCGATGCGGAAGAACCAGGTCGTGGCGTTCAGCGAGATGTCGAACTGGAACGCGATGATGTCGTTGACGCAGGCCAGGGTGAGGATCACGTAGAACGTCAGCGACATGGCGCCGATCGCGGTGCGCACCGGCACGTCGCGCGGGCGCTGCAGCAGATTGTGGTGCGCGTAGTCCTTGGTGAGGCGCTTCTCGATCCACGGGTAGGCCGTCATGAGCCCGAAGATCAACGGCATCAGCAGGGCGATCGAGAGCGAGCCGGGGATGGTGTGGCCGAAGATGTAGCCCTCCCACGCCGGGAACAGGCGCAGGAACCCGTCGGTCCACATCATGTAGAAGTCGGGCTGGGTACCGGCGGAGACCTGAGAAGGGTTGTAGGGGCCCAGATTCCAGATCGGATTGATCTGCAGGACGCCGCCCATCATTGCCAGCACGCCCAGGGTGAACATGAAGAACGCCGTCTGATCGAGGGAGAACACCGGCACGATGCGCGCGCCGATCACGTTCTTCTCGGTGCGCGCCGGGCCCGGGTACTGCGTGTGCTTCTGATACCAGACCAGCGCGATATGCGCAGCGATCAGTGCCAGCATGATGCCGGGCAGCAGCAGGACGTGCGCGATGAACAGGCGCGGAATGATGATGTCGCCGGGGAAGTCGCCGCCGAACATCAGCCAGTGCAGCCAGGTGCCGATCACCGGCATGCCCATGGTGATACCGGAGAACGCGGCGCGCAGGCCGGTGCCCGAGAGCAGGTCGTCGGGCAGCGAGTAGCCGAAGAAGCCCTCGAACATCGCCAGGATCAGCAGCAGCGAGCCGATCACCCAGTTCGCTTCGCGCGGGCGGCGGAAGGCGCCGGTGAAGAAGGTGCGGCACATGTGCACGATCATGGAGGCGGCGAAAAGCAGTGCGGCCCAATGGTGTACCTGCCGCACGAACAGGCCGCCGCGCACATCGAAGGTGATCTGCAGCGCCGACTCGTAGGCGCGCGACATAGTCACCCCGCGCAGCGGCTGGAACTCGCCGTCGTAGACGACCTCGGTCATCGACGGGTCGAAGAACAGGCTCAGGTAGATGCCCGATATCAGCAGGATGATGAAGCTGTACAGCGCGATCTCGCCGAGCAGGAACGACCAGTGGGTCGGGAAGACCTTGTTGATGGACCGCTTGACGAATTTGGCCGCTTGATATCGCTCATCGGCGGAATCGGCTTGCCCGGCAAGCCTGCGGCCGGCGGCGCCTTCTCGAACTGCCATGGCAGTCACCCCACCCGGGAGGAACGGTTGATCTTCTACTACAGACGGTAGCACTTCCGGGCTGGGTGATCGAGGGGTTTGGGCGAACCGGTGTCCGGTCAGGCCGACCGAGACTCCTATCGTCGACGTGTGGAGACGCTGACGCCTCAGGACGCCACGCGGTACTGGCTGTCGCGTCGCACCTGCAATGACCTGTTCCTGCTGTACTGCTTCGACGACGCCGGGGGCTCGTCCGCGGACCTCCGCGCGGCCGTCGCGGAACGGAGTGCGGGTATCGCGGATCTGTCTGTCCGGGTGCGGGAACGGCGTTTCGCCTACCCGGTGTGGGAGCCCCGCGGATTCACCGACGACCAGGTGATCGAGCACGACCTCACCGAACCCACCTGGCCGAATGTCGTTGCCGCACTGGGGGACTTGCTACCGCACGGCCTTCGGGCAGACCAGCAGGCGTGGCGCCTCCACGTGTTCCGCGGTGTACGTGGCGCCCCCGGCGGCGACGCTCCCGCCCTGCTCACCGTACTGCAGATCTCACACGCACTCGCCGACGGCCAGCGAGCGGCCGCCATAGCCCGCGCACTGTTCACCGAGCGCCCCCGCACGGGCGATCAACGGACGGATGACAAGACTCGACCACGTATTGCCCCCGAGGCCGCGGTACCGCGAGCGCGCCCGCCGTCCTTCCGACGCACCATTTCTCCCCGGTCATTCCGGCGTGTGATCCCTCGCCAGTCATTCCGGCGCGCTTTTGGCCGGAATCTACGGCACCTGACGGCCCAGCCGCCTGTGGCCGAGTTGGTTTCGCTGCTCACTTTTCCGGTCCGGCTGGGCCGGACCGTGATTCGCGGGTTCGCGGCCGAGCGGGCACGGCGGGAGCTTGCCGAGCGGACCGAGCGCGGGGAGGTACCACCGCCCGCGCCGAGTTTCCCTCCTACGCTGCTGAATCGCCCGCCCGCTCCGAAGTCGCACGCGGTGCGCCTGCTGGTTCGTGACGACCTCCGGATCCCCGGCTCCACCGTCACCGTGGTGGTTCTGACCGCCGTCGCCTCGGCGCTGACGCGCTACCTCGCGGCGCGCGGCGAGCCCGCGGCCGACCTGGCCGCCCAGGTCTCGATGGCACTTCCGGAGCGAAACGGCCGTCCGCGCAACAACTATCGAGACCTCGGCATCGAGTTGCACGGCGCGGAACGGGATCTGCGTCGCCGCGCCCAGCGCATCGCCGCGGACCTCGAACTCCGCCGGGCCCGGGCGGGCCATCCGCTGCTCCGGGCGCAGGATCGCGTCACCGCCGTCCTTCCGGCGCCGGTGCTGCGCCGCGACGTCGCCACCTATCCGATGGATCAGGTCCCCGACGCCCTCGGCGGCCACACCGTGGTCTCGAGCGTGAACCGCGGTCCCGCCGATCTGACCTTCGGCGGCGGCGGGGTCCGCTGCACAGCGGGCTTCCCGGCCCTCGGCGCCGTCATGCACCTGACCCACGGCGTCCACGGCCTGGGCGGCACGGTGACCGTCTCGGTCCACGCCGACCCGGCGGTGATCCCCGATATCGATACCTACGCCGACCTACTGGATAACGCGCTCACCGAGGTGCTGGACGCTGTGAAACCGGGCGCCGAGTAGGACGAGGTACGACCATGCGCATACCCAGGCGGCGAGGCGGTGGACCGCAGCGGGTCGCACGGCCGGTGCGCGCCCGCTCCCTCGGTTCTTCGCGTCGGCGGCCATGTCAACTCCAGTCGGGCTGCGGCACCGATGAGTTCCGGTCGGTTCGCGGGTCCACACTCTCGAGGGCGTGCCGCGCGCGCCTGGGTCGAACCGCTCTGGAGGAACGTCGTGATCGACCTGAAACCGGCCTGCCACACCGTGGTCGACCTGCTGGAGAGCGTCTCCGGCGAGCAGGTCGAGCACCCGACACCCTGCGCCGAGTACTCCGTCGCCGATCTCATCCACCACTGTGCCGAGTTCTCCCACGGATTCAGCGGAATCGCCCGCAAGCAGCCGTCGAATGAGCCCGTCGTGCGCACGGCCGATATTCACAAGGTCGCCGCTCAGGTGTGGGAACTGGGCGAGGCGTGGGCGGATCCCGAGGCATGGGAGGGCGCCGGCGGCCCGGCCGACCTGCGACTGCCGAACGAGACCTGGGGCCGAATCGCCCTCACCGAACTGGTCGTACACGGCTGGGACCTCGCGGTCGCGCTCGGCCGCACGTTCTGGATGCCGGACGAAACCCTGCGGTCCTGCCTCGACCATGTCACCGTCTTCGTCCCCGCCGCCCAGATCCCCGCCCTCTGGAGCCCGGCCGTCGAAACCCCCGCCGACGCCCCGATGATCGACCGCATCGTCGCCATCACCGGCCGCGACCCACACTGGAGCGCGGTCACCCCGCCTAGCCGGAACCCGGGACAGAGCCCGCTTTGTTCTCGACGGCCGGTGGCCGGTATGCTCCTCCGCGGAGGATTCGCCTAGTGGCCTATGGCGCTCGCCTGGAACGCGGGTTGGGTTAACAGCCCTCGCGGGTTCGAATCCCGCATCCTCCGCCACGACCCCGCCGCCCGGACTACTCAGAAAATCTGGGCGGCGGGGTTTCGAATTCTGTCGACAGGGTCGATGGCGTGGGCTCATAGCCGTCGAGGCCAACTCAGGTAGGCTCGAACACAAGTTCGGATGCTGTGCGGAGGGGCTGTGACCACCGAGAATCTCGAGCAGAAGCTGGCGACTGGGCAGGTTCGTCCGCCCGGCTCTACGCTGTCGGGCATGACCGATGGCAGGGATGACGAGCGGATCGCCCTGCTGGCTCTGCTGGCCGAGCGCCCGAGCGGGATGAGTTGGTCGGCACTGGCATCGGAGATCGTGGTGCGGGGGTCGGCGGTCGAAATTTGGAACGATCTTCATCCGCCGCAGCTGGATGGTATCGGGGCCGAGCCGAGTCCGCTCGATCAGGCCGCTGCGATGCTCGATGGCTGGCGCACAGGGAATTTCGACGTCCTGACAGTACTCGATCCCGATTATCCGGTCGGCCTCCGGACTATCCATCAGTTACCGCCGATCCTGTTCGTCCGCGGAAAGCTACTCGCGGAGGAGGTTGGGGTGTCCGTGGTCGGCTCGCGGGCCGCGACCGATCGCGGTCTTGCGATAGCCGACGCTGTGGCCAGCGGCTTGGCCGAGCGGGGAATCACCATACTGTCCGGATTGGCGGCCGGTATCGACGCGGCGGCCCACGCTGCAGCCATAGCGGCGGGTGGACGCCCGGTCGGTGTCATCGGTACGGGCATCGATCAGGTGTATCCCGCGGCGAACCGAGCCTTGCATGCTCGGGTCGCCGAGGCTGGAGCCCTGGTTTCGCAGTTCCTCCCCGGGACGTCGCCACAGAAACACAACTTCCCGATGCGGAACGCGACGATGTCGGGACTCGGCGTGGCATCCGTAGTCGTCGAGGCCGGCGAGCACAGTGGCTCCCGGATCCAGGCTCGGCTGTCCCTGAATCATGGTCGCCCCGTCATCCTGACCGATCTGGTGGTGAATGCGACCGCTTGGGGGCGCGAGTTGGCTCGCCGCCCCGGTGTCCATGTGGCATCGGGCATTTCCGAGATGATGGAGCTTGTCGAAGGACTGATCACCACTGACGACGCCGCGCCGACGCTCCCTTCACGTCTGGATTCACGGGGTCGCGTTTGAGCGCAGCCGATCCGATCGATCTGCTCGTCCAAGCCGCCGGGGCGTACCTCCGCAATACCGTCAAAGAGCTATTTGTTACCTGTCAGGTATGTGCCCGGCCGACGAGCGAGGGTTACAAACTGTGCTTTCGCTGCCACGGGCACTCCGCCCTTCCGGGAGCCGCGACTGTGGTCGCTCCCCTGATCTATGGGATCGCCGGACGACAGACCGGTGCCGTGCTACGCCAATACAAGGACAACGTGGACGCCCGAGCGCGGGAACGATATGCGCGCACGGTCCTGGGCGTGCTCTACGCGGGCCTCGCGCTGCATGAGCGATGTCTCGAGGTCGTGGTCGGCGAACCGGTTTCCTCTCGCGTGACCGTGCCCTCGTCGAAGGGACGCCTCGGCGTCCATCCGTTCACAGATATCGCACGACGGATCAACGCCGTCTCCGGCCCGCCAATGCTCTCTACGGTGAGGCGGGCGGACGACAGGCATCCAGACGGTGAGCGTTTCCGCGTTCGATCGCCGCAGGCCGTCCGCGGACGGCATGTCCTCGTCCTCGACGACACCTGGACATCCGGAGCTAGTGCACAGTCTGCAGCTATGGCGTTGTGGACAGCCGGGGCAAGCGCAGTGAGCATCATGGTCGTGGGTCGCTGGCTGGATCCGGACCGTACCGGCGCTCGTGCCTTCATTCAGTCTCGGCTGACTGCCGATTACGATCCGTATCGCTGTCCGGTGACCGGAGGGCAATGCCCTTGACACACGGCCGGTACGGCACATGACCGCGCCGACTGTTTGTGAGCCGTGGATTCGGCTGATCGCGCCCGAAGGGCGGGGCGAGATCCACGCTGTCGATCTCGCCCCGGCCATCGCCGCCTGCGGCGGCTACTTGTGCAGGGCCGTGAGGGCCTTCTTGAGTTGGTCCTTGCAGGCCGTTCCCACGTCGTCCTTGTTGGTGGCGGTGGGGGTGTCGATGGAGAACTTCACCTTGGCCGAGAGGTTGGAGTCCAGGACCGCGCAGGTGTAGTCGAGGGAGACGAAACTCGAATAGCTCTGCTCGTAGATGGCGTAGTAGGCGTCCTGGCCGAGGCCGGTGATGATCCCGGACGAGCGGCCGCTGCCGGTGGTCTGGGTGTCGTAGTCCTTCCAGCTGTTGAAGTCGGGGGTGCTGTACTCGGACTGGAAGTCGACCTCGAAGGTCAGGTCGGAGCCGTCGTCGCCGTACTTCCCGGCCCCGGTGTAGGAGGCGCGGCACTCCAGCGAGCCGCCGCTGAGAGCGCTGGCGGGCTGGCGTTCGGTGTGCTCGGGGGTGCCGTCGGGAGTCGGCGCCCACTTGCGCAGCACGGTGGTGTCGACCAGCGCGCAGGCATCGGTGACGTTGGCCATCGAATAGTTGCCGTCGACCTTGCTGCCCGTGCCGGCCACGCTGCCGCCATCGCCGCCGCTGTCCCGGCCGGCCAGCGCCACGATGCCGACCACCGCGCCGATGATCACCACGAGCCCGACGACGCCGCCGATGATCCACGGGGCCGCGCTGCCCTTCTTCGGCGGATACGGCTGCCCCGGATACTGCTGCTGCCCGTAGGGCGCGTTGCCGTACGGCGGCGGCGGATATCCACCCTGTGGCTGGGCCTGTTGCGGATACTGCGGTGCGCTCTGCTGATATTGCGGTTGACTCTGCTGCCCGTACTGCGGCTGGCTCGGCGGCGGTTGCGACGTGCCGAGATAGCTGTCGAAGCCGGCGCCCAGCACGGTCGGATCGGTCCCGGTCACCGGGCCCTGCTGACCGCCGCCGAGCACCGTGGGTTCGGTGCCCGTGACCGGGGTCTCGGGGTTCGTGTATGCAGGCGGTGTCGACCACCACTGCACGGTCTCGTTGGGTTGCCCGCCTTGGTCCGGCTGCTCCCGGTCGTGCGGTGGGTTGGTGCCTGTCACTGCTCATTCCTCCGGTCGTGGCGCGGAAGCCCCCTTCGAAAATGTCGCACAGATCGTAGCCATTCGGGCGGTGAACGTCGCCAGTCAGTTGTGGGGGCACCGTGTCCGCGGTGGTCAGGCGCGCTGCCGGGGCCCGATGCGGCGGATTCGGACCCGGTCGCTACACTGGCCCATGGATCCCGCGCGGCGTGCATCCTGTGAACTCCCCCAGGGCCGGAAGGCAGCAAGGGTCAACGGGCTCTGCCGGGTGCGCGGGGTCCCCTTATTTCCGCCCCGATGGGGATGACGGGCGAGATCCGAAACTGCCATGCAGCCCGGCTTGTCCGGAAGGTAACGTGGTCGGCTGGACCGGCGGCCATGAGCACCCGGTCCGCAAACCTGTACCTCGCTGCTTGAAAGGCTGCTCAGGATGCCCCGGCAAACGCAGATCGGTTTGATGAGCCACGCGGAACTCGTGTCCGAACACGAGACGCAGACCGCGGAGTACGGCAAATTGAAGACCGAGAAGCTCACGCTGGACATCACCCGGGGCAAGCCCTCCCCCGAGCAGCTCGACCTGTCCACCGAGCTGCTCACCCTCCCCGGCGCCGACGACTTCCGCGACGGTTCCGGCACCGATTGCCGCAATTACGGTGGGCTGCACGGACTTCCGGAGCTGCGGGCCATCTTCGGCGAACTGCTCGGCATTCCCGTGGAGAATCTGCTGGCCGGTAACAACGCCAGCCTGGAGCTGATGCACGACGTCATCGCCTTCGCGATGCTGCACGGCACGGCCGACTCGCCCCGTCGCTGGGCCGACGAACCGATCAAGTTCCTCTGTCCGGCACCCGGTTACGACCGGCACTTCGCCATCACCGAATCGCTCGGGATCGAGATGATTCCGATCGCGATGAACCACGACGGCCCGGACATGCGCGCGATCGCCGAGCTGGTGGCCGCCGATCCGCGGATCAAGGGCCTGTGGGCGGTCCCCAACTATTCCAACCCCACCGGCGTCACCTTCTCCGAAGACGTTGCGCGCGAACTTGTTTCGATGCCCGCCGCGGCGCCGGAGTTCCGGTTGTTCTGGGACAACGCCTATGCCGTGCACCCGCTGACCGATACCGCCGCCCCGGTGCTGGACGTGCTCGGGATGGCGGCCGCCGCCGGTAATCCCCACCGTCCCTTCGTATTCGCCTCGACGTCGAAGATCACCTTCGCCGGTTCGGGAGTCAGCTTCCTCGGGGGGTCCACGGCCAACCTGGAGTGGTACCTGAAGCACCTGTCGAAGAAGAGCATCGGCCCCGACAAGGTGAACCAGCTGCGGCACCTGCGGTTCTTCGGCGACGCCGAGGGCGTGCGCACGCACATGCAGAAGCACCGCGCCATCCTGGAGCCGAAATTCAAGCTGGTGCTGCGGATCTTGGAGGAGCGGCTGGGCGCCTCCAAGGTCGCCTCCTGGACCGAGCCCAAGGGCGGCTACTTCATCAGCCTGGATGTGCTGGAGGGCACCGCGGCCCGGGTGGTCGCGCTGGCCAAGGAGGCCGGAATCGCGCTCACCCCGGCGGGTTCGGCCTTCCCGTACGGAAAGGACCCGGAGGACAAGAATATTCGCATCGCCCCCAGCTTCCCGTCGCTGGCCGACCTGGATGCCGCGATGAACGGGCTGGCAACCTGCGTGCTGCTGGCGGCCACGGAGAAGTATCTGGACAAGTAGGTCCGCGCGTTCCCCCTGTGGTCCCTGCGTGCTTTTGGAAGGGACCACAGGGGGATTCCGGCCGAAAGCGTGCCGGAAATGACGGTGAGGCCGGCGGCTGGGTCGCCCACGTTCACGGCGGCGACTGCGGACTATTCCGGCTTGTGGGCGAGTACCGCGAAGATCGTGACCGACAGGTGAATATCCCCGGACCGGGCGCCATCCTCCAGATCGGCCAGCAACTGTTCGCGCTGAGCTTCCGTGATGGCCCCGCGCGCCACCGCCATCGCGGAGACCCGCGCGACCAGCGCACCGGCGCCGACACTGTGTTCCTGGACCAGCGCGTGCGAGCCGAAGTCATCGATCTCCAGACCGGCCCGGGTGAGCAGCCCGGGCAGACGACGGCCCGCGAACGGATCGGTGGTGCTGCTGATCAGGGTCTCGATCACCTGGTGCACCACGTGCCGGTCGCCGGGGTGCACGATGGCCGTGCCCCAGTCGCTGTCCATCACCACGACCCGCCCGCCCGGGCGCAGCACGCGCGCGATTTCGGCGACGGCGCGCTGCGGTGCGGTCAGGTGCTGGAATACCCGCTCGCACAGGGCGACATCGAAGCTGTCGCTGCTCAGCGGCAGGTTGTAGGCGTCGCCGGGCAGGAACCGGGCCGCCGATCCGGCCTGGCTCGCGCGGCGTTCGGCGGCGGCGAGGAGATCGGGATCGGGTTCCACGCCGACCGCGGTGCCGTCCGGGCCGACGGCCTCGGCGAAGGCCAGGACTTCGGAACCACTGCCGGATCCGATATCGACCGCGCTCTCGCCGGGCCGTGCCGCCAGGGCCTCGTGGGCCCAATACCGCAGTCGCCGGATTCCGGGAAGCGCCGCCTGTAGATCGCGGACGTCGATGAGCTGGTCCTGACCGTCTCGATCGAAACGGTCCGGGCGCAGACCGGAGGTGCTGTGTGAAGGCGCCATGTGCGTAGCCGTTCTATCTGTCGGCACCGTTGCCACTGTGGGTGTAGCCAGAGTGTCGGGCATGCCGACACTCTATGCGCGGGGAAAAGCTACGGGTCGGTACGCATGTGAGATACGCCACTGGACCCCGGGTTGCCCGGCGCGTCGCCGGTCACCCGAGCGGGATGGGATGATCGGTCCCATGGTGAGCCGAAAGCTGTGCCTCGCGCAGGACCCGGAGGCGGACAAACTGCTGTCGACCGACAACTTCGCGCTGCTGACGGGGATGCTGCTGGATCAGCAGTTCCCGATGGAACACGCGTTCCGCGGGCCGCAGAAGCTGGCCGACCGGATGGGCGGATTCGATATCCGCCGGATCGCCGAGGCGGATCCGGAGGAGTTCGAGGAACTGGGCGCCACGCCGCCCGCCATCCACCGCTACGGGCGATCGATGGCGCGCCGCGTGCAGGAGCTGGCCCGCTTCGTCGTCGAGAACTACGACGGCAAGGTCGAGAACCTGTGGACCGAGGGCGACCCGGACGGCAAGGAGGTGCTGAAACGCCTCGAGGCCCTGCCCGGCTTCGGCGACCAGAAGGCCCGGATCTTCCTGGCGCTACTGGGCAAACAACGCGGCGTGCAACTCGCGGGCTGGCGCGAGGCCGCCGGAGCATACGGCGACGAGGGCTCCCACCGCTCGGTAGCCGACGTCACCGACGCCGAATCCCTCTCCCAGGTAAGGGAATTCAAGAAGCAGGCAAAGGCAGCAGCGAAAAAGGGCTGAGCGAGCGCTCGTCTCCGTCCTACAGCCGAGCGGGCGGCCCAGTCTCTGCCCGACAGCCGCATGCCGTATTCACCCTGTCATTGCCGGCATGCTTTCGGCCGGAATCCCGTACCCGCTAGCTGCTGCTTGCCGCTGAGGCGAAAGGTGTTGCCAGCGGGGCGGTTTCGCGTTGGGACGGGTGCTTCCACAGGCCCTTTCGGCGCAGGATGGGCAGGACGCCCTCGCCGAACCAGTACGCCTCCTCCACGTGCGGGTAGCCGGAGAGGATGAAGTGGTCGATGCCCAGGCGGGAGTATTCGACCAGCCGCTCGGCGACCTCCTCGTGCGAGCCGACCAGCGCCGTGCCCGCGCCGCCGCGGACCAGGCCCACGCCCGCCCACAGGTTCGGGGCGACCTCCAGGCGCTCGGTGGAACCGCCGTGCAGGTCGAGCATGCGGCGCTGTCCCTCGGACTCGCTGCGGGCCAGACTCTCCTGCACCCGTGCGATATCGGCCGGGTCGACCGCCTCCAGCAGCCGGTCGGCCTCGGCCCAGGCCTGCTCGGAGGTATCGCGGGAGATGACGTGGATACGCAGGCCGTAGCTGAGCTTGCGGCCCTGGTCTACGGCCAGGCGGCGGATCCACTCCAGCTTCTTGCTCACCGCGAACAGCGGCTCGCCCCAGGTGAGGTAGGTGTCGGCGTACTGCGCCGCCACCGGACCGGCCGCCTGCGAGGAACCGCCGAAGAAGATCGGCGGGATCGGGTCGGGGCGATTGTTCAGCAGCGCGTTGTGGACGTGAATGTGCTTGCCCTCGAAGGTGACCGGCTCGTGGGACTGCCACAGCTCGCGCACCACGTGCAGAAATTCCCCGGTGCGCCGGTAGCGCTCGTCCTTGTCCAGGAAGTCGCCGAAGGCCTGCTGCTCGTGGGGTTCGCCGCCGGTCACGACGTTCAGCAGCAGCCTGCCCCGTGAGTGCCGCTGGAAGGTGCCCGCCATCTGCGCGGCCAGCGTCGGGCTGATCAGCCCCGGCCGGAATGCCACCAGAAACTTCAGCGTCTCAGTCGTTTCCGTGAGCATGGCCGTGGTCAGCCAGGCGTCCTCGCACCACAGGCCGGTCGGCGTGAGGACGGCCTCGAAGCCGTTTTCCTCTGCGGCGCCGGAGATCTGGTTCAGGTAGCGCAGTGACGCGGGCCGACCTCCCGCCATCGCGGTGCCGTGGCCGCCCGCTACCAGGTTGCGGGAATCGCCGTAGGTCGGCAGAAACCAGTGGAAGGACAAGGTCATTCGAACTGCTCCCTTCAGGAGGCCATGGTTCAGGAGGAGGCGGGGAAGAGGTCGTTGAAGCGGGTGTCGACGTAGTCGCGGATCCGTACCTCGCGCGGAATCAGCCCGGCCTCGGAAAAGGCGTCGGCGACCTGCTGTTCGCCGTCGATGGTCGCGTCGTCGAGCGGATGGTCGCGATACTTGTTGCGGTTCACCGAGAGCAGCGCCACATCGGGGGGCAGGCCGGTCTGCTGCGCGAAGATCTGCGCCCACTGCTCAGGGTGCTCGTTCACCCACGTGTGCGCCCGCTGGATCCGGGCGATCAGGTCGCGCAGCGCTGCGGACCGCGACTTGCTGTCGAGCGCCTTGTTCCCCGCGACGTAGAAGGAATCGCCGTTGACGTAACCGTCGCCGTCGACCAGGATTCGCGCGTTCGCCTGCTGCTGTGCCTGGGCGGTGTAGGGATCCCAGATGGCCCAGGCGTCCACGCGGCCGGTGCTGAGCGCGGCGAGCGCATCGGCGGGCTGAAGGTATTGCGGCTGAATATCGTTGAACGACAGCCCGTTCCGGGTCAGTACCGTCAGCAGTTGGTGATGCGCCGAACTGCCCTTGGTCACCGCGATCTTCTTGCCGCGCAAGTCACCCGGGCTACGCAACGGTGAGTCCTTGGGCACCACGACCGCCTGCCCGGCGACGCCCGCGTAGTAGCCCGTGACGATCTTGATCGAGGACTTGGCGGCCGCGGCGAATACCGGTGGCGAGTTGCCGACCCCGCCGAAATCGACTGCGCCGGAATTGATCGCCTCCAGCATCGGCACACCCGCGGTGTACTGCGACCATTCGATCTTGTACGGCACCGACCGCAGTTCACCGGAGGATTCCAGCAGCGCCTGCAGCGCGGTGCCCTTCTGGTCGCCGACGCGCAGCGTCACCTGTGCCAGGTCGACGGTGCCGTCGGGGCGGATCGCCGCGTCCTTGCCGTCGTCGGTGCCGCAAGCGGTCGCGACCACGGCGGTGAGGGCTACGGCGGCGAAGAGGCGGCGGGTGATCATGCTGTTCCTTCTGTTCCTTCGGCGGCCACCCCGAGTCGGGTGAGCAGTTGCTGTCGCAGCGCGGCGAAGCGGGGGTCGTCGCGGCGGCGCGGGCGGGGCATATCGATGCGGATCTCGTCGGCGATGTCGCCGTCGGCCAGCACCAGGGCCCTGTCTGCCAGCAGCAGCGCCTCGTCGACGTCATGTGTCACCAGCAGCACGCCGGGCCGATGCCGCTGCCACAACTCGAGTACGAGGGCGTGAATCGTGATGCGGGTCAGTGCGTCCAGGGCGCTGAACGGTTCGTCGAGCAGCAGCAGGTCCGGGTCGCGGACCAGCGCCCGGGCCAGTGATGCGCGCTGTGCCTCGCCGCCGGACAGGGTCAGCGGCCAGGCGTCGGCGCGCTCGGCCAGCCCGACCTCGGCGAGCGCGTCGCGCGCGGCCGCCCTCGGGTCGCGGCGCCGCAGGCCCAGGGTCACGTTGGCGTGCACGCGTTTCCACGGCACCAGGCGGGGTTCCTGGAAGGCGACGGCGACATCGCCGGAGACCGTCAGCTCTCCGGCGTGGTCGCGATCGAGTCCGGCCAGCGCGCGCAACAGCGTCGACTTGCCGGTGCCGCTGCGGCCGAGCAGGGCGACGAACTCGCCGCGGGCGATGTCGAGGTTGATGTCATCGAGGACGGTGCGTTCGCCGAAAGCCTTGGTCAGCTTGCGAATTCGGGCGACGCCGAAGTCGGGCCCGTCCAGGTAGATGTCCTCGTCGGCTCGTGTCAGTTCCCCAAGAATCCGCGTCGCCATGCGAGCGCCCTCCTTTCGATCAGCCGCACAACGGCATCCGTGAGCAGGCCCAGCACGCTGTAGACGAGGAGCCCGACGACGATGACATCCGTGCGCAGGAATTCGCGCGCGTCGTTGATCAGAAAGCCCAGGCCCGCATCGGCATTGACCTGTTCGGCGACGATGAGCGCGAGCCAGGCCACGCCGAGCGACTGCCGCAGGCCGACCAGGGTCTGGGGGAGCGCGCCGGGCAGCACGATATGCCCGATGGTCCCGAGCCTGGACAGCTGCTGCACCCGCGCGACCTCGGCGAGTTTGCCGTCCACGCCGCGGATTCCGGCGAAGGTGTTGAGGTACAGCGGGATGGCGACGCCGAAGGCCACCAGTACGATCTTCGGCAGCTCGCCGATGCCGAACCAGAGGATGAACAGCGGGATCAGACCGTAGAACGGCAGCGTCCGCAACATCTGCATCGGCGGATCCACGATGTACTCGCCGAGCAGGCTGAGCCCGGCGAGCACGGCCAGCCCGATGCCGATCGCCGCGCCGATGGCGAACCCGATCGCCGCGCGCTGTAGCGACACCGAGATCGCCTGCGGCAGTGTGCCGTCGCGGACGAGTTCGATGGCGGTGTCGACCACGGCGGTCGGTGCGGCCAGCAGCCGTTCCGGCAGGACACCGGTGACGCTGGCCAGTTGCCAGAGCGCGATGAGCAGCACCGGGCTGACCAGGCGCACCCAGCGCGCGTGGAACAGTCGCGGTAGTCGGACGGGCGTCGACCGCAGGGCGAGTGAAGACAAGCGAAAACCTCATGCAGTGGTGGACTGTGTCGGCGGTGCCGAGCGGTCGGCAGCCCAGGTTCCGATGGTGCCCGCCCCGCAGCGCCGGGTCACCGGTTGAAATCTGCCTGGTTCTTACGCCTGACAGGTCGCTGTGAGTTCCCTGAGACTTGCGGCCAGTCGCTGCCCGGCCCGTGCCGCAGCGGCAGTTCCGGCGAATCCGCCACCCACCGATGCACCGCAGCGGATGTGCCGCAGCCTGATGAGGGACAAGCTTGTGAAATTGACGCAATTCGCCGTGGTCGCCGCCTTGGTGACCGCGGCCCTGGGGATAGCCACCGGGACCACCGTCGCGGGCACCGAATTATCGTTCCGTGTGGATGATTTCGTCTTCCCGATCGCCGCGGAGATCCACGACCGCACCGCGACCCTGACCCCGCAGTTCGACCTCGCCCACGCCGTCTACCAGCCGGTGGCCCTGCCGTACGAGGATGTGGCGCCGTTCAAGACGCCCTACGACCGCGAACTCGCCGCCTGGACCCGAATGACCAGCACTATCAGCGCGGGAGCCACCATCGGCACCCTGGTCGGCGGCATCGCGGGCGGCGCGGTGGGCTGCGTCCTGGGCGGCATCGCGGGCGCGACCGTCGCCGCGGCCACCATCGTCGGCATGTTCGGGCCCTTCGTGCCCGCCGCGGTGGTCGGCTGCCTCGGCGGCATCGTCGCCATCGGCGCCCTGGGCACCTTGGCCGGACAGATCCTGGTCACCGCCCCCGTGGCCATCCTGGCCGCTGCGCAATACTTCACCACGGTCAATTCGCCTTTCCCGGGGAAGTGATCTGACCTGGGCAAACAGACGCTCTCGGAGTCGTGGCCTGCGGTTATCGCAGCAATGTGACTCCGGCCACAGATGGGCCTCGGTGTCGGACAGCATAGCTCTCCGCGCCGGGGCTCCGTCGTCGGCGCACCTCCAATCCATTCGGCGGTTCGGCAGTGGTCTGGCGAATCGTTGCGGGTTGTGACCTGACAACCCTGCTGTTCGGGATGCGGCGGGCCTACACTCCAGGTATCCGTCTTGCGGTCTGGCTGCGGTTGTGTGGCCGGGGGCTGTGGGATCTGAGTGGGACCGAGGTGCCCCAGTGACACAGCACAACGCCGTTGCGGCTGTAGTTCGTTCGCCGTTGGTGGAAGTTTCCTTCGCCGAGCCCAATTTCGCGTTCCAGGATGATGCGTTCGCGAAGCACAGCGACCGTCTGGTTCGGCACTTGTTCGATGCCGGGCTGCGGTTGCACGCCGTCCGCCAACGAGTCGACGCCACCGGAGATCAGTCGCTGAGCGACAACGCCGGTGACCTGGCGGCGGTGCTGAACGATTTGGATCTGATCATCCGCGACGCGGGACTTGCCATGCTGGCTCTAGCGCGAGAATCGCTGAGAGACAACGGGGTCGGAACTCGAACCGCTGGGTCGTTCACTCAAACACCGGCATAGGGTCAGACGCTCGAACGCTTAGTACTGCAACTGCACTCAGGTGAGTGGGTGGCCGCGGCGCCGGTAATGCGATAACCGGGCTTGGTGCTGGCGGCGTCGACCAGCCCCAGATGTGATCGGCGGGATTGAGCCGGGTCAGCACGAATGCGATGAGCAGGCGACGGATCTCCGGTAGCGTGAATGTGATCATGCCGACTTCGCGGTCGGCGAGTCCCCCTTTGCGGCAAGAGTTTTCGTTGCCGCGAGCCAGGCCGGAGCGAGCATCGACAGGGTGATGTGGGCATACCAGGCCCGCCATTTGCGGACCTGGTAGTGGTCGAGCCCGGCCTCGCCTTTGGCCTGCTGAAATGCTTCTTCCACGTGCCAGCGCGACCCGGCTGTCCAGGCCAGATCGACCAACCTGGCGGTGGCCGGGCCGTAGCAGAGGTAGTAGGCGATCTCGGTGGGGTCGCTGATGCTGCGCCGAGCCAGCAGCCAGTGCCCGCGCCCGCTGGCCCAGGTGCCGTCGATCTGACGTCGTGCCCAGTCGTATTCGCGCGGGCCGTGCGCGCCGGCACCGACCGACAACCGCTGCCAGTGCGGTCACCGAACTCGGCAACGAGGTCGTCGGCACGGGCGATCCGGTCGGCCCGGGTGCTCAGCGGGTGATCGCAGCGGGTGGCCATCACATAGAACACGTCGTGGTCCTCGCACCAGCCCCGCAAGTAACCGGCCTGACCGTAGGCTTCATCGGCGGTGAACCACGCAAACGGCACCTCCGCGGCCAACGCCCGCTCGAGCATCGCGATCATCTGCCGCGGCTTGGTCGCGAACTCGACCTCGTCGGGTATCCCGGCATCGCGGCACCGGTCCCGATCGGATGTCCACGACTCGGGAACATACAGTTCCCGGTCGACCAGAGCGTGCCCGTGCTTGGACGCGTACGCCAGAAACACCCCGATCCGGCAATTCTCCGTCCGCCCGGCCGTGCCGGAGTACTGCCGTTGCACGCCAGCGGATTTCATGCCCTTCTTCAGGAACCCGGTCTCGTCACCGGCCAGCACCGCTTCCGGGTCGCCGAGATGGGCGACCACATAGTCCCGCACGTCGTCACGGACACCGTCGACATCCCAATCCGCCGCGCGCAGCAGCCGCTGCATCCCCTCCGGGCTACCCTCACCACAACGTTCGGCGAGCGTCCACCCATTCTTGCGTTCCAGGCCCGCGACCAGCCCGGACACGTACTCACGCGCCCGGCCCCGCGGCTCGGCACGAGTGAACCACTCACCGATCTTCGCCATCAACGAATCCAGCTCGGCCACAGCACGATCCAACACCACCCGACAGGTCTACCAGCACCGAATCACGCGAGTGCAGTTGCAGTACTAACTGAACTTGTCCACCGTCAACCAGCCGTTCGTCCCGGCTCCGGCGAAGTAGGTGGGGAAGACCCGGCAAGTGTGCCGGCGGTCCGGGCGTCAACCCCGACGGACGGGGTGGGCGGGATGGGATCGCGACGAGCGAAACCCTCGCGGGCAGGGTCGGGGTGATGTTGTAGTGATGGTGCGCCGGGTGCAGGTTGCCGCGCTCGGCGCGCATATGAGGCGCACACTGGGGAGCGACACATGAGCAGAACCGTGGCCGACGTTTCCGAGACCGAGCTGGTGAATCATGGCTGAGCTGCACGAGATTCCCGCCGACGGCGCCGGACTGCGCCGAGCGTTCGCCGCCTTTCCGAGTGGGGTCGTCGCGGTCTGTGCCGAAATCGGCGGTACCCCACACGGTTTGGCGGTGAGCACCTTCGTTCCGGTGTCGCTGGATCCGCCGCTGGTGTCGTTCTGCGTGCAGAACAGCTCCACGACGTGGCCCCGCCTGTCCGCGGCGAGCTACCTGGGCCTGAGCCTGCTGGGCACCGATCAGCACGGGGCCGCCCGCTCGCTCAGTTCGCGCAACGGGGACCGCTTCCGCGACCTGGATCTATATCACGGCGCGGGCCACGCGGTGTTCGTGGACGGTGCCTCCGCGTGGCTGGAGGGCGTGATCGAGACCCAGGTGCCCGCCGGGGACCATCACGTGGTCATCCTTCGGGTACGTCGGTTGGCCACGCGCGCCGAGGTCGACCCGCTGGTCTTCCACGGCAGCCGTTTCCGCCGCCTGCACCCGGAGGAGGCCCGCAATGGCGTGGCCTGACTCGCACGATCTGACCTTCACCCTGCCCGGGTTGCCGGGCTTCCTACGCCGCTCAGCATCCGAATCGCCTATGCCGGTAGATGATTCGGATGACAAACACTGGTCCTGGGTAAACCCGGCGTGGATCGGCGCGGTCCTCGGCACCACTCCGCTGTGAAGCGGGGTTACCGGTTAGATGCCCCGAAAGCCTGTGAGGGGCGGGGTATCTCGGGTCAGTAGGGGTGGGCGGGGCGGAAGCACAGGCGTCGGCGCGGGGCGGGTAGGGGGTCGGTGTGCGCCACCAGCGCGGCCGCCAGGCCCCGCGCGTGCAACTTGTGCCGCCGCATGTCCTGGCTGAAGGCGTCGAGGTGAATGAGCGTGTGCTGCACCAGGACCGGACCGACGTCCGGCGGATCGACGCACGCGCTGCGATAAGCCTCCACCGCCCGCGGGTCCTCGGTCAGCGCGGCCAGCGCGCCGAGCCGCACCCGCTGGGTGAGGCCGTCCCACAGCCGGGCCTCGTCGGCGCCGCGGATCTGCCGCCACCCGCCGCGGTAGTCCAGATCGCGGATGATGGCGTCGGCCGACTTGCCCAGCCGGGTCTCGCAGACCACCGCCCACAGCGCGCCGAGCCAGCTCAGCGTCCGCAGCACCGAGGGCGTGTCCCGGGAGTCGAGTTCGGCCTCGGCGCCGGCCTGGGTGGACAGATTCGCCCAGCGGAACACCAGCTCCTCGGTCTCGACCAGCAGCTCGCCGGACAACTCGTCCGAGGCGGGTCGCACGATCTGCACCGCGCGCCCGGACACCGGGTCACGCAGCTCCACCATGTCCGCTTCGCCGGTCGGCACCCAGCGATGCGAATTCCGAGTGATCATCGGCGGTCCCCGCTCGGTACAACTGCCACATCCATTCGGATTGAGCCACGAATGTCACAGTTGCGCAAGCAAAACCGGGGTTACGGGGTCGTGGATGCCCGTTCCGGATCCGCGAGCAGCCTGCTGAACTGGCGGTTCGCGATCCGCATGACGATCTCGTAGGGCAGCGCCCACTTGCGCGCGAACCAATAGGCCACGCGGATGTCGAAGGAGGTGTGCACGAGATAGCGGTTGCGCTTGATACCCGCGATGATCCGATCGGCGACCTTCTCCGGCGTCGCCGCGTGCCCCTCGAACAGGCCGATGAACTTGCGTACCCGAGGGTCGTCGCGGTCCACGCCGATGATCTGCACCGTGCCCACCAGCGGCGTGCGCACCGCCCCGGGCACCACCAGGCTCACGCCGATGCGGTGCCGCTCCAGATCGAACCGGAGCACCTCCGAGATGCCCCGCAGCCCGAACTTGCTGGCGCTGTAGGCGGCGTGCCACGGCAGCGCCAGCAGACCGGCGGCCGAGGAGACGTTGACCAGATGCCCGCCGCGCCCCGCCCGCACCATCGGCGGCAGGAAGTTCTCGATGATGTGGATGGGGCCCATCAGGTTCACATCGATGACCGAGCGCCAGTGGCGGTGCTCGAGGTTCTCCACAGTGCCCCAGGTGGCGATGCCCGCGATATTCATGACCACGTCGAGGCTGCCGTGTTCGGCGTGCACGCGGTCGGCCCACGCGGTGACGGACTCGTAGTCGGATACGTCGAGCGCCTGCGCCGTCAGCACCCGGCCGCCCGCGGCCTCGACCGACCGCACCGTCTCGTGCAGTCCCGGCTCGGCGATATCGGTCAGGACCAGGTGCGCTCCCGCGCGCGCCGCGGCCAGCGCGGTGGCCCGGCCGATGCCGCTGGCCGCGCCGGTGATCAGGCATTTCCGGCCGGTCAGGTCTTTCATGTGCGGATCTCCTAGCAGATCTGAGAACAACGCTGTTCACAATAGAGCATTGCGAACAACTGTGTACACAGGGCATCGGTCGTTTGTGGATTTCCCGTTCCCGCTGGGGAAAACCGTTCGCCAACAGTTGGATTCACGGTGATCGGGAGTGCAGACATCGGGTCGGGACTCCCTTACGTTCGTGCATGCAGGACCGGTGCGCAGCGCTACCGCCAGGACCGATGGAGGATCGCGATTTCCATGAGCACACTGGCAGCCGAGTCCGCCGACACCCGCGCCGTGGCGGCGGACGATGAGGATACGCTGCCCGTCGCGCGCACCTGGCATCCGTGGCGATGGCTGGCCGCGGCGATCGCCCTGGTCCTGGTGGCCCAGTTCACGCACGGCCTGATCACCAATCCCGGGTGGGACTGGCCGACGTTCGCGCGCTACTTCACCGCCCGCTCGGTGCTCGAGGCCCTGAAGGTGACCGTCGAGTTGACATTCTGGGGCACGCTGGTCGGCTTCCTGCTCGGCATCTGGCTGGCGGTGGCCCGACTGTCGAAAATCCCTGTGCTGCAGGTGATCGCCTGGGTCTACGTGTGGGCGTTCCGGTCGATCCCGCTGATCGTGCAGCTGCTGTTCTGGTTCAATATCGCCTACCTCTATCAGCGGCTGTCGATCGGAATCCCGTTCGGCCCGGCATTTCTCACCTTCGACGTCAACGGCGTGATCAGTGGATTCACCGCGGCGGTCATCGGGCTGGCGCTGCATCAGGCGGCGTACTCGGCGGAGATCATTCGCGCGGGGATCATCTCGGTGGATCCGGGTCAGCTGGAGGCGGCGAAATCGCTGGGCCTGCCGTGGCGCCGCCAGTTCTTCACCATTATCGCGCCGCAGGCGATGCGCGGCATCCTGCCCAACGCGGCCAACGAGGTGATCAGCCTGTTCAAGGGCACCTCGATCGTGTCGGTGATGGCCATCGCCGAGCTGTTCTATCAGGTGCAGGTGATCTTCGGACGCAATGGCCGGGTGGTGCCGCTGCTGATGGTGGCCACGGTCTGGTACATCGTGCTCACCACGGTGCTGACCATCGTCCAGTACTACATCGAACGGCACTTCGCCAAGGGCAGCCAGCGAGAGCTGCCGCCGACGCCGTGGCAGCGCGTGCGGGGCAAGATCGCCGAGATCACCGGGGAGCGCCGATGAGCGAGTACGCGGTCGAATTACGCGGACTGCGAAAGCATTTCGGAGCGACGGAGGTATTGCGGGGCATCGACCTGGCGGTGCGGCCGGGAGAGGTGACGGCGATCCTCGGCCCGTCCGGTTCCGGCAAGTCGACCCTGTTGCGCACCATCAACCACCTGGAGAAGGTCGATGCCGGATCCGTGCGGGTGGGTGGCGAACTGGTCGGCTACCGGCGCAAGGGCACCAAGCTGTACGAGCTGAGCGAGCGGGACATTCTGCGGCAGCGGTCGCGCATCGGATTCGTCTTCCAGAACTTCAATCTCTTCCCGCATCTGACGGCACTCGAAAACGTCTCGCTGGCACCGGTTTCCGCGCAGGGCCGACCGCGGTCCGAGGTGGAGTCCGAGGCGGCGGAACTGCTGGAGCGGGTCGGCCTGGGCGATAAGGCCGCGGAGTATCCGCGCCGCCTGTCCGGCGGGCAGCAGCAGCGGGTGGCGATCGCGCGGGCGCTGGCCCTGCGTCCCGCCGTGGTGCTGTTCGACGAGCCCACCTCCGCGCTGGATCCGGAGCTGGTCGGTGAGGTGCTGGCGGTGATCCGAGACCTGGCCCGCGACGGCGCGACCCTGGTGATCGTCACGCACGAGATCGGCTTCGCCCGCGAGATCGCCGACACCGTGGTGCTTTTGGACTCCGGGGAGATCATCGAGCAGGGGCCGCCCGGCCGGGTGTTCGACAACCCGGACCATCCGCGCACCAAGGCGTTTCTCGCGCATGTGCTCTGAGCGGTTCCATTCGAGAAAGTGAGCGCCGCATGAAGTTTCTGCTGCTGACCCTGATCACGCATCAACCCGACCCCGTGACCGGCGCTGTCGAGTCCCCGGCCCGGCGGTTGCGGCGTGCGGTCGACAGTGCCCGGCTCGCCGAGGAACTCGGATACGACGGGTTCGCCATCGGTGAGCGGCACGAGAATCCGTTCATCTCCTCCGCACCGCCGGTGGTGCTCAGCCACATTGCGGCGGTGACCTCGAGGATCGCCCTGTTCACCGGCGTCACGACGCTGAGCCTGCTCGATCCGGTGCGCGCGTTCGAGGACTACTCGACGCTGGACAACCTGTCCGGCGGGCGGCTGGAGCTGATCATCGGCAAGGACAACGGCGCGGCCCAGGCGCAGCTGTTCCACGTCACCGCCAAGGACCAGTGGGACCGTAATCATGAAGGCTACGAACTGTTCCGGTTGCTGTGGGGCAGCGACAGCGTCACGTGGAGCGGGCGGTTCCGTCCCGCCCTGATCGGCAGCCCCCGGCAGATTCTGGAGAAGATCCAGCGCTACCACGACCAGTTCGGCCACGAGGTCATCCACCTCTCCGCCGACAGCGACGGCCTCACCGGCAAACAGCACCGAGAAAGCCTCGAACTGTTCCAGTCCGAGGTGGCTCCGACTCTGCGCCAGCGCATCCCGAGCCGAGTCCTGGGCGCGCTGCGCTTCGACGCTTCTGTGCCGGAAGGTGAAGAGACCGCGCCGAGCGGGTGGACGAACTGCTCGAGCAGGTCGCGCTGCCCACCGACTACCGCAACCGCCGTCCCGCCGCGCTGTCGGGTGGCCAGCGGCAGCGGGTCGCGATCGCGCGCACCCTGGCCCTGCGCCCCGACCTGGTGGTGCTCGACGAGCCGGTGTCGGCCCTCGACGTCTCGGTCCAGGCGCAGATCCTCGAACTGCTCGAACGGCTGCAGCGCGACCTCGAGCTGAGCTACCTGTTCATCACCCACGACCTGGCCGTGGTCCGGCGCATCGCCGACCGGGTGGCGGTCATGCGCGCGGGCCGGATCGTCGAAACAGCTACCACCGCCGCGCTGTTCGACGCACCGCGGCACGAGTACACCCGCGAGCTGCTGTCGGCCATCCCGGGCGCCGACACCCGGCCCGCCCCGATCGAAAGGACGGCCTGAATGACCCTGCCGAATCCGCTCCTGCTCGGTGTCGAGCTGTCCGGCGCCGGCGCGCATCCGGCGTCGTGGCGGCGTGCCGACTCCCGTGCGGAGGACCTGTTCACCGCGGGTTACTGGCTCGATGCCATCACCGCCGCCGACGCCGCCGGTATCGATTTCGCCTGTCTGCCCGACTCGTTCGCCCTGCAGAGCGAGGGCGCGGCCGGACGACTGGAGGCGGTCGGCATCGCCGCCCGCGCCGCCGCGGCGACGCACCGGATCGGACTGGTCCCGCAGGCCACCGTGACCCACACCGAACCGTTCCACATCTCCAAAGCCATTGCGAGCCTGGACTTCGCCACTTACGGCCGCGCGGGCTGGGAGGTCACCGTCTCGCGGGAGCAGTCGAAGCTGTTCGGGCGCAAGGGCGAACAGGACGAGCCGTCGCTGTGGCACGAGGCGGACGAGGCGATCGAGGTCGCGACCCGCCTGTGGGACAGCTGGGAGGACGACGCCGAGATCCGCGACCAGGCCACGGGCCGATTCATCGATCGGGACCGGCTGCACTACATCGACTTCGCCGGAGACAACTTCTCGGTGAAGGGCCCGTCGATCACACCGCGCCCACCGCAGGGACAGCCGCTGGTCGCGGTCCGTGCCGCGGATCCGCACAGCACCCGGGTGGCGGTGCATCGCGCCGACCTGATCAGGATCGCCGCCGCCGATCTCGCGAGCGCCGCCACACTCCGCGGCGAACTGCGGGCCGCGGCCGCGGCGGCGGGGCGCGACCCGAATCTCGTTCGGGTGCTGGTCGATATCGATGTGCATGTGGCGCGGACAGTCGACCAAGCCGAAGCGGATATCGTGCAACTCGAGGCATGGACTCCGACACCGGCGCCGAACACGCTGCGCCACATCGGAACCCCGCAGACCTTGCGCGAGCTGATCGAGCGGGCGCGCACCGAATGCGCGGGCGACGGCATCGTGCTGCGCCCGCTCGCGCTGGCCGCCTTCGCCGCCCAGCTGCCCCGCCTCACCCCGACCCTGCGTGACCGGCTCGGCCTGCCGCGTCCAGCCAACCGCTACGCGACCACCGCCTGAGGACGACATGTCTAACAACAAGGTACGCAAGCAGATTCACCTCGCCGCCCACTTCCCGGGCGTCAACAACACCACGGTCTGGAGCGATCCGGACTCGCACAGCCAGATCGACTTCGACTCGTTCGTGCATCTGGCCCGCACCGCCGAGCGCGGCCTGTTCGACTTCTTCTTCCTCGCCGAGGGGCTGCGGCTGCGCGAGCACCGCGGGCGCATTTTCGATCTGGACGTCGTGGGACGCCCGGACACCTCCACCGTGCTGGAGGCGCTCGCCGGGGTGACGACGCATCTCGGACTGGCCGGGACCATCAACACCACCTTCAACGAACCCTTCGAACTGGCAAAGCAATTCGCCACCTTGGACCATCTCTCCGGCGGCCGCGCCGCGTGGAATGCGGTAACCTCCTCCGACGCGTTCACCGGCGAGAACTTCCGCCGCGGCGGCTACCTCGAGCACGCCAAGCGGTATGTGCGGGCCGCCGAGGTCGTCGATGCCACCCGGGCGCTGTGGGACAGCTGGCCCGAGCGGGCGCTGCTGGTGGACCGCGAGCGCGGGATCTTCGCGCAACCGACGCCGACCGTGCGCATCGACGGCGACCAGTTCGATATCGAGGGCCGGTTCGTCTTGCCGCGCAGCCCGCAAGGCTATCCGGTGCAGCTGCAGGCGGGCGATTCCGACGAGGGCCGCGAATTCGGCGCCGCCAAGGCCGACGCCATCTTCAGCCGCCACGGCGAACTCGAGGACGGGCAGCAGTTCTACGCCGACGTGAAGGGACGGCTCGCGAAATACGGCCGTGCCCGGGACGATCTGAAGATCCTGCCCGCGGCGGCCTTCGTACTGGGTGACAACCGCGACGACGCCGAGGAGCGGGCCCGGCACATCCGGCTCCAGCAGGTCGGGCCGCAGACGGCGATCGCCTTCCTCGAACAGGTCTGGGGCCGTGACCTTTCCGGCTACGACCCGGACGGGCCGCTGCCGGAGGTGGAACCGGCCGACAACGTCGACATCACCCGGGGCCGGGTGCGGCACGCCAAGGATCCGCGCGCCGTCGCCGAGGCCTGGCGGGCCAGGGCGGAGGCGGACGATCTCAGCATTCGCGAACTCATCATCGAGGTCACCGCACGGCAGCAGTTCGTCGGCTCCCCGAGCGAGGTGGCGGCCGAGATCGATCGCTATGTGCAGAACGACGCCGCCGACGGCTTCATCCTCGTCCCGCACCTGACTCCCGGCGGGTTGGACGAATTCGTCGAGAAGGTCGTCCCGGAACTGCAGGAGCGCGGCAGCTTCCGGACCGAGTACACCGGCACGACCCTGCGGGAGCACCTGGGTCTGCGCCATCCCCACCAGAGCAGCGAAGGAGTACGGGCGTCATGAGCACGGTCACCACCGCGAGCGGGAACAGGTCCGCCGAGGAGTTCGAAAAGCAATGGCACACCTGGCATGCCGAGCGCGAGGCCTGGGCCCGCGAGCCGTTGGGCTGGCTGAGCCTGACCGGATTGCATTGGCTCGGCGAGGCGGACGAGGCCGTCGAGGGCATTCCGGGCAGGTGGCGGGTCGACGGCGAGAACGTCGTTGTGACAGCGGATTACGCGGACGGGCTCACCCTGAACGGGGAGCCGCTCGCGGGCCGTACGGAGCTGACGCCGGGCGAAGGAGCGCCGGGCCTCGCCATCCGTGTCGGTGAGCGCAGTGTCGACGGCAGCATCGTGCTCGACTTCAATCGAGCGCAGAATCTGCCGTGCGCCTTCACCGACTACGCCACCTGCCCGGTCGCGCCCGCGGAGAACCGGCTCACCGTCGCCGTCGAGGCGGGCGAGAAGAACCCGCGGCCGGAGGTGGCGAGATGAGCGTCCCACTGTCGGTTCTGGATCTGTCGCCGGTCAGCGCGGGCTCCACCCCGCAGCAGGCCCTGCGCAACAGCGTCGACCTGGCCCGGCACGCCGAGTCCTGGGGCTATCGGCGCTACTGGCTTGCCGAGCATCATTTCGTGCAGGTGGCCAGCTCGTCGACCGCGACGCTGATCGCGCTGATCGCGGCCGCCACCAAGACGATTCGCGTCGGCTCGGCCGCCGTGCAGCTCGGCCATCACACGTCGGCGTCGGTGGTGGAGGCGTTCGGCACCATAGACGCGCTGTATCCGGGCCGCCTCGACCTGGGCCTCGGGCGTTCGGCGCACCGGGCCGCCCAGCTCCGTTCGGCCGGGGTCCCGCCGGTGCCCGCGCCGGAACGCCCGACCGAGGTGCGCGACGGGGTGGTACTGCCGCCGCCGTTCACCCCGGGGCAGCGACTCGACACCTCGCGGCTCGCGGCATCATTCGAAGCGCTGCTGCTGCCGGGCGCGGAGTCCATCGACTACACCGAGCAGGTCGAGGAGATCCGCGCGCTGCTGGAGGGGCGGTACCGCACCGCGGAAGGCATTGCGCTGCACGCGGTGCCGGGCGAGGGCGCGGAGCTGGACCTGTGGCTGTTCGGCTCGAGCGGCGGTGAGAGTGCGCAGCTCGCGGGGAAGCTCGGCCTGCCGTTCGCCGCCAACTACCACGTCTCTCCGGGGAACATCCTGGAAACCGTTGCCGCATACCGGGAGTCGTTTCGACCCTCGGAGCGCTACCCGAAACCGTATCTGGTGGTGTCGGCGGATGTGGTTGTCGCCGAGGACGATGCGGCCGCCAAGCACCTGGCATCCACGTACGGTCACTGGGTCTACAGCATCCGCAGCGGCGCGGGCGCGGCCGAATACCAGGATCCCGACACCGCGGCCCCACTCACCGAACAACAGCAGCGCCTGGTACGCGACCGCGTCACAACCCAATTCGTCGGCACCCCGGCAAGTGTCGCCCAACGCCTCACGGCCCTGCAGCAATTGACCGGCGCCGACGAACTGGTCGTCACCTCGGTGACCCACCGCCACGAGGACCGCCTGAACTCACATCGCCTGCTGGCGCGGGAATGGGGGTTGTCCCACGTGCGCGCCGCTTGATGACATGCCATGAATCCCGCCCGCTCCTCTCCGTGGTCCCGGTGCTCGCCGTGGTCGACACGCTCCTGCACGACAACCACGGCCTGCCCCTGCTGCTCGGCATGGGCCTGGGCTACCTCACCCCTGGCCCCACAAGGTCATCGCTATCGTGGATGACGAGGTCACCAGGCGGTCGAGACCAGACCGGTCGACACGCTGATCGGGAGGAACGGTGGATCATGGCAGCAGACCTGGCCGTTACTCGCGCGCTGGTGATACCCGCATCCGAGCTACGCGAGCGCTTCTCGCGCTCGTCCGGTCCGGGCGGGCAGCACGTCAACACCACCGACAGCCGGGTCGAGCTGTCGTTCGACCTCGCCAACTCGCCCTCGGTGCCGGACCGGCTGCGCGCCCGGATGCTCGACCGCCTGGCCACCCGCCTGGTCGACGGGGTTCTCACCATCGCCGCATCGGAGCAGCGCGCACAGCCGCAGAACCGCGCGGCCGCCCGCGAACGCCTGGCCTCGTTACTGCGTGACGCCGCTGCCGCCCCGCCACCCGTCCGCCGCGCCACCAAGCCCACGCGCGGGGCACAGGAACGGCGCATCTCCGCGAAGAAGCGGCGTGGCATCACCAAACGCAACCGCCGCATCTCCCCCGACGACTAGTTGAGGGCAGCGCCACTGGTCGGCGAACTGTGCCGGTCCTGACCCGCGTCCACCGGCAACGCCCGGGACAGGTTACTCGTCTTCGCTGGCGGCGACCATTTCCAGGACTCGGGGGCGGTTGGCCGGATCGAGGAGGAGGGCCGCGGACCAGAGGTAGCCGGACAAGCCGAGCGGAGGTCGGGTGATTTCCATTGCGGGGGTGAATAATTCGGAGATGCCGCGTTCGGGGAGGTAGCGGTAGGTGAGGGCGACCCACTCGTTGCCGCGGGCGTCGTAGATGACCGCGTTGCACATCTCCTCCGCCATGGGGCGGTCGGGGAGGCGGCCCTCGAGCATGATTCGGCGCATCTCGCCCGAGGCGGTCTCCTCGGGGGTGAACTCCTCGCAATAGCCCTCGAAGAGAAGTCCGAAGCCCCACAGCGGAATTCCCGAATGCTTCATCTGCGCGGCGAGATAGTGCACCGGATCCATCTGGGACGCGTCGGTCTCGTCGTTGTGCAACGGTCCCGCGGGCACGGCGAGCTCGCCGCTGGAATCCGCGGCGAGCCCGAAGAACAGCGGCGGCGAATCCCAGCCCTGATGCTGATCGAGCATCCAGTGGGTGAGTTCGCGAATGGTCTTGTCGCTGGGGTAGTGGATGGGGGCCGGGCCGGTAGTCACGGTGGTGTTCCTTCCTCGGCATGAGAGCGGCCCCGCTCCACTCACAGTGGGGCGGGGCCGCCCTGTGTCGCTGTTGAATTTAGCTGGCGCGGTGGAGATCTCCGTTCGTCACGCCGGTCAGTAGGGCATCCCACTCGGTGGGGGCGAAGACGAGGGCGGGGCCGGTGGGGTTCTTGGAGTCGCGGATGCCGACGTGGCCGTCGTCCAGGAAAGCGACCTCCACGCACTCTTGGTTGGCTCCGCTGCGGCTGCTCTTGAACCAGGAGGCGTCTGAAAGATCAACGCTCATACCGAATACTCCCTTGCCGTCTTCCTGAGCAGATCCCTGCTGGTCTGTGTCGTCAACGCTACACGGCCCAGCGCCCTATGGGCGTCGCGGTAAGCCCGAACATCTCGCTCCTCCTCGTAATACAGGGCACCGCGGTAACTCTCGACGTAGACGACCGACGGTTCGATGGGCAAGCGATTCGGGCCGATCCCGAAGTCGAGAATGATAAACGGCCCGGTCAGCTCTCCGAGAGGTATGCCTGCCGAGTGCGGCAGGATCCGGATCTCGATGTTCGAACGAGTGCTCAGGTCGGCAAGGTGACGCAGTTGAGCGGCCATGATCCGCCGATTGCCGACAATACGATGGAGAACCGACTCGTCGAGAATCACATCGACTGCGGCAGGACGCGTTTTCCGTGTGATCAAGATCTGACGGCGTATCCGCATCTCGACGCGGCGGGAGATCTCGTTGTCGAGATCGCCCGGGTGACCGATTCGGTACAACACTCGGGCATAGTCGGGCGTCTGGAGAATGCCCGGTACCAGCTCCACATACGAAGTCCATGTGGCTGCGGCCGACTCCAACCCCATGTAGACATCGAAGCTCACCGGGATCAGATCTCCGTACTGGTGATACCAACTCGTCGTACTGCCCTGCTGCGCCAACCCTTTCAGCGCCTCCGTGATCGTCGGGTCGGCCCCCACGACCTGGCAGATCGCTTCCACGTCCTCGAGTTGGATGGTGCCAGCGCCCCCTGTCTCGAGCCGCTGCACCGTCGACGCCCCGCGCTCGATGAGCCGGGCTACCTCGGCGATCGTCATGCCTGCCTGTTGTCGCAGGTCTCGCAGGTACCGCCCGAGCTGTCGTCGGGGGACCGTGGACCCGGGCGTGGTGGAGCTGGTTTCGGACATCGAACCTCCTGCTCTGGATGCGAAGAGCTCAGATTTGGATATCGCCCTGGGGAATCTCTGGATATTTGTTCCGATGTGCTCGGACGCCACTCTCGCGAAATGCCTCGGTTCGAGTGGATTCCCCGTAATGCCAACCATTGCGACCGCCTCTGAGCTGAGCTGACTGCGCGCTCGGAGGGAGCTGCTCCACGAATTCGAATCCCGAACCCCCCTACTCCTTGGGGTCGGGCGTCCAGACCGACGACGAACCGAGGTACCGATGAATCAGCCAACCGGACCCGTTGCTGATGCACCCGAACAGAACGCCGAACAGTGGGACGAACACCATCCTAATCCGAGTCGCCCGAGGGAGGTGGGCTGATCGTGAGTATTTGGTACGTGCTGTCCAGCATCGTGGCGACCCTCGCCGCGTGCGGCTGCGCGGTGATCGCGGTCGGATGCGTCTGGCCCACCGAAGAACCGCGCCGTTCGCTCCCGGCGACTCGACCGCCCGGGGCGCGCCGCCCGCTACGACCGATCGAGTGGCCGCAGGCGTGGACGTGCGATATGCCCACCCGCCCACTGACACTCGCCGATGCCCACCGCGCCCTGCAACTGCACCGCGACCACGGTTGCGCGCGCAAACGAGCCGCATTCACCACGCTGGTGGCATTCGGCCACATCAATCCCGAATCCACACGCCGACAACACTCGGCGAGCGACCGACACGCTTCTTGATATTTCTCCACGCCCGCAATGTCTTTGGGCGAGTGACGGTTTGATTTCGGCACATCCGGGGTACTCCTGAGCAGTGACGAGTGGAAAGGCGCTGCGCCATAAGAGATGACGCCCCGGATCACCAGACCGGCTCAGAGGTCGAGAGGGGAACAGGTTTGTCAACTGCAACACGGGGAACGAGAGATCGGGACCCGAACAAAGGATATGTAGCCCTACTGGGGTGGAGTCTGAATGCGGTGGAGGCGGTCGACCGATTCGACCGCAGGTATATCGTGGTGGCTCCGGAGTGGGCGAAAGATTACTGTGCAGAGCATGGAATTCCCTATATTCCATGGAATTTCGAACGTCTCAACGAGCGTTCGTTGGAGATCGCGGAAACGCTGCTCGAGAAGGGTGTCGACGTAGCCATTCCCATCTTCGAGGAGACCGTCGAGTGGGCCGGTGCGATCAACTCCGTGCTGCTCGACAACCCACGGCTGTTCGGGCAGGCGATGCTGCTGCGCGACAAGGCACTGATGAAGCGGCGTGCACAACTCGGCGGTATTCGGGTGGGAATCTTCGAGGAGGCCCACGAGCGCGACGACGTCATCCGATTCCTGCGCCGCGTCAACCAGACCCTGCTGAAGCTCGACGGCGACCCGAACGACCCGATCCACATCAAGGCATTCGACAAGGCGGGCTGCCTCGGCCACCGGGTCATACGCACGCCCGACGAGGTCGACACGATCCCGGACGAGGATTTCCCGGTGCTGATGGAATCCCATCTGGACGGGTGGGAGTTCGCGGTCGAGGCGTGGATACACGACGGGAAGATCCGCTTCCTGAACATCTCCGAATACGTGACCCTCGGCTACTCCGTCTTCGTCCCGGCGACGCCGGAGCTCGAGCGGTACCGGCCGGAGATCACCCGGCAGGTGGAAAAGCTGATCAAGACATTCGACATCGAATTCGGATTCGTACACCCCGAATATTTCGTGACCAGCGACGGCGAAATGTACTTCGGCGAAGTCGCCTATCGTCCACCGGGATTCAAGGTATTCGAACTGCTCGAGCGGGCCTACGGGTTCAACGCGTACCACGCGCTGGTCCTGGCCTTCGATCCGAAGACGACCGAAGAGGAGATCACGTCGTTCTTCCCGCGGGAAGTGGTGGACGCGAAGGTGCACGCGGGCTGCTTCGGCGTGTACCCGCGGCGGCGGGTGGTCAATCAGTTGTCGCTGCCGGAAGAGACCGAGGACCACGATTACTTCGATTCACACGAGCTCACGGCACCGAGAGAGGAAAAAGTCACCAAACGCACCGCATACGGAAACCATTGGGGCCTCTTGTACTTCGTCGGCGACGACCCGTACACTCTGCGGGATCTGCTGAAGCGGCAAGAAGAGCTCGACTTCTACATCTAATCCGTTCGACAGCAACGGCTCACGGGGAGGATCCTGATTGAGTCTACTCAGCAGCGACAGGGCAACCCTGGACAGACGTCTGGCCACCCTGGACGAGGCCACGCAATCCCTCGCGGAGGCGGGCGATTTCGGCAAGCAGGTCAAATTGCCGAGGGTTCTCGATGCGCTGCGACGGGTGCTGCTGCTCCCCGAGGGGTGCGCGGCGGTCCGGGCGCGTGCGATCGGGCTGGAGGCCGCGGGCCTGTTCGCCGGGACCGACTGGGCGCGGCCGCAGATCCTGATCCCGTCGCTGAGCACCGGCTCGCTGCAGAGCGCGAACGCGCACACCGTGGTCCTGGAGACGGTGAGCGAGTTGCGGATGCTCGCGATCGCCAAGGGTGAACACCAGCACCCGACGGTCTCCGCGGAGCATGCGCAGAACCATCTGTCCCAGGTGCTGGCGATCAATCTGTCCCTGCTGTTCGTGCCCCCGTCGGAGGCGGAGCGGGAACGGCAGGGACGGATGGCCCAGGTGTCGCGGTCGTTGCTCGCCTACCTCGTCGAAGCGGTGGGATACGAAAAGGTGCTGGAGAACCTGGTCGACGAGATCTGGCGAATTCTGCGCCAACGCCCCATCCAGGTCGATTCCGTCAAGCGGATGATCACCCAGATCGCCGTCGCCCGCAGCAATCCGGATATCGACCTGGGTGCCAGCGGCCTCGGAGCGGACCGGCTGATCAGCAGCCTCTACGGCACCACCGACGGGTGCCGGGAGGATCCCGGGGTCGAGGTCTACCGTGCGCGCCTGGAATCCATGGACGATGCCGCATTGCAGTACGAGGCAGCGGGATTCGCGCGGTCGATTCACGATACGGGCCTGGTCTCGCCCTATCACGCCGTGCTGCTGCGCTTTCTGCTCGGGCGGGGCGAATACCTGCTCGCCGAGGCGATGGGATTGTCCAGTACCGGCCGCGATTGCCTGCTGTGCTACCACGAATTGGTGCGCTGCCTCATCGCGGAGGCCGTACACGTCGAAACGGCGCAGTGCATCTACGGGCTGGCGTTGATGCTGGAGCGCGGCATTCTCTATCAGCCGCCGGTCGCGCCCGCGATGTGGCGGCAGCTGGCGCTGCAGCTGTCGCCGTATTCGCAACAGCGAATCATCGAGGTGTTCGGGCCCGCCCCCGAACCCCGGGCCTGGCTACTGGCGGGCACGTTGTCGATGCTGGGATTGCCGCTGGGTGTCGGCCAGGGTGACAACCCCACTTGTCAAGCGGCGCGGGCATTGTCGATGTGGTCCTACAACGACCCCGACTATCTGCTGCAAACCGTGGCATGGGCCGCGCGCGACGACGAGATCGTCATGCATTTCGAGGGGCAGCCGATTTCCTCGCGGGAAGTCGGCGCCGGTGTCGCCACCAGCCTGCCGCAGGACCTGGACCCGGTGTCGGTGCTGGTGGTTCCGCACCTGGACCGGATCTACGCGGAAATGGGACGACGCTGTGTCGGTCGCGAAGGGGACCCGCACCGCTGGATCAATCCCGAATTCCACGGCTGGTGGTCCGGCCGCGGATTCCGCATCAATGTCGACGTGGCGACGGGCAACCTCACCGACCTCGACGAATTCCTGCGGCACTTCTACGCCGGATACCACCCCTTCTACAACGGCAACCAGCCGCTGATCCACCCGCAGCCCGCCGGTATCGCCGTCACCGACAGCGCGGCCCGATTCGTCGGCTGGCACGCCATCACCGTGCTGCGCGTGAGTCTCGACCCGCAGGAGACGATGCGGGTCTACTTCTACAACCCCAACAACGACAGCGGCCAGGACTGGGGCGACGGCATCGTCGTCGGCACGGCCGGTCACGGCGAGCGCTTCGGTGAAGCCTCCCTGCCCTTCGAGCAGTTCGCCTCCCGCCTCTACATCTTCCATTTCGACCCGCTGGAGCCCGGCGAACTGGCCGCGGTCGAGCGCGAAGAACTGGACCGCGTGATCGGCTACGTGCACCGCAGCTGGGGCGCCGACCGGGTCGCCTGAGGTTGAAATCACGGTGATCCCAACCGATGCGTACCGCCCGGTCTGGCGTCCAGAAGACATGGGATGTTAGCTTCTAAGGCATGTCCTCCAGCCGACCGAATGCCACGCGGGTCACGTACATGACCGTCGCGCTCGGTGTGCGGCTGCCGCGGCAGCGGGAGCTGTGTTGCTCCCTGCCGCGCAGCTGAGAACCGCTCCTCGTCTCCCGAGTCCGGGCCCTTCTCGCTGCCTTGTTGCTGTTCCGGATCGATACGTCCGCGGTGCGCCCGCGGACCACAACAAGGATTACGCACATGACGAGCCCCACCCTCGAGCGATCGTCCTCGCAGACCCTGAACTCTCGGGCCGTTGCCCCGCGCCCCGCGGTGCCACCCGAATTGCGCATTGCCGACAACCCGGCGGCCGCGGTCCTGCGTGCGGCGGTGCGCGGGCCGATCTTCCGCGATACCGCCGCGCAGACAACGGGTTTGAGCATTGCGACGGTGAATCGCCAAGTGTCCGCGCTGCTTTCGGCCGGGCTGCTGCGAGAACGCGCCGACCTCACCGCATCCGGCGCCGTCGGGCGTCCCCGGGTGCCCTTCGAGGTCGATACCGACACCTACGCCACCGTGGGCGTGCACATCGGCGCCACGGTCACCCGCATCATCGCCGCCGACCTGTCCGGCCGCATCCTCGGCGGCCTGGAGATCGCGACCCCGCAGGCCGGGGTCGACGCCGCACTCACCATCATCGCCCGCAGCGCCAAGGCGTTCCTGGACCGCCTGCCGCGCCGCCGCCCGCTGTGGACCGGGGTGGCGCTGGCGGGCCGGGTGGACCCGGCCGCCGGGGTGGTCGACCACCCGCGGCTGGGCTGGCGGACGGCGCCGGTGGCCGCGGCCTTCGGCACGGTGCTCGACCTGCCCGTCTCGGTGTCCGCGCACGTCGAGGCGATGGCGGCCGCCGAACTGCTGCTCACCCACGACGGGACGGGGGAGGCGCGGCCCGGTTCGAGTCTCTACATCTACGCCCGCGAGACAGCGGGCATCGCGGTCACGCTGCACGACCGCGTGCACACCCCGACCAACGGGCCAGGATCCATCGCGCATCTGCCGACCGGTTCCGACGTGGAGTGCTCGTGCGGTCGGCGCGGCTGCCTGGAGGCCACCATCGGCGAGGCGGCGCTGCTGGGCCGGGCCGTGCGGGCGGGCATCGTCCCCAAGCGCGAGGCCCCGCGCCGTCCGCTGATCGCCGATCTGTACCGCGCTGCCGAGGGCGGTTCGGAACCGGCGCGCGAGCTGCTGGCGGAGCGGGCCGAAATCCTCGGCCACACGGCGGCTCTGGTGCGGGACATGTTCAACCCGGACCGAGTCGTCCTGGGCGGCCAGGCATTCACGGGTTACCGGCCCGGAATCGACCGCGTGGTCAAGGCTTTCGCGCAGGGCACCACCCTGCCTCCCGCCGATCTCCGGATCAGCCGGTTCGGTGGCCGCGTCCAGGAGCACGCCGCGGCGGTGACCGCCCTGAGCGTCTTCTACGCCGACCCGCTGTCGGCCATGCGCCGCAGCATCCGCACCGCCCGCTGAGGCGCGACGGGCCGAACGCTACACTAACCGGAAGAAATTCGTCCATTTCTTTCGGAGGTGGTGGCGATGGCCGATCATCTGCGGGCCGATGCGCGCAGCAATCGCGACCAGATCCTGGCGGCGGCCCAGGTGGTGTTTCGGGAGCAGGGCGTCGATGTGCCGATGAAGGAGATCGCGGACCGGGCCGGGGTGGGAGTCGGCACGCTGTACCGGCGCTTCCCCGATCGGGGTGCGCTGATCAGTGCGGCGGCCCAGGCGTACCTGCAGGCGCTGGCGGACCTGGCCGACGCCGCCTGGCGCGAGGAGGGCCGGGCCTGGCCCGCGCTCGGGCGCTTCCTACGCGAATGCGCCGAACTGGGCCTGGGCGCCACGGCGTCGGCGATCGAACCGGCGCTGCACGCCGACATCCAGGCGGACCGGAGCCTCGCCGCGATTCGCGGGAATATCGCCGAGCAGATGGCCAGGATGACCGCGCAGGCGCAGGTCGACGGCGAGCTGCGCACCGATGTGGACGCGCAGGACATGGCCCGTCTGATGACATTGCAGATCTACGTGCGCCCCGACGAGTCGCACGAGCGCGCGGTACGGCGCACGATGGATATCGTGCTGGACGGCCTGCGCGCTAGGTAGTGTGCGACGGTGACCGACGAACGTAATGTGTTCCGGCGAACCGGCTTAGGCCGCCGGAATCTGATGCTCGGCGCGCTGGGCCTCACCGTGGCCGCCTGCGCGGACACCGACGCCCGGACATCGCAGCCGCCCGAGGCGGATCCGGTGTCGAGTACTCGGGTCGACTCGGCCGCTGCCGAGGAGCATTTCGCCGCGCTGGAGCGGAAATACGATGCGCGCCTGGGTGTCTACGCCGTGTCGACCGGTACGGCGGTGTCGCTGGCCTATCACGCGGACGACCGCTTCGCCTTCTGCTCCACGTTCAAGACGCTCGCGGCGGCCGCCGTGCTGCAGCGGCGTCCGATGTCCTACCTCGACACGGTCGTCCGGTACACGCGGGAGGAGGTGAACTCGATCTCGCCGATTACCCAGGACCACATCGAGACCGGCATGACCGTCCGCGAGCTGTGCGACGCCGCAATTCGATTCAGCGACGGCACCGCGGGCAACCTGCTGATGCGCGATATCGGCGGGCCGGAGCAGTTGACCGCCTACCTGCGCAGTCTGGGCGACACCGTCGGCCGCATGGACCAGTACGAGCCGGAGCTGAACAGCGATCCGCCCGGCGATCCCCGCGACACCATCACGCCGCGCGCGCTCGCCGCCGACTACCAGCAGGTCGTGCTCCGCGGGGCGCTGCCGCCGGAAAAGCAGGCGCTGCTGAAGGATTGGCTGCAGCGCAGCACCACCGGCGCGCAAACCATCCGGGCCGGGGTGCCCGCCGGTTGGACCGTCGCCAACAAGACGGGGCACGGTGATTTCGGCCGCGCCAACGATGTCGCCGTCGTCTGGCCGCCCGACGGCGCACCGCTGGTGCTGGCGATCATGACCGATCGGGTCGGATTCGACGTCGCGCCACCGTATCCCATGATCGCGGACGCCGCGGCCTACCTCACCAAGGCGTTCCGTCCGCCCGCGCGGTAGCGCGTCACCACCGGCTGCTCGTGCCGAACAAGCCGTCCAGCGCGGTGATGAAGAACGGGAAGTGACCGGCGAACCGGTGCAGGTTCTGATCGCGGTCGAAACCGCCGAACCAGTACAGGCCCGCCTGCCGGTCGGCGCCGGGGTTCAGCTCCCGGAAGGTGCGGATCCAATTGTCCGTGCGCCCGCCGACGATCGTGAACGGCAGCGCCCGGGAGAAGATCACCTCGCGGTCGGCGGGCGGAATCCGGTCGGGGCCAACGGCGTCCAGCCCGCGCTGCAGGGCTCGCACCTGCCCGGCCAGCTGTCGTCCGGCGGCGGTGCGGACCGGCAGGTAGCGCGGCAGCAGCAGCGCCGCCACACCGCCGAGCGCGATCGCGACACCGACCAGCGCGTGGCCGCCGGTGATCGCCAGCGTGACGGTCACCCCGGCCCCGATCACCACCAGCGCGGCGCCCAGCCAGAACGCCGCCCCGCGCCGGGTCCGATCGACCAGCGTGCCCCGCGTGAGCGCATCCTCGCGCAGTGCCGCGCGGGCCGCTTCGCCGCTCACCCGGCCCGCCTGCCGCAGCTCCGAGACCAGCACCGACTCGGTGCCGTCGGGCAGCAGCGCCCGGTACACCGCCTGCTCGTAGCCGCGCAGTTGATCGTCGGCCGGGTTCACGCGGCTGATCCGCCAGTCCGAATCGCTGACCTGGGTGACCCAGATGTAGCGGCGCACCGCGAGATCGACGACGGTCGCGGCCAGATCGCTCGCATCGGCGGATCCGTCGAGCAGCAGTCCCGCCTCGCCCGGCAGCACGCCGCCCGGGGACGCGAACTGGGCCTGATTCCCGTTCTGCTGCACCGGATCCAGCGTGTCCTGCCCGGCCAGCACCGCCGCGTCCTGCCGCCGCGCCCACGCCACGTACCCGGCGGCCGCGGCCAGGCCCAGCAGCAGCGCGCCGAAGGCGACGAGCACCGGCGTCGTGATCGCGAAGGCGCTCGGCTCCGTGCCGGTGATATCGGCATTGGCGGGCACGGTGCCCGGCGGCATCTGCAGCGTGAGGTCGATCATGTCGCCCTTGCGCAGGCCCTCCTTGTACAGTGTCAGCACGCCGTCCGGCTCCACCCGCACATCGGCGCAGGGCTGCGACGTGCCCACCGGACCGATCTTGCAGTCGACGATGCCCATCTGATAGCTGGGGCTGATCACCGAGGCGTTGATCGATGCGACATCGGTGTTGAGCACCCCGCTCCACCGGAAGATCTGGGTGCCGGGCGCATCGTTGACCACGTTGTGCACGGTGTACCGGTACGACGACTCGCCGGGCTGCGCGTCGATGCTGAACCGGTCCCCGTCCACCTTCGCCGTGCCGGGACCGGTAGCGGAGACGTCGGTGACGCTGAAGCGTCGTTCCCCTTTGTCCTTCAACGCGACCCGCAGCGGCACCGCCATATGGAACTCGCCACCCGGCGGCACCTGGACAGTCTCCGCGACCTCGAGCAAACCCTGCTCGCTCAGCTTGATGTCGGCGTTGATCGTGACGCCACCGACCGGCTCCTGAGCCTGGGCCGCGGGCGAGGCCACGAACAACCCCACCAGAACCAGCAACAGAGCGCCCAGGGCGCCCCCCCGAAAGATCAGCATGGGCCGTAGCTTAGACGGCTTGCTATCCTGCGTCAGCGGCTGTTTGGAGACCTGGAAGAACTGGGGGCACGGGGGAGTGAGTCAACCACCCTACGGGCATGGTGGGAATCCGCCCGGCTATGGTGCACCGCCGCCAGGCTATCCCGCGGTTCCGCCCGGTCGTGCCGCGCAGGCGCCGCGCCACGGCACTCCACCTGGTTACGCCGCACCCCCGGGGCATGCTGCGCCTCCTGGGTACGCGCCGGGGCCTCTGGGCTACGGTGCGCCCTCGGGGTATTCCGCACCGCCGCCGGGTTATGCACCGCCGCCGGGTTACGGTGCGCGTCGGCCGGTTCCGGGGTATCGGCCGCCGATCGGGCCGCCGCCGCCCTACGGTCCGCCGGGGCGGCCGCCGCAGCGCAAGCGCGGGGGTGGAGGTTCGGCCGCGGTCTTGATCGTGCTCATTCTGCTGGTGACCAGTGGGCTGGTGCGTACCGCGATCCGCACCGGCGTGCACGTCGCGAACTCCGGGGACCAGCCGAGCTACACCTACGCGCCGACCACCGGAAAGTCGTCGGGGACGGCGGGGATCGCGGCGACCGACGCCAATCCGCTGGTGGCGGATCCGGGTTCGCCGCTGAGCCCCGCCCGCTGCGACTACGCGCCGTGGGGCACCCAGGTCGACGCCGCGCGCAAGTTCTTCGAGAGCGCGGCGACCTGCCTCGAGCAGGCATGGCGGCCGGTGATGTCGGCCGCGAAACTGTCGTTCGCGCCCCCGAACCTGAGCGTCACCGCGACCACCGCCGGGATCAGCACGCCCTGCACCGGCAGCAGCAGCAATTTCGCGGCCTTCTACTGCGGCGCCAACCAGACCATCTACATGCCGGTGAGCCAGCTGCAGACCGAGATGTTCAAGGATCGGTGGGAGATCTACCTGTCGGTGTTCGCCCACGAGTACGGCCACCACGTCCAGGCCCAGTCCGGAGTCCTGCTCGAGGCCAACAAGCAGCGCCGCGAATCCGGCACCAGCAGCGCGCGGGGGCTGGAACTCTCGCGGCGAGTCGAATTGCAGGCCAACTGTTTCGACGGCATGTTCTTGGCGGCCACCGCGGGCGGCGGCTCGCTGACGCCGACCCAGACCGGCAACACCAAGAAGGACGCCTACGGTCGCGGCGACAGCCCCGGCGATATGCGCGATCATGGCTCCGCACAGCACATGGGCGACTGGTTCAGCATCGGCTTCGACCAGAACCGGTCCGCGCAGTGCAACACATTCAAAGCCCCAGCGAGTCAGGTGAGTTGATTCCCTCATGAACCAGCCCCCGGGAAATCCACCGCCGCATGGCCCGCGGCCTGGCCAGCCGCCCTACGGCCCGCCACCCGGCTACGGTCCGCCGCCGGGCTATGGCGGCCCGCCGCCCGGATACGCGGCGCCCGGCTACGGCCCGCCGGGCCAGCGACCGCCGTACGGCGCACCGCTGCCGCCGCCCGGCATGCTACCGCGGTCGCCGTACGGTCCGCCGCTGCCGCCCCCGGGCTACTACGGGCGGCCCTACCCGCCCCCGCGCTCGGGCGGCGGCGCCGCCGTCGGCGTGGTGTTCGCGGTGCTGCTGGTCTTCGGCGTGGTCGGTGCGCTGGTCGTCTTCGCCGCCGTCGGCGCCACCACCAACAACGCGTCGAAGTACTCCTACGACACGCCCAGCTTCACCTTCGCACCGCCGAGTTCCACCACCACGACGACCACGACCACGACCACGTCGGCGAGCTCGACCACCACGTCCGAACGCGCGACGACCTCGCGGTCCACCACCAGCCGCGCCGCGACCTCGACGAAACCCGCTGGGCCGCAGCCGGTCCTGGCGACCGGGGACAATCCGCTGTTCCGCGACCCGAATTCGGGGCTGGTCAATATCGAGTGCGGCTACCCGCGGTGGGGCGCCACCGTCGCGGCGGCGCAGGCCTTCTTCGACGCCGCCAGGACCTGCCTGGACAACATGTGGAAGCCGGTGCTGCAGGATGCCAATCTGCCGTTCTCCACCCCGACCGTATCGGTTCCGGCACGGGCGTCGGGCGCGACCTCGCCCTGCACCAGCTCCGGCGGCAGCTTCGCCGCGTTCTACTGCTCGACCAACCACACCATCTACATGCCGCTGGACACCATCCAGGTCGACGAGTACGGCGACGATTCGGTGATCTACCTGATGGTCTTCGCGCACGAGTACGGCCACCACATCGAGGCGATCAGCGGCATCTCCCAGAAGTCGCACAAGGAGCGGTACGCGGCCGGGCCGACTTCGGCCAAGGGACTGGAACTCTCGCGCCGGCTCGAGTTGCAGGCGCAGTGCTTCGGCGGCATGTTCATCGGCTCGTCCAACCATGTGGGGACGATCAGCAACGATCAGGCGGGCCGCACCATCCGCGACAACTACACGCGCGGTGACGGTCCGGGCGACACCAGAGACCATGGCACCAAACAGAATTACGGATCCTGGTACGAGCACGGGTACTTCAGCAACCGCACCCAGCAATGCAACACCTGGGTCGCGCCCGCGGCCGACGTCTCCTGACCTCCTGCGGCGCAGTCAGGTCCGCCGCCGTAGCTCCTCCAGCCACCGTGCCGTCTCGTCGGGTTCGAGCGGTTCGCCGCCCATGATGTCGACCACCGCATGGCCAACGCAGGCGGCGCCGAGCACCCGATTCGCGATGGCCTCGGCGTCGCCCCACGGGAGATAGGGCTTGGTGATCAGCAGCGACGCGATGCCGTGCGCGGCGGCCCACAACTCCAGCACGACGGGCAGCGGATCGCCGGCGGCGATCGTCCCGGCATCCATGGCCGCCCGCACCGTCTGCGAGAACCGTTGGAACGCACCACTGCTCATGACCTGATCGACGGCGCTGGGGCCCGGGCCCGAGGTGGCGGCGGTGGCGACCCGGTACTGGCCCGGGTGCTCCAGGGCGAAGCGCACGTACGCCATGCCCTGATCACGCATCTGCGTCATCGGCGAGCGCTCGGGGTCGGTGGCGGCCACGATGGCCGCGTCGAGGTTCTCGAAGACCTGGGCCAGGGCCGCGTCGATGAGCGTTTCCTTGTCGGCGAAGTGCCGGTAGATCGACGGGGCACTCACGCCGACGATCTTGCCCACCTCGCGGATCGACACCGAGTCGGCGTTTCCGGTGCGCGCCATCAGGTCCCGGGTGGCCTCGAGGATCTCCTCGCGCAGCTGGGCGCCGGTGCCGCGCGCCGACCGGGCACGCCGCGGGCGCATCATGTGCGGCCCGCCGGTTCCGGTTCGGCGGCCTTGTCACGCGGCTGCGATGCCTCCTCCGACAGCCCGATCCGCGCGTGCAGCCGGGCCAGTGGCGCGGGCGCCCACCAATTGGCCCGGCCCATCAGTTTCATCAGGGCGGGCACCAGCAGGCCGCGGATGATGGTGGCGTCGGCGAGCACGGTCAGGGTGAGGCCGAGGCCGAACATCTGCATGAACGACACCTTGGACGTGACCATGGCACCCAACACGATGGCCATCAGCACGGCGGCCGCGGTGATGATCCGCCCCGTGCGCGCGACCCCGAGCGCCACCGACCGCACATTGTCGGCGGACGTGCGCCCGGAGGCCAGCCACGCCTCCCGGATCCGCGAGAGCAGGAACACCTCGTAGTCCATCGACATCCCGAATGCCAGGCAGAACATCAGGATCGGCATCGTCGCCACCAGATAGCCGGATGCGGTGAAGTCCAGCAGGTCGGACAGATGCCCCTCCTGGAAGATCCACACCATCATCCCGAACATGGCGCTCAGCGAGAGTGTGTTGAGTACCAGGGCCTTCAGCGGAAGCACGACGCTGCCGGTGAACAGGAACAGCACGATGAAGGTGGACAGCACGATCAGCGCGATCGCCAGCGGCAGCCGCGCCCCCAGCGCGTGCAGGGTGTCGGCGTTGACCGCGGCCGACCCGCCGAACAGTGCCGGTGCGGGCGAGGGCACGGCACGCAGCTGTTCCAGCTGGTCTTGGCCGTCCCCGGTGTACGGGCTGAATTTCGATGTGACGGTGAGGTATTGGCCGTTGTCGTTGGCCATCCCGGGCGGCGTGGGCGCGACCCGGGCGCCCGAGACGTACACGCCCGAATTGGACAGCACGGCCGACACCCCGTTCACCCGTGACAGCGCGCTCGCATAGCCCCCGGCATCACCGCGATATCCGTCCAGTACGACGGTGGCGGCTGTACCGGCGTTGACGCCGGGGAAGTCGCTGCGCAAGACGTCGCCGACGGCCCGGCTCTCCGCGCCGACCGGCAGCACCCGGTCGTCCGGGTAGCCGAATTTCACGCCGAGGAACGGCGATCCGATCGCCAGCAGCATCGCGGTGATCACCAGCGCCACCGGGGCGGCGCGCCGCATCACCCACGAGACCATGCGGTACCACGCCGACTGTTCGATGGGGCGCGGCGCCGGTTCGGGACGGCGCAGCAGGCGCCGCAGCGGAACTCGCAGATTCCAGGCGTTGACGCGATCGCCGAGCAGCGCCAGCACGGCGGGCAGGATCACGATCGAGGCGGCGGCCGCGACGGCCACCACGGCCACTCCCGCGAAGGCGACCGACCGGAGGAAGTAGAGATCGAAGACCGCGAGCGCCGCGAGCGCCAACACCACGGTGAGCGTCGAATACAGCACCGTGCGCCCGGCCGTCTGGACGGCGCGGATCGCCGCGTCGCGGTGGGCGAGCCCGCCCGCCAGCTCTTCCCGGTAACGGCTGACGATGAACAGGCTGTAGTCGATGGCCAGGGCCAGGCCGAGTGCCGTGGTCATGTTCAGCGCGTAGATCGACACGTCGGCGACCGCGGTGAGCGCCTGCAGAACAGCCAGCGTGCCCAGGATCGCGAAGGCCCCGATGAGCAGCGGCAACGCGGCCGCGACCACGCTGCCGAACACGAGCATCAGCACGATCGCCGTCAGCGGCACCGCCACCCCCTCGGCGATCGCGAGGTCCTTGGTGACCTGGGAGTTCACCTCTTGGTACAGCGCCGACAGGCCGCCCGCCCGGACGGTGACGCCGGGCGGGGTGTCGTCGAGGCCCTCGACGATCTCGCCCGCTGCCTTCTGGGCCTGATCCTCACCGCCGGTGAGATAGGCGACCACGAGCGCACTCTTGCCGTCGGTGCTGCGCAGCGCCGAGGCGACCTGCGGCGGGCTGGTCCAGTAGGACCGGACGCCGACGGCGTCGCCGCGCGACTGCAGCCGTCCGGTGATGTCGGTGGCCAGTGCGCGCACATCGCCCGCATCGACGCCGTGGTCGGATCGGACCAGCAGCACCAGATTGGGTTCGGCGCCGCCGAAATGGTCCGCCATTACCTTGGTGACCTGCGAGGATTCGGCTCCGTCGGAGGTGAAGCCGCCGCCCTTCAGCTTATCGGTTACGGTCGCGCCGAACGCGCCGCACAGCAGTGCGAGCGCGAGCGCCGCCAGCAGTATCCACTTGGGGTAGCGGGTGGCGATCCGAGCGATTCGGGTCAGCATGGACGCTCCTCGGTGCGGCCGAAAGGTAACGCCGTTAGCGTAACGCTGTTACCTCAGGGGTCCGCAAGAGGTAGCACACGGTGATCCCGGTTACGTTTTGTCGCGCTCGCTCTTACCGAACGTTCTGACGGCGGCCTTTGCGCGCCAGGGCTCGTCGGCCGCGCGGCCCTGGGACCGGCAGGTCGTCCTCGACGGCCAGCCATTCGGCCGTCGCCAGCCACTGTTGCTGGGCGCGGGCGTCGGCGGTGTCGTTGAAGACCCGGCGGCCGCGGTCGTCGCGCAGATCGTGGGCCAGCAGCGACCAGCGCGGCGGGCGGGCGTGGGTGCGCTCGTACTCATCGAGATAGCCCGCCACCAGCGTGCCGATGGCGTTCACCGGCCGCAGCGACACCCGCTTTCCGTACTTGGCGGAGTGGAACCGCCGTGCCGCGCACAGCGATCGGGGGGTGGCGCTGTAGGCGATCCACCCCGCCCGCTGCGCCCGCTCGATCAGCCACAGATGTTTGACCGCGTTCGGCGCGATATCGCCCACGCGTTCGCGGATCAGAGTTATCACCGGATCGGTGAGCAGAATGTCGCGGCGGGTCGGCCCGATTCCGTGTTCCGCCCAGTATTCGTGGGTGGATGTCGCCAGCATGCGCCCGAATTCGTCGATACTGCGCTGGGCGCGTTTGCCCATGCGCTCGATGCGTTCGGCCTCGGCACGCATCTCGTTCTGCGCGATAAGGGTTCGGATGGCCGCCATTGTGGGCACTTGACCACGTTCGAGTAGTTCCAGGATGGCGGACGATGTCTTCGGATCCACGGCCGCCGCCACCGGTAGCGAGTCGCGGTTGAGTGCGAACTCCTGGGGATTGATCGCGCGGCTCAGCAGGCCTGCGGCGTCCGGATTACCGGCGAAATCGGTATGCGAAAGCCAGGCGGTGGCGATGTCGTCACACGACTGCACGGTCGACATTTCCTCCGGGACAGAGCGAGAGGTCTGTGATTTCAGGTTGTGCTCCGGCCGGGATGAGGGGCCGGCCGGAGCCACCAACCTGATGAAGGTTTGGCTACCGAAGTTGCCGAAACTCACGTTAGCCATTCGATTGCGTGGAAGGCCAATCGGGTTACGGGATCGTTATGTTCGCTAAATCACATTCAAACGGGGAGTCGGTTTGAAAACGAGGGTCCGGAAACGCGTGTGGCTCGGCAAACGGGTGCATTTGGTTTGTAGGTCGAATTTGTTCGGATCTGAACCGAACTTATCGGTCTGTCGTCCCGGGCGCTAACGGGTTGCCGGAATGGTTGTACGTGCTTCGCCGCCCCGCCGCCCCCACGGGCGGGGGAGGCATGCGGTCGGCGTGCCAGCGGCGAAAACAGCCGCACATTCAAAACAGTCGGGGGTCGCCGGTACCCTCGGGCCGTGGCTCTGTACCGGAAGTACCGACCGGCAACATTCGCAGAGGTGATCGGCCAGGAGCACGTCACCGAACCGCTGAGCACCGCACTCGACACCGGCCGGATCAGTCATGCCTACCTGTTCTCGGGTCCGCGCGGCTGCGGCAAGACGTCGTCGGCGCGCATTCTCGCGCGCTCCCTGAACTGCGTGGAGGGGCCGACGTCCCGCCCGTGCGGCGTCTGCCCGTCGTGCGTGGCGCTCGCCCCGGGCGGCCCGGGGAACCTGGACGTCATCGAGCTCGACGCGGCAAGCCACGGCGGTGTGGACGACACCCGCGAGCTACGCGACCGCGCCTTCTACGCCCCGGCCGAGTCGCGCTACCGCGTGTTCATCGTCGATGAGGCGCACATGGTCACCACCGCGGGCTTCAACGCGCTGCTCAAGATCGTCGAGGAGCCGCCCGCCCATCTGATCTTCGTCTTCGCCACCACCGAGCCGGACAAGGTGCTGCCCACGATCCGCTCGCGCACCCACCACTACCCGTTCCGGCTGCTGCCCCCGGCGACCATGCGCGGCCTGCTCGGCCAGATCTGCGAGCAGGAGGGGGTGCGAGTCGAGGAGGCGGTGTACCCGCTGGTGATCCGCGCCGGCGGCGGCTCCCCGCGCGACAGCCTGAGCGTGCTGGACCAGTTGCTGGCCGGCGCCGGGCCGGGGGGCGTCGCCTACCAGCGCGCGCTGGCGCTGCTCGGCGTCACGGATATCGCACTGATCGACGAGGCGGTCGAGGCGCTGGCCGCTGCCGACGGCGCCGCGCTGTTCGGCGCCGTGGACCGGGTGGTCGAGGCCGGACACGATCCGCGCCGCTTCGCCACCGACCTGCTGGAGCGTATGCGCGATCTCATTCTGCTGCGCGCGGTGCCCGACGCCGCCGATCGTAACCTGGTCACCGGCCCGGGGGATGTCCTCGAGCGCATGCGCGACCAGGCCGACCGCATCGGCCCGGGCACCCTGACCCGCTACGCCGAGCTGCTGCACGAGGGCCTGGGCGAGATGCGCGGCGCCACCGCCCCGCGCCTCCTGCTCGAGGTCGTCTGCGCCCGCATGCTCCTCCCCGCCGTCTCCGACACCGAGTCCGCCACCCTGCAGCGCTTGGAGCGCTTGGAGAGCGGAATGGCCGGTGGCGCAATGGCGCCCGCCGGTACCGGCGCACCGAGCCCGGCGCCACGGTCCGCGCCCTCCTCCGACACTCCCCGCCGCCGCGGCGCCGAGGCACTGGCCGCGCTGCGCGCCGAAAAGTCCGGCACCGCAGTGCAACCCGGGTCCGAGGCGGCGCCCTCACAGCCCGAGCCCAGCCCGCGTACAGCCGAATCGCCACGCTCCCAGGCGGTGTCGCAGGAATCGGAGGCCGCCCCCGCCTCCGGGCAGGCGGCGACAGCGCCGTCGAGGACGGACGAGCCCCCTGCTTCCGCGCCGGGCGCAGAGCCGCGCCCCCATCCCGCCCAACGCGCCCAAGCGCCCACGGGTCCCGATGCTCAGCGTGCGCCGGTTCCGCCCGAACCGGAAACGCAAGCACCGCAGAGCGGTTCCGCAACAACGGCAGGATCCGCGGACAGTGGTACTGCTGCGGCGCGACCCGAGACCGTGGCCGGACCTTCCGGGAGCGGCAGCACCGACTCTGCGGTGCCGCAGGCCGCGGTCGAGTCCGGATCCGCGCAGTCCGGGTCGGGCGATGACGTCGAAACTGCGACGGCACAGGTCGATTCCGCGGTCGAGTCCAGCGATGCGGTCGAACCGGGCGTCGGATCGGACGGACTCGGGGACGCAGACGAGGCGACGGAGTTGGGTATCGTGCCCGCGGACGCCGAGCTCCGCCCGGAGCCTCCAGCCCCCGCTGCGACGCCTGCGACCTCGTCTGAGCAAGCTGTCCCTGCGTCTGGCCAAGGGGCAGCTTCCTCGGGGGACCTCGCTCGGGAGGTCGAGGCGAAGTGGGGGGAGATTCGGGCCAAGGTGCGGGAGTTCGGGGCGGCGGTGCATGCGCTGTTGTCGGGGGCGTCCGTGGTGCGGGTGGAGGGGGACACCATCGTGTTCGCGCATCAGCACGCGCCCTTGGCGCAGCGGTTGTCGAATCCGAAGTACATCGAGGCGGTGCAGTCCGCCGTGCATGCGGTGCTGGGTCGCGAGCACGGGGTGCGCTGGGAGGTCGGCTCGGGGAGTGCGCCCGCCGGTGGCGGCGCACCGAACCGCGGTGCCGCCGGGCCCGCGCACGGCTCCGGTCCCGGGCAGTCCGGTCCGGCCCAGGCCGAGGCTCCCCGGTTCACCCGGCCGAGCCAGTTGAAGGCCGCCAGCGCCGACAACCCCGATGCCACACCTGGCGCGCGAGGCCGCGAATCGGGTCCGGCGCACACCGATTCCGGGTCGCGTTCGGCCCCCCCGGACGACGACATTCCGCTGCCCGACGGGCCGGATACCCCCGACGATCCCGGCCCGGTCGACTACTCGTCGGTAGGTTATGAGGGCGTCCCACCTGCGTCGACGCCGGAGGAAGAGCAGGAGATGCTCGCGGAATCGGCCCGCCCGGTCCCGCAGGGAGACCGTCGCGACCCCGATGAGGTGGCCTTGGAGTTGCTCGTGAGTGAGCTGGGCGCCACACGTCTGGAGGCTTGACAGACACCTGCCCGACGGCCTTAAGTTAACCGGAGTTCGCATCCGGCTGTACTATGAACGGGTGGTCGTCAGCAGCGGTGCTACGAGGTTCTATGGTATGCCCAGGCGTACGGGCGACCGGAACATGCGTGGGCCGTGGCATGTCGACGTTTGTACAGCGTCTACACGGTCGGTCGCCTGGCCGGTCGGCGAGGTTACCTGCGGCGATACCGGCCACTGCGGTGTCGGCGCAGCCTAAGGAAGGAAAAACTCCGATATGACCACAGAGGCCTACATTTACGAGGCCATCCGCACTCCGCGGGGCCGCAACAAGAAGGGCTCGCTGCACTCGGTCAAGCCGATCGATCTGACGACCGGTCTGGTCAAGGAGCTGCGTAACCGCTTCCCGAACCTGGACGAAGAGCGCATCTCGGACGTCGTCCTCGGCGTCGTCTCGCCGGTGGGCGACCAGGGCGCCGATATCGCCCGCACCACCGTGCTGACCTCGGGCCTGCCCGACACCGTCGGCGGCACCCAGATCAACCGCTTCTGCGCCTCCGGCCTGGAGGCCGTCAACCTCGCCGCCCAGAAGGTCCGCTCCGGCTTCGAGGATCTGGTCATCGCCGGTGGCGTCGAGGCCATGTCGCGCGTGCCGATGGGCTCCGACGGCGGCGCCATGTTCATGGACCCGTGGACCAGCTACGAGAGCTACATCGTCCCGCAGGGCATCTCGGCCGACCTGATCGCGACCATCGAGGGGTTCACCCGCGACGACGTCGACGCCTACGCGGTGCAGTCGCAGGAGCGCGCGGCCGCGGCGTGGACCGGCGGGTACTTCGCCAAGTCGGTCGTGCCGGTCCGCGACCTCAACGGCCTGACCGTGCTGGACCGCGACGAGCACATGCGCCCGGGCACCAAGCCCGAGGACCTGGCCAAGCTCAACCCCTCGTTCGCGGGCATCGGCGAGATGGGCGGCTTCGACGCGGTGGCGCTGCAGAAGTACCACTTCGTGGAGAAGATCAACCACGTCCACCACGGCGGCAACAGTTCGGGCATCGTCGACGGCGCGGCGCTGGTGCTGGTCGGCAACGAGGAGGCCGGTAAGGCCTCGGGTCTGACCCCACGTGCCCGCATCGTCTCCACCGGCATCTCCGGCGCCGACGCCACCATTATGCTGACCGGCCCGACCCCGGCCGCGCACAAGGCCCTCGCCAAGGCGGGCCTGAGCGTCGACGACATCGACCTGTTCGAGATCAACGAGGCCTTCGCCTCGGTCGTTCTGAAGTTCCAGAAGGACCTGAACATCCCGAACGAGAAGCTGAACGTCAACGGCGGCGCGATCGCCATGGGCCACCCGCTGGGCGCCACCGGTGCGATGATCACCGGCACCATGGTCGACGAGCTGGAGCGCCGCAACGCCCGCTACGCCCTGGTGACCCTGTGCATCGGCGGCGGCATGGGCGTGGCCACCATCATCGAGCGCGTCTGACGCACCGCGGCGTGCACCGGCGGCCCGAAGGCGGCAGCGGAGCGTAACCACGCAGGGCCTCGGAAACGCCGCCATCTAACACAGACTCACAGGAGAGACGAAAACACATGACCGACAACATGATCGCCTGGGAGAAGGACGCCGACGGCATCGTCGTGTTGACCATGGACGACCCGAACCAGGGCGCCAACACGATGAACGAGCTGTACAAGAGCTCGATGCAGGCCACCGTCGAGCGGCTCGAGGCCGAGAAGGACGACATCACCGGTGTCGTCCTCACCTCCGCGAAGAAGACCTTCTTCGCCGGCGGTGACCTCAAGAACATGATGAAGACCGGGCCGGAGGACGCCGCGGGCATCATGGAGGAGCTGACCGTCATCAAGGGCGCGCTGCGCCGCCTGGAGCAGCTGGGCAAGCCGGTCGTCTCCGCCATCAACGGCGCCGCGCTCGGCGGCGGCCTGGAGATCACGCTGGCCACCCACCACCGCATCGCCGCCGACGTGAAGGGCCTCAAGATCGGCCTGCCCGAGGTGAAGCTGGGCCTGCTGCCCGCCGGTGGCGGCGTCACCCGCACCGTGCGCATGTTCGGCATCCAGAACGCGCTGATGCAGATCCTGCTGCAGGGCAACGAGTTCAACGCCGCGAAGGCCAAGGGTATCGGCCTGGTCGACGAGGTCGTCGGCTCGGTCGAGGAGCTGGTCCCGGCCGCCAAGGCGTGGATCAAGGCCAACCCGGACAAGGGTGTGCAGCCCTGGGACGTCAAGGGCTACAAGATCCCCGGTGGCACCCCGTCCACCCCGTCGCTGGCCGCCAACCTCCCGGCGTTCCCGGCGAACCTGCGCAAGCAGCTCAAGGGCGCCAACATGCCCGCCCCGAAGAACATCATGGCCGCGGCCATCGAGGGCGCGCAGGTCGACTTCGACAACGCGTCGCTGATCGAGTCGCGGTACTTCGTCAACCTGCTCACCGGGCCGGTCGCGAAGAATATGATCCAGGCGTTCTTCTTCGACCTGCAGACCATCAACAACGGTGGTTCGCGTCCGAAGGACGTGCCGAAGAAGGAGATCAAGAAGGTCGGCGTACTCGGCGCGGGCATGATGGGCGCGGGGATCGCCTACGTCTCGGCCAAGGCCGGGTACGAGGTCGTGCTGAAGGACGTCTCGCAGGAGGCGGCCGAGCGCGGCAAGGGTTACTCGGTGAAGATCGAGGAGAAGGCCCTCTCGCGCGGCAAGACCACCGAGGAGAAGTCCAAGGCGCTGCTGGATCGCATCCACCCGACCGCCGAGGCCAAGGATCTCGCGGGCGTCGACTTCGTGATCGAGGCCGTCTTCGAGAACACCGAGCTCAAGCACAAGGTGTTCCAGGAGATCGAGGACATCGTCACCTCGGACGCGCTGCTGGGTTCCAACACCTCGACACTGCCGATCACCGGCCTGGCCACCGGCGTGAAGCGCGAGCAGGACTTCATCGGCATCCACTTCTTCTCGCCGGTCGACAAGATGCCGCTGGTGGAGATCATCAAGGGTGAGAAGACCTCCGACGAGGCGCTGGCCCGGGTGTTCGACTACACCCTGGCCATCCGCAAGACCCCGATCGTGGTCAACGACAGCCGTGGTTTCTTTACCTCGCGGGTGATCGGCACGTTCGTCAATGAGGCGATCGCGATGTTGAACGAGGGTATCGACCCGCAGACGATCGAGCAGTCGGGTCTGCAGGCGGGGTATCCGGCGGCGCCGCTGCAGTTGTCGGATGAGCTGAACATGAAGCTCATGCAGAAGATCGCGAAGGAGACCCTGGAGGCGGCCAAGGCGGGCGACACCAAGCTGGGCGCGGAGCGGCATCCGGCGCAGGATGTCATCGACTACATGGTCGAGCAGGGTCGTCCGGGTCGTCTGGAGAAGGCCGGGTTCTACGAGTACGACGAGGATGGGAAGCGTCAGGGTCTGTGGTCGGGGTTGCGTGAGCACTTCAAGACCAGTACCGAGGACAAGGCGCCGTTCCAGGATCTGATCGATCGGCAGTTGTTCATCGAGGCCATCGAGACGCAGAAGTGTTTCGACGAGGGTGTGCTGACGTCGACGGCCGATGCGAATATCGGTTCGATCTTCGGTATCGGGTATCCGGCCTGGACCGGTGGCGTGCACCAGTTCATCGTCGGCTACCCGGGTGGACAGGAGGCCTTCGTGGCCCGCGCGGACGAGTTGGCCGCCAAGTACGGCAAGCGGTTCGAGGTTCCGGCTTCGCTGCGTAAGTAGCGCTCGGCCCCGGTACGGCCCGGATCACGGATCTCGTGGTCCGGGCCCTATTGCGTGCGAAGAGCTTTCGCCGGGACTGGTCGGTCCTCACACACGCGGGCTGAATTTCCACCGCACCACCGATCTCCGCGCTACGTTGGAGTCAGCGCGGATGAGTTCGAGGTGGTCCAATGAACCCACACACGGGCAAGGTCCGCAGCACCGATACTCCCGCCGAATCGAACACCCAGCGTTACCCACAGATAGGCATCGCCGACGAGTTGGCGGCGATGGGGTTGTTCGATGCCGAGGAGATCGGGCGCGGCGGCTTCGGGGTCGTCTATCGCTGTGCCCAGCGCGCCCTGGATCGGACCGTCGCGGTGAAGGTGCTGTCCTCGGAGATAGACGACGAGAGCCGCGAGCGTTTCTTGCGCGAGGAACAGGCGATGGGCCGACTGTCCGGCCATCCCAACATCGTCGACATCCTGCAGGTCGACGTCACCGTGAGCGGGTTGCCGTTCATCGTGATGCCCTATGCCGCGCATGGTTCCCTGGAACAGGTGGTCCGCGATCACGGCCCGCTGACCTGGGCGGATTCCTTACGGGTCGGGGTGAAGCTGGCGGGCGCCATCGAGAGCGCGCACCGGGTGGACGTACTGCATCGGGACGTGAAGCCCGCCAACGTACTGCTGAGCCGCTACGGCGAGCCGCAGCTGACCGATTTCGGCATCGCCCGCATCCCGGGCGGATTCCGGACCTCCACCAGCATGATCACCGGCTCCCCGGCATTCACCGCCCCCGAGGTGCTCAAAGGCGAGGAACCGACCGTGCGCTCGGACGTATACGGGCTGGGCTCCACCTTGTTCGCGTTGCTGACCGGGCATGCGGCATTCGAACGGCAGTCGGGGGAGAAGATCGTGGCGCAGTTCCTGCGCATCACCACCCAGCCGATTCCGGATCTGCGGGAGCAGGATATTCCCCCGGCGGTGGCGGGCGTGATCGAGCGTGCGATGTCGGCCGAGCCGGAAGACCGGCCGGAGTCGGCGCTGGAGCTGGGCGAGCTGCTGCGGAAAGTGCAACACGACCAAGGGCAGTTGCCGGACGAGATGGCGCTGTTGGCCCCCGTCCGGGAGGGCGAGAGCGAGGGCGGGCAGCAGGCGCATCCGTCGCTGCGTTCGCGTTCGCTGCTGACCGCGGCGCGCGGGCCGGCGACGCGCCACCCAGCCGAGGCAGCGCACCCGACGGCCACGCTGCCGCCCACGGCCGCGACGAAATTCCGGCCGCCGACACCGGCGCGGGAGCCGGCGGCGCGGCCGCGGCTGCTGGATATCCTCCGGGCCGCCGATCGGCGTCGGCTGGCGGTGATCCACGGCCCGGCCGGATTCGGCAAGAGCACGCTCGCGGCGCAGTGGCGGGCCGAGTTGAGCGCCGGTGGGACCGCGGTGGCCTGGATCGGCATCGATCACGACGATGACAACGAGGTGTGGTTCCTCGCCCACCTCGTGCAGGCGATCCGGCGGGTGTATCCCGATATCGGCGCCGGGCTCGAGCAGGTGTTGGAGGAGCGCCCCGCCGAGGCGGTGCCCTACGCCATCGCCACGCTGATCGACGAGATACACACCGGCGGGCGGCCGGTCGTGGTCGTGATCGAGGACTGGCACCGGATCGCCGATCCGGGGGCGCATCGGGCCTTGGACGCGTTGCTGGACAACGCCTGTCATCACCTGCGCTTCGTCGTTACCACCCGGGAGCAGACCGGGCTGCCGCTGAGCCGGTTGCGGGTGCGCGACGAACTGGTGGAGATCGGCTGTAACGAACTGCGCCTGACGGCCGCGGAGACCCGGCAGATCCTGGTGGAGCGCAACGGCCTTCCCCTCACCGACGAGCAGGTCGAGCAGATCCACCACGCGGCCGACGGATGGCCCGCCGCGATCCAGCTGGTCAGCCTGTCGCTGCGCGGCGGCCGACCGGCGGAGACGGGCGGCGCGTCGCGGGAGATCGATCCGGCCCAGCTCATCGCGCACCTGTCCGGCGGCAACCAGGCGATCCGGGACTATCTGTCGGAGAACGTGCTCGACACGCTGGACGCGCGCATGCTCGAGTTCCTCATGTCCGTCTCGGTCGCCGAGAAGGTCAGCGGGTCGCTGGCCGCCGCGCTGAGCGGTGAACCGGACGCCGAGGAACTGCTGGAGCAGGCCGAGCAGCGGGAGCTGTTCGTGAGCCGCGTCGACCACGACCCGGACTGGTTCCGGATCCAGCCGCTGTTCGCCGAACAGCTGCGCGCCCGGCTCGAGCGGGTGCGTCCCGGCAAGCTGAAGTCGCTGCACCGCAAGGCTTCCCGCTGGTACGCCGAACACCAGCTGGTGCGCAAGTCGGTCGAGCACGCGCTGGCGGCCGCCGATATGAAGATGGCGCTGGACCTGCTGGAGAGCGGCGGCATGGATCTGATCGACACCTCGCGCCTGGCCACGCTGCTGGGGACGGTGTCGAAACTGCCGGTGCAGCAGGTGGCTTCGCGATCCAAGCTGCTGATGGCGCTGGCCCGGGCCAATACCAACCTGCAGCAGTCCGGCGCCGCCCGCACCGCCCTGGGACGGCTGTCGAGCATGCTGGCGCGCGGCTCGTCCTCCGATGCCGAGACCGTGCGGCAGCGCTGTGAGGCCGCCGTGCTGGCGGCCGCCGATCAGGTCGCGCGCGACCGCACGGACGGTGTGCTGGACAAGGTTTCGGATTGCCTGCGGCTGGCCGACGACCTGCCGCCGTGGACCGTGTCGACCGCCGCCAACCTTGTGTCGTTCGTGCGGTTGTGCGACTTCGACTTCGAGGGGGCGCGCGGCATGCAGGACTGGGCCGCGCAGTACCACGCCCGCTCCAAGGACCCGCTGGGCATCGTCTTCGGGCTGCTGGGCAAGGGCGCCGCCGCCTATGAACAGCTCGATATCGACACGGCCACACAATGTTTCGAGCAGGCGTGGCAGACCGCCCGGGACCGCTCCGGCCCGCGGTCGCACGCGGTGCGGGTGGCGGCGGCGCTGCTCGGCGAGGTCACCTATCGACGCGGCGATCTGGATGCGGCCGAACCCCTGCTGGACCAGAGCCACCAACTGGTCGCCCGGGTGGGGCCGGTCGACTTCATGGTCACCACCTTCGTGGTGGGCGCGCGGGTGAAGGCGGTGCGTGGCGACCGGGAGACCGCGGGCCGGCGGCTCGACGAGGGCGCGCGAATCGCCGCCGACCGCAAGCTGACCCGGCTGGCCGCGCACATCCGCGCCGAACGTCTCCGGTTGGATCTGCCCGGCGACCAGGTGGCCGGACTGCTGGGGTCGGAGCCCGCGATCCGGCCCATGCGCCACAGCACGGGCGCGGCCGCCCTGACGGCCGAGGCTGAGGAGATCGCCACCATCCGCGCCCTGCTGGCCCACCACTACCGCGGCGGCACCGATGCCTTCGGCGACGACCTGGCTCCGCTCGGCACCAGCGATTCCGCCGTGAAGCGAGCGCGTGCCCTGTACGGCCGAATGACCGAACAACACCGTCCCCGTGCGGAATTGGACGCGGCCCTGCTGCTGGCCGAATGCCTGTCCGCGGCGGGCTGGACGGGCGAGGCCATCGCGACCCTCGCCCCCGCGGTGGCCCGCTGCGCCGAATTGGGATGGCCGCGGCCATTATTGGATGCGGGCCCCGGCGTGCTCGCGCTCCTGCACACCCTCCGCAACGAGATGCTCCTGGGCACCGAACACGCCGAAATGCCCGACATCCCAAAGAAGTTCCTGGACACCCTCCTCTGAGAAGACACCACCCTCCCGTCCCCGGTGCGTATCACCGTCGTCCCCCGGCACGCATCACTCTCTCGTGCCCGGGCGTGCGTCACTCTCGTGCGGGCGTGCGTCACCTTCGTGTCCGGGTGTGCGTCGCCTTCGTGTCTCGGCGTGCGCCACCCTCGTGCCCCGGCGTGCTTTTGGCCGGGTCAGGCGTTCCACCAGGGGCGCAGGGGGGCATCCCAGGTCTGGTTCTCGCCGAGCTTCATGCCGAGGACCTGGTGCAGCTGGATGACGTTGCGCTCGAAGCCGAGTACGCAGCCCGCCATGTACAGGCCCCAGACCTTCGCGGTGCCCTCGCCTACCTCGGCGACGCAGTCGTCCCAGTTGGCGACCAGGTTCTTGCACCATTCCCGCAGGGTGAGGGCGTAGTGCGGGCGGAGGTTCTCCTCGTGCAGGACCTCGAGGCCGACGTTCTGGATGTCGGAGATGATGCGGCCGGAGCCGATCAGCTCGCCGTCCGGGAACACGTAGCGGTCGATGAAGTCACCGGCCTTGGTGGTGCGGGTGTTGTCGGGCCGGGTGATGCAGTGGTTGAGGAACAGGCCGCCGTCACGCAGTTTGCTCTGGATGTAGCCGAAGTACGCCGGGTAGTTGTGCACGCCGATGTGCTCGGTGAGGCCGATGGACGACACCGCGTCGAACGCGGACTCGGGCACATCGCGGTAGTCGGAGTGGCGCACCTCCGCCAGGTCCTGCAGGCCCTCCTCGGCGATCTTCTTCTGCGCCCACTCGGCCTGCTCCTTGGACAGGGTCGCCCCGATCACCTTGACCCCGCGCTTGGCCGCGTAGCGGACCATGCCGCCCCAGCCGCAGCCGATGTCGAGCAGTCGATCACCCGGCTTCAGGTGCAGCTTGTCGAACACCAGGCGGTACTTGTTTTCCTGCGCCTGCTCCAGCGTCCAGTTCTCGTCGCCGTACACCGCGCAGGTGTAGGTCATGGATGGGCCGAGCACGTACTCGTAGAACTCGTTGGAGACGTCGTAGTGGTGGTGAATCGCCTCGGCGTCACGGTGTTTCGAATGCCGCAGGCCCTCCAGCGCGATGCGCCGCCAGCGCGGCAGCGTCTCCTGCGGCGGCGGCGCGATCGGCTTCAGCGCATCCCAGCCGAGCGAGCGGGCGATGGTGACCAGCGCCAGTGCCGACGGGCGCCGGAACTTCAGGTCGCTCATCGCGCGCAGGAAATCGTAGGGGTCGCCCGGGTGGACACCCTCGGCGAGCATATCGCCGGAGATGTAGGCGCGGGCCATGCCGAGATCGCCGGGGGCCGTGGCGATGTAGTTGATCCCGCGCGGCGTGCGGATGTCCAGGCGGTACTGCGAATCCTCCGGGCCGCAGCTGGATCCGTCGTAGGCCGTGAACCGGATCGGCACCGGGCCATCGACCAGAGTCTCGAAGATCTCGGCAATGGTCAGCCTGGTTCCCAGTTCCGCGAAGACGTCGGAACGATCTTTGAACGTGGTCACTTGCGTTGCACCGCCTTCGAATACAAATCCAGCAAACGATGATCTGGGTCGTAGTGGTTCTTCAGTTCGGGATAGACGTCGCCGCCGTACAGCTCGGCGAACTCATCCTTGTCGTAGTAGGAATCCGAGTACAGGGATTTGTGCCCGTCCAGCTCGGACACCTTGCGCTCGATGGCGCGGTTCGCGGCTCCCTCCTGCTGCCCGGGCACGGACGGGACCGACGACCAGAAGCCGACATTCACGTAGGTGCGCTCGGGCTCCAGCGGGTACAGGCTCCAGGGGCGTTCATCGGTGGTATGCCCCGTGTCACGCAATCGAAGCGGGCACAGCCACACCGGTTCGATCGGGATCTCGTCGAGGAACCACCGCATGAATTCGGCGGTTCGCTCGATCGGCACCTCGATGTCCTGCACCACGCGCTCGCGTGGCGGATTGCCCTTGCGGGCCTCGAGCCGGTCGGCGATGTCGTACTTGTGGTCCAGGGCGATCAGCTTCCAGTAGAAGCTGGAGCGCCGGTACTGCCGGGGCCAGAGTCGGCGGATCTTCGGGTTCTGCGTGCCGAAGGCTCGCGAGCACCAGAACCAGTCGGTGTCCCAGCGCCACAAGTAGTCGTGGATGGTCAGCCGGTCGCGCTTGGGCTGCTTCGAGTCGTGCTGGATGGAGCGGTAGTAGACGTCCATTCCGGTGTAGTCGCTGACCGGGCCGGGCTCGTCGGTCTGGCGGCCGAGAATCAGGTAGCTCTCGTCGGCGGTGAATACGACGCCGTCGAGGTAGTCGACGCGCTCGTCGGCGTAGGAGCGGTCGAGGACGATCTGCGCCATCACCGCTTCCAGCTCTTTCAGATCGTGGAAGCGCACGTGCCGCAGCGCCACGTAGGGCTGCACGGCCTCCAGTTCGATCTTCAGCCGGGTCGAATAGCCGAGCGTGCCATAGGAGTTCGGGAATCCGCGCAGCAGATCGGCGTGCTGTTCGGGCGTCGCGGTGATGATTTCTCCCGCGCCGGTCAGCACGTCGAGTTCCAGGACCGATTCGTGCGGCAGACCGTTGCGGAACGAGGTCGACTCGATGCCCAGGCCGGTGACCGCGCCGCCGAGCGTGATCGTCTTCAGCTGCGGCACCACCAGTGGCGCCAGCCCGTACGGCAGCGTCGCGGCGACGAGGTCCTCGTAGGTGGTCATACCGGCCACGTCGGCCGTTTCGGCCTGCGGGTCGACCGCGATCACCCGGGTCAGGCCCGACACGTCGAGGCCGGGTGCGGGGTTCTTGGCCCGGGCGCGGAACAGGTTCGACGTCTTCTTGGCCAGCCGCACGTTCGCGTCCCGAGGTATGGCGCGATAACTCGCCAGCAGTCGGTCCACCCCCGCCCGATGCGCGGCAAATCCTGATTCGTGTGCGGCCGGTGCGCGGCCGGCCTTCCCCAACAGACTCACTGCCACCCCATGACGCTATCTCTCTCCGAAAAGAGAGGCCACTGTGAGGGTACCTATCCGTCCGAATTTTCACGCACATGTTGCACAGCGTTGGGGAATTGTCCCGATGTCCGATTCGAAGGCTTCCACGCAGCTCACGGCGGTAATTAGCGGGTCTAACTGTGTGATTTCCGGGGTTTCCGGGCACAGCGGCCGCCGTCGACATGTGTGCCCGCGACCGATGGGGACGCGGATCACCGATCGACGATCAGGGTTGTGGATTCTCGTCCGGTCTGCGCAACCCGACGACCAGCAGCGTGCCGACGCCGAGGGTGACCACCGACCCGATGCCGAGCGCGATGAGGGCGGAATTGCGATCCCGCTTCTTCTGCTCCTGGTAGCTGCGGGTGGTCATGCCGCGCTTGCGCTTCTTGGTGGTGCAGGTATCACCGGGCTTCATCACCCGGTTGTCGCACGTGACCTTCCCGGAGGTGACCAGACCATGAATGCCGTACCCCAACGGCACCACTCCGGCCACCAGCCCGATCGCACACCACAGAACCACCGCCCCAACGCTCCGCTTAGCCTTCACCATGTTCCCCCCTGCATTTCGCTCGATACCGGCTCCCGATAGCCGGGGCCACGTCGCAGCCTAACGCCACATCCAGGAACATCCACGCGAAATCACCCTCGGGATCCCGGTGCGCACCAACTCGCCGACCTCACCGGCAAGACGCCTCACTCTCCCGTTCCGGCAACGTGGCCCGTGCTCTCCAGTTCCGGCAACGTGGCCCGCGCTCTCCAGTTCCGGCGAGGCGCTTCCCTCCTCTATTTCCCGGCATGCTTTCGGCCGGGATCCGCCATCGCAGAGGTGGATTCGTGCTTGCCGGTGGTGACGCAGGTGGCCCCGGTAACGCTGGCGACCCGGCGGCCCCGGACCGCGGCGTAGCATGGCCCGGCGGTAGTCAACGTGCACACCGCAGACTCAAACAAGGAGTTCACAGTGGGACAGGTCAACGCCTCCAGTTCGATCGTCGTTCCGGCCGATCCGCAGCGCGCACTCGAGGCGATCGCCGACTACGAGACGGTGCGCCCCCGCATCCTCTCCGGGCACTATCACGACTACAAGGTGCTCGAGGGCGGCAAGGGCGCGGGCACCGTCGCCGAGTGGACGCTGCAGGCCACCGAGAAGCGGTCGCGCAACGTGCACGCGGTGGTGTCGGTATCGGATTCCATGGTGACCGAGCGGGATTCGAACTCCACGCTGGTGACGACCTGGACGGTGACGCCGTCGGGCACCGGTTCGCTGGTCACGATCCGTACCAGCTGGAAGGGCGCCGGCGGCGTCGCCGGATTCTTCGAGGGCATCTTCGCACCCCTGGGGCTGAAGAAGATTCAGGCCGAGGTGCTGGAGAACCTGAAGAAGGAACTCTCCTAGCTCGTCAACCCTTCGCGATATCGAACAGGTTGCCCTCCGGGTCGGCGAGGGTCGACCAGGTGATCCCGTACTCGTCGAAATCGGCGATGTGCTTGGCGCCCAACGAGATCGCCCGCTCGATCTGGTCGCGCCAGTCGGTCGCGGCCAGATCGAGGTGGACGACGTTCTTCCCCGGATTCCGGTCCGGGACGCGCAGGAACATCAGCGTCGGCGATAGGGTCTCGCGGCCGATCGTCGCGAACTCCGCGTTCGCCTCCGGATCGATCGGCTGCTCCAGCAGTTCCGCGTAGAACTGCGCCAGCGCGGCCGCGTCGGTGCAGTCGATGGTGATGTTCACGAGCCTGGGCGGCATGGGTTTTCCTCTCTTCAGAGCTGGCCGACCGGCCAGCAGACTTCGGTGCGCAGCGTCTCGGGGTCGTCGACGTCGTCCGGGCAGACGACGTACATCTCCCGGATGGGCTCGTGCAGCGCGGTGTCGTGCTCGGCGACATGGCTGCCCAGCGTGCCGTAGGTGCGGTCGAAATCGGTGAACGGCCCGGCGTGCACGGCGATCGCGAAGCGCCGGGCCGGAAGTTCGATCACGGCAGCGCCTTTCGCATCCGCGAGCCGCTCGCGGTCGGCCGCGGTGATCGGTACGAACGCGACCACCTGGCCCACCTCGTTCTCGAAGAATTCGGGGGAGTAGGTGGCGCCGCTGATGCCCGCCGGCGCCACACCCGCCGCGTCCAGCAGTCCGAACAGCCGGTCGAAGGCGACGCCACACCAGTCGCCGATGCCCGCGGTGGCCACCACATCGGTCATCGACAGCGCGGGAAACGCGGGGACGGAACGGTATTCGACCGCGATCGGCGCGCTCGGCAGCAGCAGGGCCCGCAGCGATGCGACCACGTCGCGGGTGCGGGCCAGCTCCGCCTCCATGCGTTCCAGGTGCGCGCGCAGCGCCTCGTCGCGCGCCGCCCGGTCCGGCGCGGCCAGTACCGTGCGGATCTCCGGCAGCGGCATGTTCAGGTCACGCAGGCGCCGGATGAGGTGCGCCTCGGCGACCTGCCCGGTCGAGTAGCGCCGATACCCGGAGCCGGGGTCGATCGTGACGGGCTCCAGCAGCTCGATCTCGTGGTAATACCGCAGCGTCTTCACGCTCAGGTAGGTGAGCCGGGCAAATTCTCCGATGGAGACTGTCGCGGTCATGACTCACAGCAAACACCCTCCAGTCGGTGGAGAGTCAACAGCCGCCGGGCGTCAGGGGTAGGTGAGCACGAAGGTGAGCAGCGGGGTCGTCTGCAGCGCCCCTCTCCACCACGAGTAGCCGAACCACACGTTCGGCGTGACCTCGCGGATCTCGTCCCAGATCTGCGGGGTGACCGAGGGCTGGTAGTCCAGTGCCCACATCGGCTGCCCGTCGATCAGCGAGGGCGCGAGGTAGACGTTGGCGGGGAACCCCTCGATTCCGGCGCCGGTGATGCGGTTCATCAACCGGCCGCCGTCGGGGCCGGTGTAGAACTTCTTGCCGAGCCAGAACGTCGGCGCCATCGCCTCCACGACGGGCGGGCGCGCCACCCAGCCGTTGGTGACGCCGCTGGGCACGGCCCCCGGGGCCGAATCCATGAAGATCCGGTCCTGCTGCTCCGGGGAACAGATATCGCGCAGCGCGATGATGGTCGCCTGCGGGTTGTCTGTGTACAGCGCACAACCGCCGCCGTAGTCGGCGTCGGCGTGCGCGACGGGCGCGCTGATCGCGGCCGGTACCAGGGCGAGCACCGCCGCCAGGCATACCGGCGCCACCGAACGCGCGACGGATTTGCCTACATTCGCACGGTCTACACGCATTGCTGCCTCCACCAGTAACCCGACCCGTCTTCGATCGTAGATCGCTATCGCCGGGTGGATAGGGGAGTAGACCCAACCGTGACTACGCTGGAGCACAACCACTTCCCGCAGAGAGGACAGCCCGTGGAGCCCGGTGGACAGGTCGACATGCAGGCACTGCTTGCGCAGGCCCAGCAGATGCAGGAGGCCGTGATGGCCGCACAGGCCGAGATCGCGGAGGCCGAGGTCGAGGGCGAGGCTGGGGGAGGCCTGGTCAAGGTGACGATCAAGGCGACCGGTGAGGTGCAGTCGCTGCGGATCGATCCGAAGGTCGTCGATCCCGACGATGTCGAGACCCTGCAGGATCTCGTCGTGGGCGCGGTCAACAACGCGATGTCCAACGCGCAGCAGCTGGCCGCGGAGAAACTGGGCCCGCTGGCCGGTGGCATGGGCGGTGGTTCCATGCCCGGCCTCCCCTTCTGATCGAGGCGCGAGGTGTACGAGGGTCCGGTTCAGGATCTGATCGACGAGCTGGGCAAGCTGCCCGGCGTCGGTCCGAAGAGCGCGCAGCGCATCGCCTTTCACCTGCTGTCGGTGGAGCCGCCGGAGATCGACCGGCTGCAGGCCGTCCTGCAGAAGGTCCGCGACGGCGTGCGGTTCTGCGCGGCGTGCGGCACGGTCTCCGACGGTGAGCTGTGCCGCATCTGCGCCGATCCGCGGCGCGACCGCACCCTGATCTGCGTGGTCGAGGAGCCCAAGGACGTGCAGGCCGTGGAGCGGACCCGCGAGTTCCGCGGCCGCTACCACGTGCTCGGCGGCGCGCTGGATCCGCTGTCCGGGGTCGGCCCCGACCAGCTGCGCATCCGGGAACTGTTGGCGCGCATCGGAAATCAGGACGACGGCGTGGACGTCACCGAGGTGATCATCGCGACCGACCCGAATACCGAGGGCGAGGCGACGGCCACCTACCTGGTCCGCATGCTGCGCGATTTCCCGGGCCTCACCGTCACCCGCCTGGCCTCCGGCCTCCCCATGGGCGGCGACCTGGAATTCGCCGACGAACTCACACTCGGCCGCGCCCTCTCGGGCCGCCGCACCTTGTGATCCCGGCCGAAAACACGCCGGGAACAGCGGAAAACGGCACTTCCGGTTACTGTCACGGAGGTGAGTCCCGAGTTCTTGCTGACAACGCTGGTTATCGTCGTTACGCCCGGGACCGGTGCGCTGTATACGCTGGCCGCGGGGCTGAGCCGGGGGACGCGGGCGAGCGTGATCGCCGCCTTCGGGTGCACGCTCGGGATCGTTCCGCACATGGTCGCGGCGATCACCGGCCTGGCAGCGCTGCTCAACACCAGCGCGATCGCCTTCCAGACGCTGAAGTATCTGGGCGTCGCCTATCTGCTCTACATGGCCTGGAGCACGTTCCGGGACAGGGGGACGCTCGCGCTCGATGAGCAGCGCGCGTCCGGGCCCGCGCCCACGGCGCTGCGGGTGATCGTGTCGGCGGTGCTGCTCAACCTGCTCAACCCCAAGCTGACCATCTTCTTCTTCGCGTTCCTGCCGCAGTTCGTCAGCCCGCAGGAGGCGCACGCCCTGCCGCGCATGCTGGAACTCAGCGGGGTCTTCATGCTCGCGACGTTCCTGGTGTTCGCGGCCTACGGCGCCTGCGCCGCCGCGGTGCGCCGCCATGTCATCGACCGCCCCGCCATCACCACCTGGCTGTGTCGCGTATTCGGCGCGTCGTTCCTCGCTCTCGCGGGCCGCCTCGCTCTCCAGAACCAGTAGGTGAGTTCAGAGTTCGACGGACTGCCAGTCCAGAGCGTCGAGGCGGGTCCGGTCGCCGGTGGTCCAGTCCCAGATGAGGTCGGCCACCTGGGCGGCGTCGGTGAGCCGCGTGCCGAAATGCCGCTCGGGGGAACCGTCGCGGTACTCGAGCGTGTAGGCGCCCGCGCCGTCGCGGAACGTCTGGATGTAGTCCTGGGGCGCGCGTTCGACGATCAGATACGGATTGGGCGGGGCCAGGTTCGGGATCCAGTCGTGGATCAGGACCTCGGTGAGATACGGGAATTCGCCCGCACCGCCGTGGCTGACGATGACCGGGACGAGCCCGGCCGGATCGATCAGCCAGGTGAGCTGCGGGTCGTAGACGGCGTAACCGCGCGGCGTGGCGAGATCGAACAGCAGCCCGCGCAGGTGGCCGATCGCATCGTAGGGGCTCGAAACATACAGTGCCGCACCGGTTTCGGCGCCGCCGACCGGCGGGTTCGCCAGGAAGCTGTCGGGCTCGGGCAGTTGCTCGTTGCGCTTGTTCAGCTCGGCCGCGATCTGGGTCACCGTCTCCGCCTCCGGTAGCCCCCGCTGGGCGGTCAGATACGCGTCGACCTCGTCGGGGCTCGCGGCGGCGCCTGACGGCAGTAGTACGTGGTCGTAGCTCACCCGGCCAGGCTACGGGGCCCGGTGCAGGTCTCCGTGACCGCACAGCCGCAGCCTCCGGCCACGTCGAAACAATCGACGACGAAGGCGTGCCGGGAATGGTCGGCGTCGTAACAGTCCGCATCGGTGCACTCCACCGACCTGTCGCGGTGTACGACAAGCGTGCCGTGGCAATGGTCGAGCGCCGAATCGCAGGAGAGACAGACCCGCACGTGCATGAAGACCTCCTATGAGAAGACCGTCCGCACTATCGGTCTACCATTCCCGTCCGACAGGCTCGCGACCCTGACAGCGTGTCGTCCGCGGTTGTCCGGAAGCCCCCGTGACGGCCGGGCGCACGATAGGTCCGGTAGGGCAACCCCTCCGCAACCGGTACCGGCCGCTGTGAAATCATCGACCTCTACCTCCACGGGTTTCAGGGCGAGGAGTGCGCATGACAGCCGCCGTCACACCCACCGGCGCCGAGCCGGGCATGGTCGACATCAATCGGTACGACGCGGAGCACCGGCGCTGGCAGGCCGAGGCGGTCGCCAAGGTGCGGGCGGATATGCGGCGCTCCTCCGACACCCACCTGCTGCGGGTGCCGACGCCCGCGGTGCCCGGGGTGGACCTGTATCTGAAGGACGAATCGACGCATCCGACCGGGTCGCTGAAGCATCGGCTGGCGCGCTCGCTGTTCCTGCATTCGCTGTGCAGCGGCTGGATTCGCCCCGACCGCCCGGTGATCGAGGCGTCCAGCGGTTCGACCGCGGTCTCCGAGGCCTATTTCGCCCGGCTGATCGGGGTGCCGTTCATTGCGGTGATGGCGCGCGGCACCAGCCGGGAGAAGGTGCGGCTGATCGAATTCCACGGCGGGCGTTGTCATTTCGTGGACAACGCGAACGAGGTCTACGATGTGGCGGCGCGCCTGGCACGCGAGACCGGCGGGCACTACATGGACCAATTCACCTTCGCCGAACGCGCCACGGACTGGCGCGGCAACAACAACATCGCCGAGTCGATCTTCCACCAGCTCGCCGAGGAGCGGCATCCGGAACCGGCGTGGATCGTCGCGACGGCGGGCACCGGCGGCACCTCGGCGACCCTCGCCCGCTACATCCGCTACACCGGCCGCGCGACCGGCATCTGCGTCGCCGACCCGGACAATTCGGCATTCTTCCCCGGTTGGCGGGACGACGATCCCACCGTCACCACCGAGATCTGTTCGCGCATAGAGGGAATCGGGCGCCAGCGCGTGGAGCCCAGCTTCGTCGCCCCCGCGATCGACCGCATGATCCACGTCCCCGACGCCGCGGCCATCGCCGCGATCCAGGTGCTGGAGGACCTGATCGGCCGCAAGGCGGGCGCCTCCACCGGCACCGGACTGTGGGCCGCCTTCCACATCATGTCCGAAATGGCGCGCGACGGGCGACAGGGCAGCGTGGTCGGCCTGCTCTGCGATCCGGGCGACCGCTACATCGACAAGTACTACTCCACGGATTGGCTTGCGTCCCAAGGCATCGACATCGAGCCCTGGCAGTCCCGGCTGCGCACCTTCCTCGAAACCGGAAGCCTGTAGTCAGGTCGTCAGCAGTCGTACCACCGCGATGATGCCGACCACGACGATCACCCCGCGCAGTACCGCCGGGGGCATCCGCCGCCCCACCGTCGCCCCCAGTTGCCCGCCGATGATCGAGCCCACCGCGATCAGGGCGACGACCTGCCAGGCCACATCGGCGATGAATATGAAGATCAGCGCCGACAGGGCGTTCACCAGCAGCGCCAGGAAGTTCTTCACGGCGTTGAGGCGCTGCAGTTCCTCGTGCACGAATATTCCGAGCAGCCCGATCAGCAGCACGCCCTGAGCCGCGCCGAAATAGCCGCCGTACACGCCCGTCGCCAGCACCGCCAGCCACAGCAGCAGCCCGCCGTGTTCGGGTGCGCTGCCGTCGGCCTCTCGTCGTCGCCTGACCCATCTCGACAGCCGCGGCTGCACCACCACCAGTACCAAGGCGGCGATGATCAGCACCGGCACGATCGCCTTGAACGCCTCGGCGGGGAGTTTCAACAGCAGAATCGCCCCCGCCGCACCGCCCAGCAGCGATGCCGCGCCGAGCCGGAGCAGCCGGTCGCGCTGCCCGGCGAGTTCGCGCCGGTAGCCCACCACACCGCTGAGCCCGCCCGGCACCAGGCCGATCGTGTTCGAGACATTGGCCGTCACCGGCGGATAGCCCAGCGCAAGCAGCACGGGAAAGGTGATCAGCGTGCCGGAGCCCACGATCGTATTGATGCATCCCGCCGCGATACCTGCCCCGAACACGGCCAATTGCTCCAGCAAGGTCATGCTCAGTTCTTGGCCTCCGCTTCGCTCCGAAACCCTTGCGGGGTGAAGTTACTTGGCCAACGCTTCTCGGCCGAGTTCCGGGGGTGGAGACCCTTGGCCGGGGCCGTTCGGCGGGTCGGACTTTCACCCCCCGATCGCGCACCTGTAAGCTCGCGATCATCATGCAGCGGGCACTCCTTCTCGGCCGCCGCGACGGGGTCTGATACGGACCGGCTCCCGTCGCGGGGTTCAGCTGTGCCGGTCGACCCAAGTAATTGGGACACACCAAACCCACACTCTCGGAGAATCGCATGTCACCCGCTGACGCCTTCGTATCCGGATCGCGCACCATCACCGCGCCGTCCAAGCCCGCGCCCGCCGACCAGCCCGCGTGGAACAAGCAGCGCAATTCGTCCATGCCGAGCTATCGGTACCGGCCCTTCGCGGAGGAGGTGCCGGGCGGCATCGCCGAGCCGGTCCCGTTCGACCGCACCTGGCCCGACAAGGTCATCGACCGCGCCCCGGCGTGGTGCGCCGTGGACCTGCGCGACGGCAACCAGGCCCTGATCGACCCGATGAGCCCGGCCCGCAAGCGCCGCATGTTCGACCTGCTGGTGCGGATGGGCTACAAGGAGATCGAGGTCGGCTTCCCGTCGGCCAGCCAGACCGATTTCGACTTCGTCCGGGAGATCATCGAGGACGGCGCGGTGCCCGACGACGTCAGCATCCAGGTGCTGACCCAGTGCCGCCCCGAGCTGATCGAGCGCACCTTCCTGGCCTGCCAGGGTGCGCCGAATGTGATCGTCCACTTCTACAACTCCACCTCCATCCTGCAGCGCAAGGTGGTGTTCCGCGCCGACCGCGAGGCCGTAAAGAAGATCGCCACCGACGCGGCGAGCCTGTGCCTGCAGATCGAAAAGCAGTACCCGGACACCAACTGGCGCTACGAGTACAGCCCGGAGTCCTACACCGGTACCGAGCTGGAGTACGCCCGCGATGTCTGCGACGCGGTCTCGGCGATCATCGCACCCACCCCCGACAAGCCGATGATCATCAACCTGCCCGCGACCGTCGAGATGGCGACCCCGAACGTGTACGCCGACTCGATCGAGTGGATGAGCCGCAACCTGGCCCGCCGCGAGTCGATCGTGCTGTCGCTGCATCCGCACAACGACCGCGGCACCGCCGTGGCCGCCGCGGAGCTGGGCTACCAGGCGGGCGCGGATCGCATCGAGGGCTGCCTGTTCGGCAACGGCGAGCGCACCGGCAACGTCTGCCTGGTCACGCTGGGCATGAACCTGTTCTCCCGCGGCGTGGATCCGCAGATCGACTTCTCCAACATCGATGAGATCCGCCGCACGGTCGAGTACTGCAACCAGCTGCCGGTGCACGAGCGCCACCCCTACGGCGGCGATCTGGTCTACACCGCGTTCTCCGGAAGTCACCAGGACGCCATCAACAAGGGTCTGGACGCCATGAAGGTGGCCGCGGACGCCGCCGACTCCGATGTCGACGACATCACCTGGGAGGTCCCGTACCTGCCCATCGACCCGAAGGACGTGGGTCGCACCTACGAGGCCGTGATCCGGGTGAACTCGCAGTCCGGCAAGGGCGGCGTCGCCTACATCATGAAGACCGATCACGGCCTGGCGCTGCCGCGGCGGCTGCAGATCGAGTTCTCGCAGGCGATCCAGCAGATCACCGACGGCGAGGGCGGCGAGGTCACGCCCAAGGAGATGTGGGACGTCTTCGCCGAGGAGTACCTGAACCCGATCGTGCCGCTGGAGCGCATGCGACAGAAGGTGAGCGCGTCCGAGACCGACGGCGGGACCGACCACATCGATGCCGTGGTGAAGGTGGACGGCGTCGAACAGGAGATCTCCGGCGAGGGCAACGGCCCGCTCGCGTCGTTCGTGGACGCGCTGTCGACCATCGGCTACGACGTGCGGGTGCTGGACTACTCCGAGCACGCCATGTCCGCGGGCGACGACGCCCAGGCCGCGGCCTATGTCGAATGCGCCGTCGGTGACAAGGTGTCGTGGGGTGTCGGCATCGCCACGTCCATCACCACGGCGTCGCTGCGCGCCGTGGTCTCCGCGGTCAACCGCGCCCAGCGGAACGGCTGAGCAGCAAGTGGGACCGCCTCGCCCTCGCGAGGCGGTTCCCACTCCCGGGGGGAGTGCGAATTCGGGTTGTCCACATGTGGATAACTCCGGCTCGCCGCTGGTACCGACCCGGTCTGCGGCGGCACGGGCCGCTGCCCAGCGTGCTAGTTTTGGGGGGCATTCAGCGCCGAGCTCTCTGCTCGAAACGACCCGAGCAGATGGGGGAAACGTGACACCTAACGACAACTCGACCTCACCACCTTGGTTGCAGAACCACAGCGTGGACGTGACCGCCGAGCAGGACGATCCGACCTCGAAGCCGGTGCACGACGAACAGGCCGACGATGCCGAGGCCGCCCAGGCCGACGCCGGGTCGCCGCCTGCTCCGGACGCGGAGTCCACCGACTCCGATTCGGCGCACGAAGAGCAGGCCGCGGGCATCCTTCCGCCCGTTCCGGACTCGATCGAGCAGACCACGTTCCAGCCGTACGGCCAGGAGCAGCAGTTCGGCCCCTTCTCGCCGCCGCAGCAGCCGGGCTTCGCGCCGCCGGGGCCCTACGGCCCGCCCGGCGGCCCGTATCCGCCGAACCAGAGCTTCCCGCCGGGCGGCGGGTTCCCGATGCCCGAGCAGGGCGGTCCCTTCGCTCCCCCGGGTGAGCAGGGGCAGTTCGCCCCACCGGGCGAGGGGCAGTTCCCGCCCCCGGGCGAACACGGTCAGTTTGCGCCTGCGGGTGAGCAAGGGCAGTTCACGCCTCCGGGTGAGCAGGGCCAATTCGCGGCCCCGGGTGAGCAGGGCCAATTCCTGCCCCCTGGTGACCAATTCCCGTCTCCCGGCGAGCGCGGCCAGTTCCCGCCTCCGGGCGAGCAGGGGCAGTTCTCGCAGCCTCCCACGGGCCAGTACCCCTCGCCCTCGGCCGAACCCACCGAGCAGTACGGCTCCGGGCCCGGTGGTCCGGGAGATCCGAACTCGTTCGCATCGGCGCCCTACGGTGAGGTGCGGCAGGAGACCGCGTACGGCGAGATACGGCAGGAGATCGGCGCCGACGGCATGGTCCGCCGCGTCTTCGACGAGGACCAGCCGCCCAGCCCGCCGCCGGGTCCGGAACAGTCGGGCGGAGGCAGCGAGCAGTACAGCTGGGCGCCGCCGCCGCTACCACCGCAGCAGCCGCCGCGACCGCCGCAGCCGTCGTATCAGCAGCCGCCGCAGCCGCAGTCCCACGACAACTGGCAGGGTGGCCCGCCGCAGCAGTTGCCCGCGGGCTTCCAGTCGCAGCATCCGGGACCGCCCGGACGTCCGGGTCAGTCGATCGGCGACCTGAATCTGCTCAAGCGGCAGCGCCGCGCGCCGCGCAGCGGCTGGCGCAAGGCCGTGCACAAGGTCACCGGCGGTGCGATCAACCCGGGCGAGGCCCCGGCCGACGTGATCCAGCGCGAGCTCGTCGACAGGGTGAACGAGCCGGTGCGCGGCGACTACCGGATCGCGATCCTGTCGCTGAAGGGCGGCGTCGGGAAGACCACGACCACCGTGGGCCTGGGCTCCACCTTCGCCTCGTCGCGCGGCGACCGGGTCATCGCCATCGACGCCAACCCCGACCTCGGCACGCTCGCCCACCGGGTGCCCCGGCAGACTCGCTCCACGGTGCGAAACCTGTTGGAGGACCAGCACATCAGCCGCTACTCCGATGTCCGGGCGCACACCTCCCAGGCGCCCAGCCGCCTGGAAGTGCTTGCCAGCGAACAGGATCCGGCGGTATCGGAGGCCTTCAGCGAGGCCGATTACCGGCGCGCGATCGGCATCCTGCAGCAGTTCTACAACATCATCCTCACCGACTGCGGCACCGGTCTGATGCATTCGGCGATGAAGGGTGTGCTCGATCTCGCCAGCTCGCTGATCCTGGTCACCTCACCGGCGATCGACGGCGCCCGCAGCGCCTCGGCCACGCTGGACTGGCTCGAGCATCACGGTTACGGCAAGCTGGTCGAGCGAACGGTGGTGGTGGTCAACGCTTCTCGTCGCGGCGCCTCCACGGTCGACCTGGATCAGCTGCGCAAGCTGTTCCTGGACCGCACCCGCGCCGTCCAGGTGGTCCCGTTCGACGACCACCTGGCCGAGGGCGCGGAGATCGACTTGGAGCTGGTCGGCAAGCCGACCCGCACCGCCCTGCTGGAACTGGCCGCCATGGTCGCCGACGACTTCGGCTACCACGTCCCGCAGCCCCCGTTCCCCGGCCCGCACACCCAGTACTCCGGCCCGCAGCAGGGCGGCTACCCGAGTTCCCGAGGCCCGCAAGGCGGCTACCCGGGCTCCTACCCCGGTCAGGACCCCTACCCGAGCCACGACCGCTACCCGGGCCCCCAGGGCTACTAACCACATCCACCCTCACCCGCGGCCGCCGGACACCCTCCGGCGGCCGCGTCGACGAACATACTCGGACTGGCCGTCGTGGTGCTGTGGGGTCTGAACTGTCTGGCTCTGCATGTGGGCCTCGAGCGCATACAGTAGGCGCGGCTTGGAGGTTTCGGTAGATGGCAGAACGGCAGGGGACCGTCTCGCGGAGAGAGATGCTTCGTGGGTCGGCGGGTGTACTCGTCGGGGGGATGGCGGGCGCGGCGGTGTTGCGACCGGCGCGGGCGGCGGCGGACGCGGGTCCGCGGGTCGCGGTGTTCGGGGGCGGCGTGGCCGGTCTCACCGCGGCGCACGAGCTGGCCGAGCGCGGCTTCGGGGTGACGGTCTACGAGCGGCGCGCGCTGGGCGGCAAGGCGCGCAGCATCCCGGTCCCCGGCACGGGCCGCGACGGCCGACCAGACCTGCCGGGCGAGCACGGTTTCCGCTTCTTCCCCGGCTTCTACCGCCACCTTCCGGACACCATGCGGCGAATTCCGTTCCCTGGCAGAGCAAACGGGGTGTGGAGCAATCTGGTCCCCGCGTCGGAGGCGCGATTCTCCCGGCAGGACGCCGACGACGCGATCCTCCCCATGCGCAGCGGCGGCAGCCGGGGATGGTCCGGTCCGGACGATTTCCGGCAGACTGTGGCCTCGCTCATCGCCACCTCCACGCGGATGCCCGCGGCCGATGCCGCCTACTTCGCCAACCGCCTGCTGGTGTTCAACAGCAGCTGCGAAGCCCGCAGATTCGGTCAGTGGGAGAATCTGCCCTGGCGCGATTTCGTCGGCGCGCACAGGCGTTCGCACGAGTTCCGCGCCCTGCTGTCGCGCACCCTGACCACGCTGCTGGTGGCCGCGAAGGACGAGCACGCCAGCGCCCGCACGATCGGGAACATGGGAGAGCAGTTCCTCGGCAACCCGTTCGGGATCGGCGACGACGGCCCGCGGGACCGCGTCCTCGACGGGCCCACCAACGAGGCGTGGATCGATCCGTGGGTGCGGCGGCTGCGCGAGCTGGGCGTGCGATTCGTGACCACCGAACTGCGGGGCCTCGACGTGCGCGACGGCCGGATCTCGGGAGCCCGCGTCGCCGACGGTGCGGGGGCCGGAACTACCGTCGCCGCAGACTATTTCGTGCTGGCCGTGCCGGTCGAGGTCGCCCGCGGCCTGTGGACGCCCGAGATCCTCGACGCGCGACCGGAACTGGCCGCGATGGATCGGCTGGTCACCGACTGGATGGCCGGGATCCAGTTCTATCTGCGGCGCCCGGCGCACATCGCTCGCGGGCACACCGCGTATGTCGATTCGCCGTGGTCGCTGACCTCGATCGCCCAGAACCAATTCTGGTCGCGCGCAAAGCTTTCCGAGTACGGTGACGGCACAGTCCGGGATTGCCTGTCGGTGGATGTCTCCGACTGGAACACGCCCGGTGTGTTGTTCGGCAAACCGGCGGCCGAGTGTACGCACGACGAGATCGCCCGCGAGGTCTGGGCGCAGCTGCGGGAACATCTGACGGGCTCCGCGGACCTGCGTGACGGGGACCTGCACTCGTGGTCGCTCGATCCCGGCATCACCTGGGATGCCGCGCGACGCGGCAACCGCAACGCCGATCCGCTACTGGTCAATACGGCGGGCTCCTGGTCGGCACGTCCCCATCCGCACGGTGCGCTCGAAAACCTGTTCCTGGCAGGCGATTACGTGCGCACCAACGTGGACCTCGCGACCATGGAGGGGGCCTGCGAGTCGGCCCGCGCGGCGGTGAACGCACTGCTGGACGTGTCCGGTTCCGCTGCCGAACGCTGCCGACTGTTCACGCTGTACCGCGCCGCGGAGCTGGAACCGCTGCGCGGACTCGACGCGGACCGCTATGCGGCCGGGCAGCCCAACCTGTTCGATGTGCCGGTCTGAGAATTCGATTGCTCACAAACCCCTGGCGCCGAGCGGGGATCGGCAGTTCAATCATGGGATGAGCGAGATCACGTCCGCCGCCGAGCTGCGTGAGCTGCTCGGCGAGCCGAACCACCGCGCGGCCACCAAGGAACGCGTCGCGCTACATCCGCGCGACCGACAGTGGATCGCCACCTCGCCCTTCGTCGTCCTCGCGACCAGCGATGCCGACGGCAACTGCGACGCTTCCCCGAAGGGCGATCCGGCGGGCTTCGTGCGGGTCGTGGACGACCGGACCATCGCCATCCCGGAGCGACCGGGTAACCGCCGCGCGGACGGCTACCGCAATATCCTCGCCAATCCGCATGTGGGCGTGATCTTCCTGATCCCCGGCCGCAACGAGACGCTGCGGATCAACGGTCGCGCCCGCCTGGTGCGCGACGCGCCGTACTTCGACGACATGATCGTCAAGGGCCACCGCCCGGTGCTGGCCGTCGAGGTCGCGATCGAGCAGATCTTCTTCCACTGCGCCAAGGCGTTCATGCGCAGCAGCCTGTGGCAGCCGGAGGGCTGGCCGGTCGACGAACTGCCCGGCCCCGGCCGGTTGGCCAAGGAGGTGCAGCCCCACATCACCGAGTCCGTCGAGCAGTTGGAGCAGTACTACTCGCCGGAGACCTACGAAAAACTGCTGTACGAGCGCCGGTAGTCAAGCTCACGTCGGCCGCTCGCGCACTGCCGCCGCCCTCGATGGAGGCGCTGCGCGCTGCGGATAGGATCCAGTGGTGGCAGACATCTCGGTGCGCGGACGGCTGGCGCTGCGCGCGGCGGCGGCGGCGTCCTGGGCCTCGCAGAAGGCCGGTCGCGGTAAGGGCTCGATGATCGGCGGCCTGATCGCGCTGCTGATCGATCCGAAGCTGATGCCCCAGCTCGGCCGCGGGCGGCGCACGGTGCTGGTGACCGGCACCAACGGCAAATCAACCACCACCCGGATGACCGCGGCCGCGCTCGGCACGCTGGGACGTGTGGTGACCCAGGCCGACGGCGCCAATATGGACGCCGGGATCGTCTCGGCGCTGAGCACGGACCGCACCGCGCCGCTGGCCGCCATCGAGGTGGACGAGTTGCACCTGCCCCATGTCAGCGACGCGCTGAGCCCCGCCGCGGTGGTGCTGTTGAATCTGTCTCGCGATCAGCTGGACCGGGTCGGCGAGATCAACATGATCGAACGCAAGCTGCGCGCGGGCATGGCGCGGCACCCGGACACGGTCCTCATCGCCAACTGCGACGATGTGCTGATCACCTCGATCGCCTACGACCACCCCAACGTGGTGTGGGTGGCCGCGGGCAGCGGCTGGGCGGTCGACGCCACCAGCTGCCCGCGCAGCGGCGAGCCGATCGTGTGGGAGGGCACGCACTGGCGCAGCACCGGCGCCGACTTCCATCGGCCGGAGCCGGATTGGTGGGTGGACGAGGAGCATCTGCACGGCCCGGACGGCCTCAAACTCCCACTGTACCTTGCGCTTCCGGGCCGCGCCAATCGCGGTAACGCGGCGCAGGCGGTGGCGGCGTCGGTGGCGCTGGGCGTGCGCGCCGAGGCGGCGGCCGAGGCGGCCGGGACGGTGCGCGAGATCGCCGGGCGCTACCGCAGCGTGCAGGTGGGCGACCACAGCGCGCGGCTGCTGCTGGCCAAGAATCCGGCTGGCTGGCAGGAGGCGCTGTCTATGATCGACCCGGCCGCAACGGGTTTGGTGATCGCGGTCAACGGCCAGGTACCCGACGGGGAAGACCTGTCGTGGCTGTGGGACGTGCGTTTCGAACACTTCGAGGGCACCCAGGTGGTGGCCGCCGGTGAGCGCGCCACCGATCTCGCGGTGCGCCTCACCTACGCCGGTGTGCGGCACACCACGGTGCCGAACCCGTTGCGCGCCATCGCTTCCTGCCCGCCCGGGCAGGTGGAGGTGCTGGCCAACTACACCGCGTTCCGCGACCTGAACCGCGATCTGGAGGCCCGGGCATGAGTGATTCGACCGTGCGCGTCGGGCTGGTGCTGCCCGATGTGATGGGGACCTACGGCGACGGCGGCAACGCGGTGGTGCTGCGGCAGCGGCTGCGGCTGCGCGGCTACGCCGCCGAGATCATCGAGATCACCCTGAACGACCCGGTTCCCGAATCACTGGACGTGTATCTGCTGGGCGGCGCGGAGGATTCGGCGCAGCGGCTGGCCACCCGGCACCTGCGGCGCTATCCGGGCATGCAGCGGGCCGCCGCGAGAGGTGTTCCGGTGCTGGCGATCTGCGCCGCGATCCAGGTGCTTGGCCACTGGTACGAGACCTCCGGCGGCGAGCGGGTCGAGGGTGTGGGCCTGTTCGACGTCACCACGGCGCCGCAGGCCGAGCGGTCCATCGGCGAGGTGGCCTCCACGCCGCTGCTCCCCGGCCTCTCGGCGCCGCTGACCGGGTTCGAGAACCACCGCGGCGGAACGAAACTCGGCAGCGACGCGTCCGGTCTGGCGCGCGTCACCCGTGGCGTCGGCAACGGCGTCGGCGACGGCTTGGAGGGCGTCGTCCAGGGCTCGGTGCTGGGCACCTACATGCACGGCCCCGCCCTGGCCCGCAATCCGGAACTCGCCGACTATCTGCTCCTGCGAGCCCTGGGCGTCGATGAACTCGCCCCCCTCGACCTCCCCGAGGTGGACCAGCTCCGCCGCGAACGCCTCCGCGCCTGAGCAGCACGCGGACGCATGTCCGCCGCGGTTGACCCCGCCGCATCAGTGGGGCAATGTCGGCCGCAGGACGACCCGTTCGGCCGCCGACGATTTCCTCACCTTTCTCAAACGGGGCGCTGATCACTAGTTATAGCTTCATGCTATTCGATTGGGCTGTTGGGAATACCGATTCTGTTGAGCCGGAAGGTATCTGCCGGGTACTCTTCGCGCGGCCATGCGCGATGAGGGAGGTGGCCCGGGTGCGCAGACGTACCTTTATGAAGGCCGCCGGAGCGGCGGCCCTGCTGGGTGTGGCCGGGTCCGCGCACGGCGCCGGTACCGCCGCGGCCGATCCGCTCTGGAACGAGCTGTTCCGCGGCTGGGTGCCGGAGATCTTCGCTCCGCTGCCGGATCCCCCCGAGCATTCGCCCGCCATCGTTGTCGGCTCCGGATTCGGCGCGGCGGTCACCGCGCTGCGACTGGCCGAGGCGGGCATCGCGAACACGGTCCTGGAGCGCGGCTCGCGCTGGCCCAACGATCCGTGGCGGGAGATCTTCACCGGCGACGACCTGCCCGACGGGCGCGGCTTCTGGCATCGCACCAGCTTCACCGGTGTCACCAAGGTGCCCATGCAGTTCGCCGACTTCGGCGGCGTCCTCGACGTCACCGAGTTCCACGGCATCGACGTGTGGCGCGCGGCGGCCGTGGGCGGTGGCTCCGTCGTGTTCACCGGCGCCATGGTCGCCCCGGAGCGCCGCTGGTTCGACCAGGTCTTCGGCGGCGCTGTCGATTTCGACGAGATGGAGCGGGTGTACTACCCGCGGGTGCGTCAGCAGCTGCGGCTGAGCCCGCTGCCGCCCGACCTGTACGGCACGTCCCCGTTCAGCCATTCACGGCGCTGGGACGAGCAGGTGCGCAAGGCGGGCTATCAGCCGCAGGCCAACGACTCCATCTTCAACTGGGATATCCTGCGTAGCGAATTGTCCGGCGGGACAAGGCCTTCCGCGACGGCGGCGCGCAGTAACCTCGGCAACTCGAACGGCGCGAAGTTCGATCTCAACCAGAACTACCTGAAATACGCTCAGGGGACCGGCAAGTCGGCGGTGTACCCCGGCCATCGCGTCGACGCCATCGCGCAGGAGCCGGGCGGCCGCTACGTCGTCACCGTGACCAAACTGGACCCGACCGGCGCGGTGCTGGCCACCCGCACGCTCACCTGCGATCGGCTGTTCCTCGGCGCGGGCTCGGTCGGGACCTCCGAGCTGTTGGTGCGTGCCCAGGCCACCGGCGCGCTGCCGCGCCTGAACGAGCACGTCGGCGACGGCTGGGGCACCAACGGCGACGTCGTGCTGGCCCGGGTCGACAATTCGCTGTCGGGTACGGGCCAGGGCGTGCCGAGCGTCAGTCGCATCTTCGACGACTCCGGAATGCCGCTGACGCTGGAAAGCTGGTTCATTCCCGGCATTCCGATGGAGACCGGGGCCCTGGCGTCGCTCGGCATGGCGCTGGACCCGACCCGTGCGCGCTTCGGTTATGACGCCGGTCGCAACGCCGCCACCCTGAGCTGGCCGCGGCCCGCGCAGGACCAGGTGGTCGAGGCGTGCCGCGCGGTCGACCACCGCATCGCCCAGCGCGCCGGCGCCGTATTCGACTACGTCACCCCACTCGGCTACGACGCCAACGCCGTCTTCACCGCCCACCCCCTGGGCGGCGCGGTGCTCGGCCGCGCCACCGACAACTATGGCCGCGTGCACGGCCATCCGGGCCTGTACGTAGTCGACGGCGCGGCAATTCCGGGCAGCACAGGCACGGTGAATCCATCCCTGACCATCACCGCCCTCGCCGAACGCAACGTGGAAGCGATCATCCGCGCGGGCCGGTAGCGGCCGGATGTGCCCGATGGTTGCCGATACCTATTACCCTCGGCGGGACCGTTCGATGTGGAAGGGATCGCCGTGGCGCAGTACAGCACCGGAACGGACCCGTGGGGCCGGACCGGCACGGGGTGGGCACGCAAGCCCGAGCCCGCGGCCGGGTCGGAGAAGTTCCCGCGCAAACCACCGGCGCTGTGGACGGATTTCGTCATGCTCGCGCTGGCCGTGGTGTCGGTGGTGCTGGTCGGCTGGGTGACCTTCTTCTCGGTCCCGCCCGGCGCTTACCACGCGATCGTGATCGCCGACTACACCATCTGCGCGATATTCGCCGCCGAGTTCCTGTGGCGCTGGCACCGCGCGGGCTGGCCGTGGACGTTCCCGTTCGTGTACTGGTACGAGGTGCTGGGCATGATTCCGGTGACCAGCCCACTGTTCCGCGGCTTGCGGCTGCTCCGCATCGTGGTGGTCCTGGTCCGGCTGGCCCGGGTCGCCGACCGCGCCTTCGGCGACCGGGTGACCGCGGCGGTGGTGAACCGCTCGGTCGGCACGATCGTCGAGACCATCAAGCGCCCGGTGACGATGGCGGTGCTGGAGGAAGTCGCTACGGTGCTGCGGGCGGGACAGTACACCCGCAATATCGCCGCGGCGCTGGAGGAGAACCGCGGCGAACTGGACGCCATGATCGTGGAGCTGATCCGCAAGGATCCGCAGATCGGCCGCGTGCGCTACCTCCCGTTCCACGAGGACATCATCCGGACCATCGCCGACATCAGCTTCCGCATCCTGTTCCAGGCGCTGTCCGACCCGCGCACCGACGAACTGATCGGAGACGTGTTGCGGGAGAACGTGAATCAAATGCGCGAGGCAGTGCGGGAGGGTATCCAGGTCCCGGAGACGATCTACCACGCGACCCCGCGAGAGCGCTGACCCCCGTCATTCCCGGCATGCTTTTGGCCGGGATCAATGCTCCGCCCCGTGTCGAATCTCCTCCCGCGGCTCGGCGAAACGCACTGTCTCCCAGATGATCAGGGCCAGCAGCACCGCACACATCAGCCCCAGCTGCGCCATGGCGGGCAGGTGCCACGCCGCGGGCGTCAGCGCGGCGAGCACCACCGCGGTCACGATCCGCGCCGTCGACACCTGCCCGGTGGCGTACTGCTTGAATCCGACCAGTGCGATCAGATACAGCGCCACGCCGCCGTACAGCGAGAACAGCGGAATCCCGTGCAGCGCATCGTGCAACGTGTGGCCTTCGGCGCCGCCGAGGTAGTTGAGCACCTTCTTCAACCCGAGCGAGAGCGCGATGATGCCCGCGATCATCGGAAAGTGCCAGTAGGTGTAGCAGTTTCGCGCGATCTGGACGCGCCGCTCGCCGTGGGCGCGGATCAGCGCCCGCTCCACCATCGCCGCCGCCACGTCGAAGTAGGCCCACCACAGCAGACCCGAAACCGTCAGTGCCAGTAGTGATCCCACGGTGATCGGCCAGGAGATCGGCAGTCCGGCGACGCCGATGCCGATCGAGACGATGGACTCACCGAGCGCCACGATGACGATCAGCCCGTGCCGCTCGGCGAAGTGGCGCACCGAATTCACCCGCCACTCGTTGCCCGCGAAGAAGGTCCACAGCATGTCGCCCGCGATGGCGGCGATCCACAGCAGCAACTGCGCCGTCCCGTGGTTCAGGGCGGCGATGATCAGCAGCGTGGTGCCGATCGTGATCGAGCCCGCGGCCCAGCGCGTCACCTGCCCGCGCAACTGCGTGTCCTCGCTGCTGGCCAGCCAGAACACCCACAGGTGCACCAGCCGGATCACCAGGTAGCCGATCGCGAACACCAGCGGCGCGTACCAGCCGCCGGGCATGTCGTGGAAGGCCTCGGGAATGACGAGCGCGACGATCAGCGCCGCACCCATCGCCACGAACATCGCGACCCGCGCGATGCCCTCGTCGGCCTTCACCACATTGCCCAGCCAGGCGTAGGCAATCCACACCCACCACATGACCGCGAGCACCAGGAGCGCCCGCAGCATGTTCGCCGCCGTGGCCTCGTGCGCGGCCAGATCGGTCACCTGAGTGAACGCGAATACCAGCACGAGATCGAAGAACAGCTCCAGCTGCGTCACCGAGGCATCCTCGGAAACCGCGCGAATCCGCCGTTTTACACCGGTCATGGGGGATATCGTGCCAGTTCTCGGCGGTTGCGGCGGGTGCTGAAAGGGTAAGTTCAGCCGACTTCGTAGTTCTCGAATCGGAACTTCTCGATGAACTCGATCAGATTTTGCACCGCTTCCTCGTTGACGCGGGCAATGCTGCGTTTCATCAGGATTCCCGGCACCGGGATCGGCAGATAGAGCTCGGCGTGGTACCAGACCTCGGTGCCCTCGTCGCTGACGTCGAGTTCGAACCAGCCGCGCCCGCCGCCGCCGGCGCCGCTCTCGATCACCTCCCAGGTGATCCGGTCGTCGGCGCAGTCGTATTCGATGACCTGGCGATCGGAGTTGCCCAAAGGTGTCACGGTGGCGTACACCCGCTTGGGCCGCCCGTAGTCATCGTGAGTCGCCACGCGCACGTCCTTGTGCGACGGTGACCATTCCGGAATCCGATCGACCGCGAGCAACGCTTCCATGACCTGCTCGGGATCGATATCTATGACGAATCGATGGTCGGTCTTCGTGCGCATGTCATGCCCTCCACCCCCCAAATGCTTCGGCCCGATTGTCTCCGGGGCCACAGCGCTCGTCAACCGTGTGGTCTGTTGAGCAGACAGACTCGATCCGCGCAAGAGTCGCAAGGCCTTTCGCCGCTCTCGGCTGGTCCGGCCGCGGCGACTCATCGCGGGGGCGGGAGCGAGTCCGGTCAACGCGGCGGGCGGATCTCGCATTCGGGGCCCGGGAACATCAGGCTTTCGTGCCCGTCATCGAACCGGACCACGAACGGCGGGTTCCCGTCGTCGCCGCGCACTTCGATGATTTCGCCCGTTCGGACGCGCATCCCCACCACTCGGCTGTGCACCAGAAGTTGGTCACCGACATTCGCTTGCATGACCGCATTATCGGCCGACAGTGATGAGCATCACAAGGTGGTCGAGTGCCAGTCCGCGCCGCTATCCGCGGCCCGCGTCCTCGGGAATCGCGCGCGCGACCGCGGCGCGCATCAGTTCGCGGCTCTGCTCCTCGGTGAAGATCTCGGGCAGCGTGAGCCTTTCGAGAATGAGCCAGTTCAGCGACAGATACAGCAGCAGCACGGTCGTCTCGTCGCCGGGCATGTTGTTGTCCAGGTGATTGCGGACGTTGAAATCGAGGTCGGCGCGCACCCGCTCGGTGAGGACCGCCCGCAGCTCCGGGCGCCGGGCCGCCTCTAGCCGCAACTCCAGCTGCGCCAGGTAGCCGGTGCGGAAGGCGGCCACCCGCTCGACGACCTCGGTCATCAGGTCCGCGACCGCGTCCCGGGTGCGGGGCGCGGTGGTCACCTGCGCCAGCGTTTCCGGGCTGGGCTGCAGGCGCTCGTAGTACCGGCTGCCCACCTGGGTGAGCAGGTCGTCGCGATTGGCGAAGTAGTTCGAGGCCGTGCCCGCGGGTACGGCCGCCTCCCGGTCCACCGCGCGGAACGTCAGGCCGCGTGCCCCGTCCCTGGCCAGGACCTCGATCGCCGCATCCAGCAGGGTCTGTCGACGTTCCGGGTTGGTCCGCACTTGACACCACTCCATCCGTAGTACTACATTTCTAATCACTATAAACAGAGTACAACAATCAAGGCGGTAACCAAATGCGAAAGCTTGTCTACTACGTCGGCGTGTCCCTGGACGGCTACATCGCAGGGCCCGCCGGGGAGGTCGAGTTCTATCCGGTGTCCGAGGAGATGACGGCCTGGATGAACGAGCGGTACCCGGAGGTGGTCCCGACGCACATCCGGCCGCACGTGGGAATGGCCGTCGACGTACCGAACAAGGAGTGGGACACGCTGATCATGGGCCGCGGGACCTACCAGCCCGCGATCGACGCCGGGATTCCGAGTCCCTATGCGCACATGAAGCAGTACGTCGTGTCGTCCGCGCTCGATCCGGTCGACGATCCGAACGTCGAGGTCGTGCAGGGCGACCCGGTCGAGCTGGTGCGGCGGCTGAAGCGGGAGGAGGGGCGCGACATCTGGCTGTGCGGCGGCGGGAAGCTCGCGAGTCAGCTCGTCGACGAGATCGATGAACTGATCATCAAGAGCTACCCGGTGATCGCGGGCGCCGGTGTGCCGGTGCTGTCCGGAAACTTCCGCCCGACGCTGTTCCGTCCGACCCAGCGCCACGAGTTCGACAACGGCGCCTAGGTCACCTGGTTCACCCGGGCGTAAGGCCCGAATCAGCAAGTGTCGAAAGACTGTTCAGCAAAGGTGGTACTCCCATGCGAAAGCCGGTCCGTAACTACGCCGTTCAGCAGCGGTTCGCCAATCGCCCCGTGCGTCCCATCCGCACTGTCAACTGGGGTCGGCAAGGAAGGAGAGGCGCACCCGGCGGTTCGGGTTGTCGACGTTGAGGTCGACGAAGGCCACCGACTGCCAGGTGCCCAGCGCCATCTCGCCGCGCAGCACCGGGATCGTGGCATAGGGCGCGATCAGCGCGGGCATGACGTGGGAGCGGCCGTGCCCGCGCGTGCCGTGCGCGTGCCGCCACCGGTCGTCGGCGGGCAGTAGATCACCCAGCGCGGCCAGCAGGTCGTCGTCGCTCCCGGCGCCGAGCTCGATCAGCGCGATCCCGGCGGTCGCGTGCGGGACGAACACGTGCAGCAGCCCGTCCCTGCCCCCGGCGGCCTCGCGCAGAAAGGCCGCACACTGCGGGGTGAGGTCGTGGACAACTTCGGACCGCCCCGTGCTCACCTCGATCTCTGTGCTCTTCATGATCCCATCGTCCCCTCTCCGGTCGCGTCACTCCCGTATTGCGGTCGCGCCCGCTGGTGGCGGCACTCCTGTATCCCGGTCGCGTCCGCAGGCGGCGGCACTCCCGTATTCCTGCCGTACCCCGCCGGTGGCGTCACTCCTGCATTCCCGGGCGCACCCCGCAGGCGACGGCACACCCGTATCCCTTCCGCACCGCGCAGGCGGCGTCACTCCTGCATTCCCGGCGCGCTTTTGGCCGGGATCTCACGCAGCCTCGTGGTCACGAGCAACGAGGTCTCGTGCAGGCGGTCGAACAGCTCGAGCAGCAGTTCCAGCTGCTCGGTGCTGTAGTCGCCCATGATCTTTCCGAATTCGCGCGCCAATAGTTCGTAATGCGGGGCGATCTCCGCGATGCGGTCCTCCACGGCGGTGACGATGACCCGGCGGCGGTCCTGGGCGTCGTGTTCTCGGGTGACGAATCCGGCCGTGAGTAGGCGATCGATCATCCGCGTGACCGCGCCGGTGGTAAGCCCCGTGCGCGTCGCCAGCTCGCCGGGCGTGGCGGGCCCGCCCAGGCGCAGCAGGTTCAGGCAGCGCAGATCCGTCACATGCAGGCCCAGCAGGTCCGCGACCGCCTGGTGCATCATCACCGCGTCCGTGGCGTTGCGCTGCGCGGCCAGGGTGAGTTTCTCGCCCAAGTCCGCCTTGTTCGTCGTCACCGCATCTCCCGTCGCATCGGCAGCACACTTCCGGTCCGCGGCAATCCCCGGCCGGACTCGCCCGCGCGCCGAACGGCGCGGGCCTTGACGATAGCCCTTCGGCCGATCATTATCTTAGTGATGCAGCTAATGTGTCATGCAGTTACTGCATGAAGCAGATGGAATGGAGACCTTCATGACCGACCGCAGCGCCGACGAACTCGCCGTCCGTGCCGTCCTCGACCGCGCGAGCGCCGCATGGGCGGCGGGCGATGCCGCGGCCTACGCGGCCGTTTTCGCGCCCGATGCCGACTATGTGACCTTCCTGGGCACCCATCACAAGGGCCGCGCCGACATCGAGGCGAGCCACGTGCCGCTGTTCGAGAAGTTCCAGAAGGGCTCACGCCAGGACGGCGAGATCACCCAGGTGCGATTTCTCACCCCGGACGTCGCCGTCGTGCACGGCAGGGGTGCGTTGGTGAAGGGCAAGCAGCGCCGCACCCGCCGTAACACGAAGGTGCAGACGTGGGTGCTGGTCCGCCGCGGCGACAATTGGGAAATTTCGGCTTTCCACAATACGAAGTACGCGTGGATCCTGGCCCCGCTGACCGCGAAATTCGACGCTCGGATGGCGTCGTCGGCAATGCCCCCGGTAGAGGTGCATCGATAATCGCTGGATGCCGATCGGTACTCTGGGGTCCTGGTAATGCAGCTAGTCGATCTTTGGAGGACCCCGTCGTGGCTCTCGTCGTTCAGAAGTACGGAGGATCCTCGCTCGAGTCAGCCGAGCGTATCCGGCGCGTCGCTGAGCGGATCGTGGAGACGAAGAAGCAGGGCCACGACGTCGTGGTCGTCTGCTCCGCGATGGGCGACACCACCGATGAACTGCTGGACCTGGCCCAGCAGGTGGCGCCCTCGCCGCCGCCGCGCGAGATGGACATGCTGCTGACCTCGGGCGAGCGCATCTCCAACGCGCTGGTCGCCATGGCGATCCACTCGCTGGGTGCGGAGGCGTGTTCGTTCACCGGTTCGCAGGCCGGTGTGATCACCACCGGGTCGCACGGCAACGCGCGGATCATCGACGTGACCCCGTCGCGGGTGCGCGAGGCGCTCGACGAGGGCTTCGTGGTGCTGGTCGCCGGGTTCCAGGGCGTGTCGCAGGATTCGAAGGACGTGACCACGCTGGGTCGCGGCGGATCCGACACCACCGCGGTCGCGCTGGCTGCGGCGCTAGAGGCCGACGTCTGCGAGATCTACACCGACGTGGACGGCATCTTCACCGCCGACCCGCGGATCGTCCCGGATGCGCAGCGCCTGGAACAGGTCTCCTTCGAGGAGATGCTGGAGATGGCGGCCTGCGGGTCCAAGGTGCTCATGCTGCGCTGCGTGGAATACGCGCGCAGCTTCAACGTGCCTGTGCACGTGCGCAGCTCGTATACCGACAAGAACGGCACCTACGTTTACGGATGGATGGAGGACATCCCCTTGGAGAAAGCAATCCTCACCGGCGTCGCGCACGATCGCAGCGAGGCCAAGGTGACCGTGGTGGGCCTGCCGGACGAGCCGGGCTACGCCGCCAAGGTGTTCCGTGCCATCGCCGACGCCGAGATCAACATCGACATGGTGCTGCAGAACATCTCCAAGGTGGAGACGGGCAAGACCGACATCACCTTCACCCTGCCCAAGACCGACGGTCCCAAGGCGGTGGAGTTCCTGACCAAGCGGCAGGGCGATATCGGCTTCTCGCAGGTCCTGTTCGACGACCACATCGGCAAGGTGTCGCTGGTCGGCGCCGGTATGAAGAGCCACCCGGGCGTCACCGCCACCTTCTGTGAGGCGCTGGCGCAGAACGGGATCAACATCGACCTGATCTCCACCTCGGAGATCCGGATCTCGGTGCTGGTCAAGGACACCGAACTGGACGACGCCGTGAAGGTGCTGCACAAGGCCTTCGATCTGGGCGGCGACGAGGTGGCGGTCGTGCACGCCGGATCGGGGATCTGATCATGGGCGTGCGCGTAGGCGTTGTCGGCGCGACCGGGCAGGTCGGCGCCGTCATGCGAAAACTGCTGGAGGAGCGCGACTTTCCCGCCGACGAGGTGCGGTTCTTCGCCTCGTCCCGCTCGGCCGGGAAGAAACTGCCCTGGCGCGGCGGCGAGGTCGTGGTGGAGGACACCGAGACCGCCGACCCGAGCGGGCTCGACATCGCCCTGTTCTCCGCGGGTGGCACGATGTCGAAGGTGCAGGCGCCGCGGTTCGCCGCCGCCGGTGTAACCGTCATCGACAATTCCTCGGCGTGGCGCAAGGATCCCGAGGTTCCGCTGGTCGTCAGCGAGGTCAATCCGGAGCAGGTCCGCAACCTGTCCAAGGGCATCATCTCCAATCCGAACTGCACCACCATGGCGGCGATGCCGGTGCTCAAGCCGCTGCACGACGAGGCGGGCCTGCAGCGCCTGATCGTCTCCAGCTACCAGGCGGTGTCCGGCAGCGGGCTGGCCGGTGTCGACGAGCTCGCGGCGCAGGCGCGCGCGGTGATCGGCGACGCCGAGAAGCTGACGCACGACGGTTCCGCGGTCGAGTTCCCCGAGCCGGACAAGTATGTCGCGCCGATCGCGTTCAACGTGCTGCCGCTGGCGGGCTCGCTGGTCGACGACGGCTCCGGCGAGACCGACGAGGATCAGAAGCTGCGCAACGAGAGCCGCAAGATCCTCGGCCTGCCGGACCTGCTCGTCAGCGGCACCTGCGTGCGCGTGCCGGTCTTCACCGGGCATTCGCTGTCGGTGAATGCCGAATTCGCGCAGCCGCTTTCGGTCGCGCGTGCCCAGGAGATCCTGGCCGGCGCCCCCGGCGTGCGCCTGGTCGAGGTACCCACCCCGCTGGAGGCGGCCGGTAAGGACGAGTCGCTGGTGGGCCGCATCCGCCAGGATCCGGGCGTCCCGGAGGGCCGTGGCCTGGCGTTGTTCATCTCGGGTGACAACCTCCGAAAGGGCGCCGCCCTCAATACGATTCAGATCGCGGAAGTGTTGCTCGCGCAACGCTGACAAGATTCGTTCGGCTTCCCCCTCGGTTCGGCTCGCCGCTTTTCCGGAATGTTCAATCTTGGTGAAAGGTGTGTAACTTCGGCGGCCACCTGGGATTTCTCTGCGACACAACGACGAATGATGTTGGCGCTCAGAGGTGTTCGATCGTCATGATCGTCCGATGGAGGACGAACTGCATGTGCGGTTGAACTGGATTCGTGGGCGCCTCGACTGGTTGCGCGAGCGGGATGCGTTGCTACCGAGGCCCTTCGACGGCGATGTTCCCTCCGGGGAAAACCTGCACTCCTACCTCACCTGGCCGGTACACCCGGAGCGGCTCGCGGAGCTGGAATCGGTGATGGCGGGTGTGCTGGACTCCGGTTTCCGGGCGTTTCTCACCCAGGTGGGCGTCGGTGCCGGCCCCTACTGCGGGATCAGCTGGGAGCGGATGACCCGGTCGGCGAATCATGCCTGTGCGCAATCGTTTCCGTGTGGCGAACAGGGTTCGCTCGGGCCGGGTGCGGAGCGGCCGGACGGTGGGTTCCTGGTGATCAGCGATGTCGGATACGGGGACTTCATCGGGCTGGTCGTCGCCGGAGCGTCTCGTGGCCGGGTCGTCTACCTGGGGTACCGCCGCGGCGAATGGTCGTTGGGCCCAGCGTTTCTCGACTACTACCAGAGCTGGCTCAACCACGCCGCCGCCCGCCTCAACGCCGACCTCCGAGCCCAACTCGTCACTGGCCCCGTCGGCCGCGGGTGACCGGCATCCACGCACCCCGCGCCCATTCCCGCACTCGCTGCAGGGCTTGCACGGGGTGCGAGATCACGTGCGGGGTGCGGGAGTGGGCGGTCAGCGGATTCCGGGCGTTCGCGGGTCGGGGCCGAGGCATGCGATGAGGGCGCAGCCCGGCGGAGCGTCGGTGAACGGCGGCGCGAGGGGGGCGTTCAAGCAGGACAGCACATTGCAGCCGGGATACGCGTACGGTCCGAGGCCGAATACGCCCAGGGTGATGTCCGGGTCGAAGTAGTTGCGGGGATCCAGGCGGACGGGAGGCTCCACATACGGGCCCGGATCCGGTACCGGTGGCTCCTCGAACGCGGCGAACAGGCGCCGGAAGAACTCGTGGGTCAGCTCCGAGGTGTTCTGCAGGGTGCCGCTCACGCCGAGATCGCTGTGATTGCCGAAGAACCCGGTCCACGTCACGGTCAGGTCGAGGCTGGGGATGACGAAGACGTTCTGCAGGCCCAGCCCCGACATCTCGTACACATCCGCGGGCAGGAACTGCGGCATCTCGACGCATCCGGACCCGACCCAGAACAGATATCCGTAGCAGGGATCGGCCGGCGAGGGACGCGTCGCGCGGCGCAGGTATTCGCTCGACACCACCCGGGTCTCACCCCACCGGCCGTCATTGCTCACCAGGAGACCGAGCTTGGCGAGGTCGTCGGGCGGGATCATCAGGTGGGCGTACCCGTAGGTGTGCCCGGAACGGTCGCGGGCCCAGTAGTAGTCGCTCCGCGCGATACCCAGCGGATCGAACAGTTCCCGCTGCGCGAACTGCTGCAGCGGCTCGCCGACCGCTAGCTCCAGGACGTAGCTCAGCAGATCCACATTGCGCTGGCTGTAGGCGAACTCGGTACCGGGCGGATTGTCCAGCGGCAGGCCCAGCGCCTGCACGGCGCTGTTGGGATCGATGGGGACAACCGCGGTGGCGCCCTCGTTGAGCAGCCCGATGTGCAGTCCGGAGGTCTCGGTGAGCAGGTTCTCGACCGTGATCGCGCGGTGCGCCGCGTCGCCCAGGCCCGGCGGCAGATAGTGTCCGATCGGGGCGGAGATATCGAGTGCGCCACGGTCCCACGCGACTCCGGCGATCAGCGACACCACGCTCTTGGTGGCGCTCCAGGCGTTCCAGGGAATGTGATCGGTCTCCGCATTGCGCGGCCCGGCGCCGATCAGACAATTGTGCCGGAACACCTTGACATTCAACCGATTTCGCTCCATGGCAAATCGCATCGCGGCATCCAGCCGACCAGGGTCCAGCCCGGCCTGTTCCGGCGCGACTCGAGCGAACTCACGCCCGGACGACACCTCGCACACAGCCTCCGGTTCGGCCCGAACGGGCACTGCGAATACCCCGCCCGTCATCGATCCGATGACCACCACACCCGCCAGCCATCCCAGGATGCGCCCCATGATCTCAGGCTATCCCGCGTGTCCACAGCGGACAGCGCGCGATAACCGCTGCATGTTCCGCCGACGTCAGCCTCGATGCTTGCCGCGGACCGCGTAGACACCCGCTCCGAGGGCCAGCACCCCTAGGCCGATCAGGACGGAGGTGAGGGGGAGCGTGAGGCCGAGGACCGCGCAACCGAGGGTGCCCAGGACCGGAATCCACCGGGGTGGGCGGCCTTCCGTCTCGCTCAATGTTGCCGCCGACAGATTGGCGATCAGGTAGTACACCAGTACCGCGAAGGACGAAAAGCCTATGGCCGCACGCAGATCCGCCGTAGCAGCGATGACGGCCACCACCGCGCCGACAAGAACTTCCGCCCGCTGCGGTACTTCGAGGCGTGGGTGCACGACCGCCAGCGCACCGGGCAGGTGCCGGTCGCGAGCCATGGCCAGCGTCGTGCGCGATACGCCGAGCAGCAGCGCCAGGAGAGATCCGCTTGCCGCCACGACCGCGCCCACCCGGACGACCGGGGCGAATTCGCTCGCGCCCGCGGCGGATACGGCGCGCGCGAGGGGATCGATCCCGTCCGCCAGCCTGCCGGAACCGAGGACCGTGAGCACAGCGACCGCGACGGCCGCGTAGACGGCGAGCGCCACCCCCAGCGCGATGCCGATCGCGAGTGGAATGGTGCGCCGCGGGTCGCGCACCTCCTCGCCGAGGGTGGCGATGCGGGCATACCCGGCGAAGGCGAAGAACAGCAGCCCGGCGGCCTGGAGGACACCGGTCGCACCGACGCCCTCGGCCAGCGACGTTGCGGCGGAATGCCTTCCGAGCACGCAGATGCCGACGACACCCGCCAGCACCGCCAGCGTCACCGCCACGATGATCCGGGTGGCCAGCGTCGACTTCCGGACTCCCGCACAGTTCACGGCGGTGACCCCCACGACCACGAGCACCGCCACGATTCGAGCCCGCTCGGGCCACGCGTAGCTGCCGACGGTCAGCGCCATCGCCGCGCACGAGGCCGTCTTCCCGATGACGAAGCCCCAGCCGGCGAGATACCCCCACAACGGCCCGAGACGTTCCCGCCCGTAGACGTAGGCGCCGCCCGACACCGGGTACAGCGCCGCCAGCCGCGCCGACGACATCGCATTGCAATAGGCGACGACCGCCGCCACCGCCAGCGAGAGCAGCAGCCAGCGCCCGGCCGCCGCGGCCGCCGGTGTCAGCGCCGCGAAGATACCGGCACCCACCATCGAGCCCAAGCCGATGGTCACCGAGTCCGCAAGCCCCAGCCTGCGTCGCATCTCCGAAGCGGTCACGCGATCATCCTCGTCGACGGTCCCGCCACCCACAACAGACCTGAAAGTCTTTTCTTGACTTATTCCAGAAAATGAGCAGACTGGGTTCATGCACACCGGTGGTTTCGATCCGCGCGAGCGACTTCGCTCGGTCGGCCTGCGGGTTACCGCCCCGCGGGTCGCGGTGCTGGATGCGGTGACAGCCCAACCACATTCGGATGCCGATCGAGTTGCCGCCACGGTTCGCAAGCAGTTGGGCTCGGTGTCCACGCAGGCCGTCTACGACGTGTTGCGCGCCTGCGTGAACTCCGGCCTGCTGCGGCGGATCGAACCGGCCGGATCGGCGGCGCTCTACGAGGCCCGCACCGGCGACAACCATCACCACCTGGTGTGCAGGAATTGCGGCACGGTCGTGGATGTGGACTGTGCCGTGGGCAGCGCCCCCTGCCTCGACCCGTCGGATGCGCACGGTTTCGCCATCGACGAGGCCGAGGTCGTGTACTGGGGGCTGTGCCCTGACTGCCGTTCACCAGCCCGAGGAGGCGTCGAATGACCAAGCCGACCACGACGAACACCGGTATCCCGGTCGCCAGCGACAACGAGTCGCTGACCGCGGGCACGCAGGGCCCCATCCTGCTGCACGACCACTACCTGATCGAGAAGCTCGCGCAGTTCAACCGGGAGCGCGTGCCGGAGCGGATCGTGCACGCCAAGGGTGCGGGCGCGTACGGCGAACTGGTCGTGACCAACGACGTCAGCCGTTTCACCAAGGCCAAGCTGTTCCAGCCCGGCGCGCGCACCGAGTCGCTGGTGCGTTTCTCCACGGTGGCGGGCGAGCAGGGCAGCCCCGACACCTGGCGCGACCCGCGCGGTTTCGCGGTGAAGTTCTACACCGAGGACGGCAACTACGACATCGTCGGCAACAACACCCCGGTCTTCTTCATCAAGGATCCGATCAAGTTCCCCGACTTCATCCGGTCGCAGAAGCGCCTGCCGGGCAGCGGACTTCGCGACCACAACATGCAGTGGGACTTCTGGACCCTGCGCCCGGAGACCGCGCACCAGGTCACCTGGTTGATGGGCGACCGCGGCGTCCCGGCCACCTACCGCCACATGAACGGCTACGGCTCGCACACCTACCAGTGGGTCAACGCCAAGGGTGAGCGCTTCTGGGTGAAGTACCACTTCAAGACCGATCAGGGCATCGAGAACCTGACCCAGGCCGAGGCGGACCGGCTGGCCGGAACCGATCCCGACTTCCACCGCCAGGACCTGTACGAGGCCATCGAGCGCGGCGAGTTCCCGAGCTGGACCCTGCACGTGCAGGTCATGCCGGAGTCCGAGGCCGAGGGCTACCGGTTCAACCCGTTCGACCTGACCAAGGTGTGGTCGCACAAGGACTACCCGCTGATCGAGGTCGGCCGGTGGACGCTGAATCGCAACCCGCAGAACTACTTCGTCGATATCGAGCAGGCCGCCTTCGAGCCGTCGAATGTCGTTCCGGGCATTGGTTTCTCGCCGGACAAGATGCTGCTGGGCCGGGTGTTCTCCTACGCCGACGCGCACCGCTACCGCATCGGCACCAACTACGCGCAGCTGCCGCCGAACCGGGCCCGCGCCGCGGAGGTGAACACCTACTCCAAGGAGGGCGCGATGCGGTACGACTACAACGCACCGGAAGTGCCTGTGTACGCGCCGAATTCGTACGGCGGCCCGCACGCCGATCCGGCCCGAGCGGGTGACGAGGGCGCCTGGACCTTCGGGCAGGAGGCCGTGCGCGCCGGATACATCCAGCACCGCGAGGACGGCGACTTCACCCAGGCGGGCACCCTGGTCCGCGAGGTGTACAACGACGAGGAGCGAGATCGCCTGGTGGGCAACGTCGTCGGCCATGTGCTGGGCGGCGTGCGGGAGCCCGTGCTGAGCCGGGTGTTCGACTACTGGAAGAGCGTCGACCCGGAGATCGGCAAGCGCATCGAGGAGGGCGTGCGCACCGGCCTCAACGGCCACGCCTGATAACGAGATATGAAGGCCCGCACCGGGATTCCAGTGCGGGCCTTCGTCCTGCTCAGCGCTTGCGCCGCTGCTGCGCCTCCACTCCGTCCATGATCAGGCCGACCTCGCGCTCGAAGGTGTCCTCGCGCAGGCTGGCGTGGTCCCGGTCGCGATGTTCGACGGCGCGCCGGTAGGTCCGCGGATACGGTTTCGACACCGCCGCGGTGGCATCCAGCAGGCGCCCGATCCATTCCTTCTCCTCGAGTCCGCTGCGCGCGATCGAGCTCATCGTCGCCGCCTCGGCGGAGGTGGTGCCGACGACGAAGGCGAAGATCGCGTCGGCTCCCAGATCGGTCGTGTCGTCGTCGAAGCCCGCCTCCTCGAAGATCGCCAGCATCGACTCGGTCACCCGCATCATGTTCGGGCCGAGCAGCGCCAGCCCCGCGCTGCTGAGGACCACCGCGATCCACGGGTGCCGCAGGATGGTCGCGCGGATCTCGCGGCAGACGTGCAAGATGGTGGCGCGCCAGTCGCCATTCTCGATGGCGTCCGGAATCCGTGCCTCGCCCATGGCCTGGTCGACGACGAGCTCGAGGAGTTCGTCCTTGTTCGCCACATGGGTATAGAGCGAGGTCGCGCCCGCGTCGAGGCGTGCGCCCAGCTTGCGCATGCTCAGCGCCTCGAAGCCCTCCTGATCCAGCAGCGCGATCGCCTCGTTCACGATCTGGTCCCGGCTCAGCGCCGGGGTCTCGCGCCGCGCCCGCTGCGGCCGCGTCCATACCGACGGAAGTTGCTGCGCCGTCGTGGCCTTCTCCGTGGGGGTGCCCATCACCGCTCCTTCCTCGTGCCCCGAGCATAGCGCACCGTTCGTACAGTGTGCGGAATCACGAACGACGTACCTATTGCGCACACTGTGCGTTAACCGTACAGTGTTCGCCATAGCGCACGACGTGCGGAGGCTCTTGGAAAGGGTTCACGATGGAGACACTGGAAACGGCCGCCCGGGATGCGGTCGCCCGCAACCCGCGCCGCTGGTTGATCCTGGTGGTGCTGTGCCTGAGTTCGCTGGTGCTGGTGGTCGACAACATGGTGCTGACCGTCGCGATCCCGGATATCGCGACCGATCTCGGCGCCAGCGCGCAGCAGATCCAATGGATCATCGACTCGTACCTGCTGGTGTTCGCGGGCCTGCTGCTCACCTCGGGCAGCCTGTCCGACCGCTACGGCCGCCGATTGGTGATGGTCATCGGGCTGGTGCTGTTCGGCGCGGCCTCATTGCTCGCGGCCTACGCGAACAGTCCGGAACTGCTGATCGCGGGCCGAGTGTTCATGGGCATCGGCGGCGTGCTGATCATGCCCAGCACGCTGTCGATCCTCATCACCGTCTTCGACGACGACGAGCGGCCCAAGGCGATCGCGGCGTGGAGCGCGGTGGCGACCCTCGGCATGGTCGGCGGCCCGGTGGTCGGCGGCGTCCTGCTCGACCACTTCTGGTGGGGTGCGGTGTTCCTGATGAACGTGCCGATCGCGGTGATCGCCATCGTGGCCGCGCTGGCGCTGATGCCGGAGTCGAAAGGTCCGTGGCGCAAGCCGGACTACCCGGGCATGGTGCTGTCGATGGTCGGGATGGTGGCGCTGGTGTGGGCGATCATCGAGACGCCCAAGCACGGCTGGAACGACACTCGCATCCTGATCGCGTTCGGCACGGCGGTGGTCGCGCTGATCGCCTTCGTGATCCGCGAGGTGACCACCGACTCGCCGATGGTGCCGCTCGACCTGTTCCGCAACCGGACCTTCACCGGCTCCAGCTTCTCGCTGGTCCTGGCCAACTTCGCCAATGGTGGCCTGGTGCTGGTGCTGACCCAGTACCTGCAGTTCGTGCTCGGCTACTCGCCGATGCGCACGGCGTTGGCGTTCACGCCGATGGCGATCGCGCTGCTGGCGGCCAACGGTATCGGCGCGAGTCTGGTGACCAAGCTCGGCGCGAAGGTCATCACCGCGACCGGCTTGGCGATCGTCGCCGCGAGCTTCGGGGCACTGGCGATGCTGGACGCCGACAGCGGCTTCTGGCCGGTGGCCCTGGCCTCGGCGCTGTTCGGCCTGGGCGGCGGCCTGGCGATGCCCGCGGCCATCGGCGCCCTGATGAGCGCCGTGCCGTCCGAGCACGCCGGGGTCGGTTCCGCGCTGAACGACACCGTGCAGCAGACGGGCGCGTCGATGGGCGTGGCGGTGCTGGGCGCGATTCTCGCCGGGACCTACACCGACGAGATGCCGGAATGGGTGTCGACCGGTGCCCGGGAGTCCATCGCCAGCGCCCTCGGCAGCGGCGACGACGGCGTGATCGGCCTGGCCCGCCACGCCTTCAGCTCCGCGATGTCGGCCACCTTCACCATCGGCGCGCTGAGCGCCGTGGCGGCCGCGATCGTAGCGGCCCTGCTGATGCGCAATGTGAAAAACGTTGGCGGCGAGGGCGATACGGCCGAGGACGCCGACAACGAACTGGTAGGCACGCACTGACGAGTCCCGACGGCAACTCCGCCCCGGCGCACGCCGCAACCGAGACGACTCTGCCCGGCGCACACTGACCGCAAGCGAGAATGACTCTGCCCGGCGCACACCGGCCGCAACCAAGAGGACCCTGCCCGGCGCACACTGGCCGCAACCGAGTGGACTCTGTCCGGCGCACACTGGCCACAACCGAGAATGACTCTGCCCCGGCCGCTAAGGCCGGGGCAGAGTTCGTTATGGACGGTCGTGACGGGCAGCGGCCCGGCCGGTCTACAGCATTCCCCACCAGTAGAGCAGGCAGGCCAGTACGAAGACGACTGCGGTTTCCATCGTCGCTCCCAACCTTATTCGCGCGTACCACCCATCATTCCTCGAGATCGCCGGACGCGCCGCCGACCAAGATCACAACGCCGCAACGGATGCCCGCCCGCCACCCGCCGTCCGCGATCCTGCCGTCCCTCGGAAGCCGTTCGTCGTCGGGTTGGGTGTGCACTCGCCTGCCGTGACGTGTGTTTTCCGGCTCGCTGCGCGGGCCCGGGGTTAGATCTGTTTTCCCTATCGGTCATGCGTCTGCTGCTTTCAGTGTCTGGTTCGTGGACCTTTCTCGCGTTCTCTTCCGAGTTCGTCCCTGTCGCCGCGTGTCCGGGTTGCCTCTATCTGGTCGCGGGTCAGCGGTTCGGCGCCGGGTGTCGGCCTGGTAACTCTCAGCATGTCGGCGGCTTCGCGGGCCATATCGCCGAGTTGACCCCTGGCCGCTGCCTCTCGTGCCTCCCGTCCCGTCTGTGCGAGCCGGTCGGCGGCCTCGCGCTGCCGCTGCCACGCTACCGCGTCGCCCGCCTCGCGAGCCTTCCTGGCCTTCTCAGCGGCCTCAGCTTCGCGCTGGCGCGCCGTCTCGGATGCGTTCGCTTCGGTTCGGGCTCCTTTCTCCGCGGCCTGCGAGTCCCCGTGACGTGCCAGTTGCTCGCCGAGCGTCGGGAATCGCATTGCCGCCTCACGAGCAGCCTTGGCCCGTACTTCGCGGACAGTCCGCTCCGTCTTCTCCTGGGCCTCTCTCTGTTTCGCTCTCTCCGATCGCTGGCGTTGCATTCGGTTGCGTGCGTCGATCGCTCGTCGGGCCGCTTCCTGGGTGCGGTCCCGGTCTCGTGTTCGGCGGGCCGCGTCGCGTACCCGCTGCGCCCGCAGCAAGGCATTCACGTTCACGTTCAGTTCCAACTGCTGCGACCGCTCCCGCGCCTCCAGGGCCTTCCCTTGTCGGCGTGCCCGGTCGGCATCGGCCCGGCTCACCTCCTGCACTCGAAACCGGTTCGGGAAATCCCGGATCAATGTTCCGAGCTTTTCTCTGACCTCCCGGTCGAGGGCGCCCTTTTTCACTACCCACGCCCCGGTAGCGTTCGGGTCACGTTCCAGAACGTTGCGGTCCTTGTCGATTTGCAGCAGAGTTTTCTGACCGCCGACGCGGTTGCCGTACTTGTATTCGGTGAAGTCGCGGCCACCCTTTTCGTTGGTGCGGGTCGTATCGTGCCGCCTTTCCGATAGTTCAGTTTTTATCGTTTGCTCGTGACGCCAACCGGTTTCGCGGGTTTCTCCGCGTTCTTGGGCCATCCCCCGATGAAATTGGCGGCCCCGATCCTGGGGAGTGTTGCCTTCTCGTCGGGCTCGGTGGCGGCGTTCCTCGTCGTCGCCGTCCACGATCGCCCCCTCTACGTGTCAGATCTGCGCTTGGCGCATGTCTCGGTATTGCTCTAGGCGGTCATCCATTTCGGTCGTGACGACGGTGAAGTCTCGCGTGCCTTCCTCATCGGAGTTGCCGTCGTCATCGACCGGGGTCAACGCCTGGAAAAGCAAGTCGACGGGATCGTCCGCCGTCCCCTCCTGGTCGGTGTCGTAGGCCCACTCGTATCCGACCCTCGGGTTCACCGCTTGTTCGTTGTGCATGGGGTTCGGGTCTTTGCTGCCGTTGAACCACACCCCGCCACAGCGGGTAACGAAGTATTCGCCGAGGTAGCAGGTGAATTGGTCGACCATATCCCAGTTCTGCGGCTCGTACGCGTCCTCTACAGTAGGGAAGAAGTAGTCGAGAGCTTCGGGAATCCAGTGCTCCAGGAAATCGCGGTCGTAGTGGTCCACGTCGCTGGGGAGCGGTGGCAGGAAATCGCCGTTCCACCTGCGCCACCGGTCCGGCCCGCTGGTAGGGATGGACGGCAGGGATTCGGTGAACAGTTTCTGTATCTGGCTCCTGATGCGGTCTGAATTCTTCCATGCGAGCCATGCTGGATCATGCTGAGCGCTCTCATCGAACCAGCCAGGGTTAATCCGTTCGTCGATCACCAATTCCACACCCCTCGCAACCGTTGACATCGATGACATGTCGGATCGTATCGGCCGCGCCTAGTGCATACGGCCGCTGTCGGGTTTGATCTTCCCGGCCTCGATGAGTGTCTGCCATGCGGCGCTCTTGCGTGGGCAGTCTGCCAGTTGGCAGTCTTTGTGCTGTTGGGTGATCCGGTGTGCCTTATCGACTGTCAGTGGTTGGGGTGGGTGCTGCGTGGTACCAGCCGACGGCCTGTTGTTCCTGTGTGATCCGTTCGCGGATCTCCTGCACCGTGTGCCCTTCCTCGGCGCGGTCGCGCCACCAGTCGAAACTCATTGTCGCGCTTAGCCTTCGGAGCCTGGTGACAACCGGGCCGCGAGCAGCTGGGAGTCGGTCGTGCTGTCTGCCAGTCCGTCGAGCACATCCAGCAACGTCTGCAGGTCCGGCCCGGAGGGCTGCGACGGTTCGGTGATCGCGGGCGGCAGTTCCATGCCTTTTGCGGCCGCTCGCTCTCGGAGGGTGTCCACTGGGGGAACGATCTTGCCCGTCCGCACGAGGCAGTTGTGGGCGCTTGCCTTGCGTGGGCACTCGTCAGCACGACAACCGATGTGCTGGCGCATGATTCGGTGCGCTTCCGGCGCAGTGAGCGGGCCTTCGGGGTGCCTGTGGTCCAGTCCGGCGGTGGTGGCAAGCGCGGCCGCCCATGTGGTTGGCGGATTCACCGTCTCCAGGTCGAACATGTCGCATACGCGGGCGGGGTTGTCGTTCACCGTGGCTAGGTCGTAGACGATCATGGCTTTGGCGTTGAGCCCGGCTGCCATGCCGAGTCCGTACTCGATCGGGTCCGGAGAGTCGGCTGGCGGGCGCACCGTATAGAGGCAGGTGTACCCCAGTTGTGCGGCGTGGCGCTGCGCCAGCATCGCGTGCCGCGGTGCCTCGAGCCCCGGTACATCGGATCGGATCAGACAGACTGCGATCGGTTTGTGGGCGCCTTGTGCGCTGGTATCCATGTCTTCCTCTCGGCTCGGTCAGTGACCGGCCCCGCCGCCGAGAAGCGGTCCTGGGCGTTTCGGCTACGAACCTGGCGGCTGGGGGCCAAATCAACCATTTCGCAACGAGCCTGGTCAGACCAGGTACCGGCGGTGTACCGGAGGGGTACCCTCGGTGCACTCAACCTGTTGATTAGGGGCTCAACGGATGAATGTGTGCTCGAAATGGACCGGCCGTGAGGCGATGGCCCTGCGGGAGGCGACTCTCCTGGGGCAGGAAGCATTTGCCGCCTGGGCTGGGGTTTCCGTCGAAGCTGTGAAGAAGTGGGAGCGTCGTAAGGAGACTATTCAGCTCACACCGCGGTACGCGCAGCAGCTGGACCGGAAGCTACAGCAAGCGGAAACCGGCGTCGTAGAGCGATTCTGGTCCATACTGGGCGGTCCGACTACCGTGGGCGTCGATGCCGCGCACAAACTCGGTGCGCTGCTGGAATCGGGTATCGACGCTGACTATGTGCTGGTGCCGACCCGTACGGCGACGGGAGAGGTTGTTCTGGTGTCGGTGCCGCGCCGCAATTTTGTTCTCGGTATCGGAGCCGGGGTAGCCGGTGCCGCGTTGTCCTCGCAGCCGTTGGCCGCCATGTTCGCCAACACGGACATCGATCACGTCCAGCACTTCCTCGATAAGCGGATGACGATCATCGAGTCCGACAACCTGTACGGCGCGAAGGAGACGCTGCCCGAAGTACTCACAGCCATCACGCGGATGCAGGCGCTGCGCCGCGCCAAAGTCGTTGACTCGCAGACGATTCTGCGACTGCTGGCCATGTACGCCGAGACGGCGGCCTGGCAGTTCCAGGATCAGCGGATGTTCGAGAAGGCGCAGCACTGGGCGGAGAAGGCGCTCACCTGGTCACATCAGCTCGGGGATAACTACTACGTGGGGTTGTCGCTCGTGCGTATGAGCCAGCTGGCCTGCGACATGGACGACTACGAGGGCGGCCGGGAGTTCGCCGAGGAAGCCAGACGTTCGGCCCCGCCCGACTCGCTGTTCGCCGCGGCGGCCGTCACATTCGGAGCCCACGCCCAAGCGCTGGCGGGCGAACCGGCCGCGAGTGCCCGTGGGTACCAAGAATCGCGGACGATGGTTGAAAGCGCCGACACAGACCCCGCGTGGGGGTTCTTCCTGGACCAGTCCTACATCGACGCCTACGAGGCCTACAGCCTGGCCGAGACGGGCAAATACCGCTCCGCCACACAGCAGTTCGCGACCGCCACCGCACGCATGCAGTCGGGCTACCCACGAGACAAGGGTGTCTACCTCGCGCGGGCCGCGGTCGCGCACATAGCGGCCGGAGAAATCGAGCCAGCCGCTCAACTCGGCCTCGAGGCGCTCCGCATCGGGATCGGTACCGAGTCGGGCCGGATCATGGCGAAGGTGGTACAGCTGGGGGAAGCGATCGACCCAGCCAGCGCGCAGCCCGGCGTGGGTGAGTTCGTTGCCGCGTACCAGGAGTGGAAGGACCCGAGTTGCCCCGACCGTACGTAGTCTGCTCCGTTGCAGTCAGCATCGACGGCTGTATCGATGACGCGATTCCCGAGCGGCTTCACCTGTCCAACGCGGAGGATTTCGACCGCGTCGACCAGGTACGGACCGAGTCGGACGCGATTCTCATCGGCGCGGAAACGCTGCGGCGCGACAATCCGCGACTGATCATCAAGTGCGAGGCACGGCGGGCGGCCCGCGTGGCGGCAGGCAAGCCGGGGCATCTGCAGAAGGTCGTGGTCACTGGGTCCGGCGACCTCGACCCGGGCGCCAAGTTCTGGCATCACGGTGTCGAGGAACGACGGCCGATTGTGTACACCACCGACACCGGGGCGGAGAAGCTGCGGGATCATCTCGGCGAGCTAGCCACGGTGGTATCTCTGGGCGCGGCAGTCGATTTCGGTGCGCTGCTCGATGATCTGGGAGACCGCGGAATCGGGCAGCTTATGATCGAAGGTGGTACCAGCATCCATACAGCGGTGTTGTCCGCTGGTCTCGCCGATGAAGTTCACGTCGCTGTCGCACCGCTGCTGGTCGGTCAGACCGACGCGCCTCGGTTTTTGAACCCGGCGGAATTTCCGGGCGGAACCCGGCGCCGAATGCACTTGGTCGACGTCACGCAGATTGGCGATGTCGCGTTGCTTCGGTACCACCCCAAGCAAGAGTCCTCCGACAGCTAATCTCTGGCGCGTGGCCGGCAGGGGTAGATCTGTTTCCCTATCGGTCATGCGTCTGCTGCTTTCACTGTCTGGTTCGTGGACCTTTCTCGCGTTCTCTTCCGAGTTCGTCCCTGTCGCCGCGTGTCCGGGTTACCGCCGCCGAGCAGGCTGGAACCCGCAACGCAACGAACCTGCGCGCCTGGTCGGCCGCGACACGCGTAGGCGCCGGCGATGTGCGCGGGGCGCTCGATGAAGGTCTTCCCGTACTGGAGAAGCTTTCCGAGGTGTCGTCAACCAGAACCCTGCGCGTGCTCGAACCCGTGCGGCGTGCTGCGGACCGATGCGCCATCGGCGGCGATTTCCGAGATCGTTTCGACGCACTCAGCCAGAAAGCCATCACGCGGTGGTAGTGGACTTGGTCGTCGGGCTCCAGTAGCTCGGGCTCGGCGCTTCCGGGTCGAGTTGACGCGCCTTCATTGTTCGAACTCATGAATACCCCTGGCCGCGCTCCTGCCGTCCCCTCGGAAGACAGGTTTCGAGCGTTGATCATGCGCTGAGCTGGTGTTTCCCGCCCTGAAATGCCTTCTTCATGTCACAAGATGTCACAATGGGCGCGAAAATCGCCTCCCACTCGGCGGCCACGATCACCCGAAACTCCCACTCCCCGTGGATGTATTCGCCTGTCACCGGCGATGCGATCATGCCCTTGGCCTTGTGGCCCAGCCATGCGCCGACGAGATGGGGGAGTACGCCGCGGAGCGCCAGCAGCGTCGCGCAGGTGTCCCGCGCGGCGTGCAAGTGCAGGTAGAGCACGGGCAGCGTCCGCACGAAGTCGGCCCACCGTTCGTACACCGTTTCCGGGTGTACCGCGCCGCCGGACGGGTTCACCACGACGTGTGTGGGTAGCTCCCCGTCGACACCGAACCGGCGACCGGAGGCTATGTGCATTTCGCGTTGCCACTGGCGCACGAGCTTCAGCATGGCGGCGAGGGTCGGCGGTAGCGGCAAATCTCGGTGCGATTCCTCAGTCTTGGTATCGCCGACCAGGGTCGCGCTCTCACTCTCGGCGCGATCGGCCTTCTTGCGTCGGTTCCGTTTCCGCTGTTCCCACACCGACATGCGTTCGTTCTTGAAATCTATTGCGTCCCAGCGCAGTCCGGCTATCTAACCCTTCCGTAGACCAGCGAACGCCAGCAGGCACACGATGAATAGCCGTAGGCCGCGCGCCGCAGCCGCGTTGAGGATGGTTGTCACCTCGTCTGCGATGAACACCTCCCGCTTCGGCGTCCCCTCCGGGTTCTTGGGTCGCCGAAGGAGCCGAAATCCCTGCGTCCGACGCCGATTCGGATGAGATCGTGGTAACCCCGAAGAAGCTCGCCACGTTGACGGTGATCAGCTCCGAGCTCGCCGACGACGGCTCGCCCGAGGCGCAGGAAGTGATCGGCGCCGGTATCGCCCGCGACGTGGCGAAGAAGATCGACGCCGCGTTTTTCGGCAACACCATCACCAACGGCCCGAACGGGCTGCTCAGCGTCACCGGCGTGCAAGTGGTCGACACCGGCGCGACGATCGCGAACACCGACCCGTTCGCCGAGGCATTGAGTAAGGCCGAGACCGTGGGTGCGGAGATCAACACCTTTGCCGCCCACCCTGCCACCGTGCTCGCGCTGGCCAAGGTCAAGAAGGCCACCGGATCGAATGAGCCGCTGCTGGGCAATGATCCCACCCGGCCGACCCACCGAACCGTGCTCGGCGTCCCACTCATGCCGACCCCGGCCGTCGCCGCCGGAACCATCTGGGGAATCCCGAAGGACCGCACGTTCGTGGTGCTGCGCAAGGACACCGACCTGCGTATCAGCGAACACTCGCACTTCACCAGCGACCGCATCAGCATCCGCGCAATCACCCGCCTGGCGTTCGGATTCCCGCACCCCGCCGGGCTCGTGCGCCTTTACGACGCGGCATAGCCCGGACCGATGCCCAGAGCATCACTGCGGCCGTGCTCGGTGCCCGGTTGTCCTGCGCTCCAACCCGAAACACGATGTGCTGCACATCGTGCCGAGGACAACCGGCACCGGCGCGCCACCACGCCCACCAAGAGAACATTGGACTGGGCAGAACGCCAGCGCCGCGCCGCTGCCGTCGCCCAACACCGGGCCCGGCACGGTGATTGGTGCCCGGATGGCAGCGGCCACCGACCTCACCGCCGACCACGTAATTGCCGTCGCGATCAGTGGCCGAGCGGCCGGGCCGCTGCAAGTTCTGTGCAGGTCATGCAACTCGGCGAAGGGGGCGCGCTGACCCCGGCCCACCCCACCGGGAGGTACCCGACCCCACCCCCGCCGCGCGACCCCGGCCGAGGGCGTTCGGGGGTGCGGAGGGTTCAAAAGTTCCCGGTATCTACCGGTTGCGCAGCGGAATCCGCTGGGTCAGTTGCGTTCTCGTGGTTCCCGCTCGCGTTCTCGGCCGCGCTCCTCCCGACCGGCGCGCGTCCGGGCCGCCTCTATCGCTTCGCGGCTGAGCCGTTCCACACCAGGTGTCGGCTGGGTGACCCTCAGCAGGTCCGCGACCTCGCGAGCCATGTCGCCCCGCTGTCCCCGGGCCGCAGCCTCGCGCGCTTCCCGGGCCGTCTGCCCGAGCCGATCCGCCGCGTCCCGCTGCTGTTTCCGTGCGGCGGCGTCGGCCGCGTCCCGCGCCTTGGTGGCCTTCGCGGTGGCAGCGTCGGCCGCTTCGCGTTGGCGGGCCTTCTCGGCCGCGTCCGGCGCGCCGCGCCCCCGCGCGGTGTTCTCGTCGCCTTGCCCCCGCGACATCAGCTCCCCGAGCGTCGGGAATTCCCGAGCTGCCTTCTCCTGCACTCGGGTGCGTTCGGCCCGGTCTCTGACTTCCTTGGCTTCGCGTTCTCGTCTTTCTCGCTCGGCCTTTTCTCGGGCCTGTCGCTCGCGTTCCGCTTTCGCCTTGGCCTCGGCTTCCCGTCTGCGAACGATCTCACGGATATTGGCCAGACGTTTCCGGGCGCGGTCGGCGCGATCCAGCGCGTACGCCTTGACCAATTCGAGTTGCCGGGACGCGAGACTCCTTCCGACCTCGATAGCCCTCGCGGCATCCTTGCGGGATATCTCGGCGTGTTCGAATCGGCCGGGGAAGTCACGGCCGAGTTGTTCCATGTACTCACGAACCTGGGGGCTGATTTTCTCTCCGGCGACAGTCTCCCATCGGCTGTGAGTGATCTTCCCCGTCTGCAGCCCGACGCGTTCACGTTTCAGTTGTTCGAGGGTTCTGTCATCAACTCGACCGGATTTCCGCTCGATACCCCGGGCGCCTTTGCCTTGAGTGTTGGCGTTGTCGAGTATTCGAGGGCCGCGAGCGGTGGGTATCTGAAATTGTTTCACCCACCCCCTTTCGGGTGTTTCGCCGCGGAGGTGTGCCCGCCCGAGTTCGAAGTACAGGCCGCGCTCGTAGTTGCTCAGGTCTCGCCGTACGGCGTCGTATTCATCGGGCACGGCTGTACGCACCCCCATAAGTAGCCTGGTAGCTAGAACCGTTACCGTGTGTGCAGTTTCACGGCGTCGGAGATGTTGTACTCGATCGACTTCGTTCCACCGAACTTGTCATCGAACAAGTCATCGGCAATCAACGTCACACTCCGAACATCATCGTCATACCGCACCGCCGGACCGAAGTCCGGAAACAGCGATCCAGCCCAGTCCGGTTGATTCGTCCATTCCATCCCTGCACGGCGCACATAGCACTCGCCGAGGAACCGAATGAACTGGTCTGCTGCATCACGATGTTCGGACGAGAGGAATTCGTCACGGCTGCCGAATCGCAGTTTCGCTGCGTCCATGATCCGCGTCGACACGGGCGGGCTCCACCAGTTATCTGCGTCGTAGTCCGCGACACCTTCGAGCGTCTCGCTCAGGAACGTCCGAATCTGCGATTCCATACGGTCGGGTGCAACCCAGTCCAGGAATGCTTGGGTTTTGTCATCGAATTCGATTTCGAATCCCATTTGTTCGTCTCCCTGTGTCATGTCGGGAAGCCTAATACGCGTCGCGACTGCCCGACGCGGTGTGCTACTTGTCGGAGTCGTCCATCGGCACGTATTCGTGGGGAGGTGGCTTGTTGGGCAGCCACGGGATTGCCCGGCGTCCGACCTGGAATCCGTCGCCTCGCGGCCGGATGTAGGTGTTCGGGTGTTCCACCAGGCCGCGAGCCTCCGCCTCGGGGTAGGGCCTGTACACCGCGGACGGGTAGGTCCGCCCGGTGCCGTCGTCGTGGTAGACCAGCACTCCCCAGCGCGGCGTCCATTCCGCCAGGACACGAGTCAGCCGGTCGTGCTGGGCCCACCGGTCGAGCCCGTCGCCGAACTCGTCAGGCGGCAACCCAGCTATAGGGTTCCCGCCCTTGTCTGCTGGGCCGCCGGTCACGGTTCGACCGCCGCGGCTGCTGCTGTGAGGTCGGTGTAGGCCGTGCGGGCGCGGATGAGGTCCCGCGCTTCGGGGCAGTCGTCGGTCATGTCGCAACTGGTCGTCTCGAAATGCCAGACCCGCCACGCCAGCGCGTACCTCACCACGGCATCACCGATACCGGGCACCTCCGGCACCGCCTCATCGATGCGCGCGGCGAGCTGGGCGCGCATCCTGTCGGCTGCCAGGAGGAAGGGACCACTTCGGAGCCGTTTTTGCCATGAGCATGGGACCACCC